>JAGTJU010000006.1 GCA_022184915.1 Myxococcales bacterium | reverse complement strand
GGTGTTCGAGATGGGCGCGCAGGCGCACGAGTTCTTCCGTCACGTCACTGCGGTCGGCGAGAACGGCCACTTCCTGGGCGAGCCGCTGGGGGTCAAACTCGGGGGTCTCGAGCAAGGCCGAAAGCCGCTGGCGAAGGCGACTCACGGCGCGCGCTGACGCCCCGCTCGTGCGGGCCTCGAGGGCAGAAGCAAGCTCCGCGAGCTTTCCGTGGCGCTCCCGCAGGTCGCGACCGAGCGCCTCGCCCTCCCGACGCCGGCTGCCCTGAAGGAGCGTGAGTGCCTCCGCGAAGGCGGGCGACACATCGTCCCAGGACATGCGCGGGCGGGCCGACCCTCCCTCGCTCCGGACCAAGTTTGCGAAGGCGACCAGGGTCTCCAAACTGGCGGGTTGGATGAGGCCCAGGCTGGACCTCACCCGCTCCACAGCCTCCGCCAGGCCTTTGAAGTAGGCCTCGTCCACGAGCACGCCCGAGCCGCTGTCCACGTCGAGGCTGACAGTAACGGAGCCGCGCAAAAGCGCGCTTCGGACGGCTGCCACGAGGGCCGCTTCCGTCGCCCCGTCCACGTCGCGGGCCCGCACCTTGATGTCGAGAGCCCGGTGGTTGACCGATCGCAGCTCCACGTTCACGCGGCCGGCGGAAGAATCGGCCGTAGCGCGGCCAAACCCAGTCATGCTGTTCATGAGCGAAACGCTACGCAGAGGCCTTCGCCTTGTACCACTCGACGGTCCGACGCAGACCCTCGTATACGTCCACCGAGGCCGTGTAGCCCAGCATCTGCTTGGCCTTCGTGATGTCGGCCAGGCTGTGCTTGATGTCGCCGGTCCGCGCCGCGGCGTGCTGCGCGACCAGGTCTTTTCCGAGGAGCTTGCCCACCGCGCTCACCACCTCGAGCAGGGTGACGGCGAGGCCGCAGGCGACGTTGAACACCTGGCCGGACACACCCGTCGCGTCGGCGGCCTTGAGGTTCGCCTCGATGACGTTGTCGATGTAGCAGAAGTCGCGCGACTGCAGGCCGTCGCCGAATATGACGGGAGACTCTCCCCGGAGGGCGGCCGTCACGAACTTGGGCACGACGGCGGCGTACTGAGAGTTCGGATCCTGGCGTGCGCCGAAAACGTTGAAGTAACGCAGGGTCACCGTCTCGAGTCCGTAGACGTGGCTCCACACCTGGCAATACTGCTCCCCTGCCAGCTTCGACGCGGCATAGGGGGACAAGACAGAGCACGGCATGGACTCCACCTTTGGGAGCGTGGGGGTTTCGCCATAGGCCGAAGACGACCCGGCGTACACCAGCCGCCGCACCTTGGCCGCGCGCGCGGCCTCGAGCACCCTGAGGGTGCCGGTGGCATTGACCTCGTGGCTGGGTACGGGCTCTGCGACCGAACGGGGCACGGAGGGAAGCGCGGCCTCGTGATAGACCACCTCGACCCCGGCCATGGCCGCTTCGAGCGCGCCGTTGTCGAGGATGCTGGCTTCGATGAGCTCGACCTTGCCTTGCAGGTCGGCCAAGTTGTCTCGTTTTCCCGACGAGAGATCATCGATGATCCTCACGTTGTCGCCCCGCTGCACCAGGGCGCGCGCGAGCGAGGAGCCGATGAAGCCGGCACCGCCGGTTACAAGGAAATTTCTAGCCATGAGTCACCACCTGATTCGAAAGGCGGACGGTGCCGCGGCCGGGGACCGTAACACAGATCGCCAAAACGTAAACGCCTACGCCAACATCCCCACTGCGGGCCCACCCCGACACCCGCCCGGAACGACTTTCATCGGGGAGTTTGACGGGCGGACGCTGTCTTTGCACGCGCGTCAGCGGCGCGCTGAGCGATGAGCCTATCCAAGGCGGGATAGGACACCGCTTCCCAATCGCCGTGCGGGGCGGGCTTGGGGGTCGCCGCCACAGAGCCTCGGGCCAGCAGGACCGCGGTGAGGAGCGTACCGAGAAGGGCAATGCCAAAAAGACCGTGACGCCGTTCGAGCTTCATTAGGCGATGTTACCCTACATGTAACCGGCGCCAAGTTTTCGAACATGGTCCTCACGGAAGGGGCGTAGCTTCGCCCGGAAGGGGCAGTCCAAAAAGGGCCAGGCCATGTGGGGAAGGCAAGCGCCGCGGGGGGACGCCGCGCACCTTGACGGTGGGTCCAAGCCGCTTCGCGGGATCGTCTTCGAGATGCATCCGGCATGGCCCCGTTCCAACCGTGCGGGTGGAGGGACCTACCCCGTCGACCGTCAGCCGAATGCGTCCGCCCGGCGCACGCCGCCCTCCCCTGCCCTGACGTTCGCCGATGTCTTCCGCCACCGTTGGCCAGGACCAACGACGGCCCTCGTTCTCGAATGTCACGGTAGGACCGCCGTCCTCGGCGAAGCCCACGGCGGCGACGGCGACGGGGTCGGCGATAGGGATCCTTCGATGCTGGTTCAAGTCGTCGAGGGAAAGCCAGTGAACCACGACGCCCTCGAAGGCGCGCAACGAACCGCGATGCCGCCGCACGCGGGTGGCCGTCAGGAACAGCAGAGCGCGGTTGTCGGCCGTGGGCCGAGCCACCAGAACCTGCCCCCGCTCCGCTGTGACCTGGAAGTACCGCCCCGTCTCTGCGTTCCACGAGACGACCTCCTGATTCAAGAGCAGCGGTAAGGGGCCGTCCTCGGATGCCAGCTTCACGGCGGGACGCAAGCGCGAAACCAACAGCACACCGCTGCGAACGTACGCGGACCACGTGCGTGACGCCTCCTTGACCAAAGGAGACAGCCCAGTTTCGTCGGCTCTTGCCCACAAGGCCACGAGGTCGACAGCCTCCCGCGAGAGCCTTTCGTAGGGCACGAAACCCTCCTCGAGCAGCGCCCCAAGCACCCGCGCGCTTTCGTGGAGCCGGTCTCTGCGTACGAGGAGACCCGCGCGCCGCAACCGCGGCATCAACCAGCCGGGGTCGAGCGCACTCGCGCGCGCGAGGAGGCGGTCCGCCTCGTCGTAACGACGGGCGAGCACGAGCGCGTCCGCCTCTTGGTTTGCACGAACGGCCTCGGCCGCACCGTCGTAGGTGCTGTGTTTCCACCCTGGCAACGGGGACGCCGTCGCGGGGGCGCGCACGACCGGCCCTGGGCAGCGCCCCTGTTCGGCGTGGACGGCCCCGGGAGCCAGGATCCACGACAGCGACACCCAGGCCATCGCGCGCAGGGACACCCGCCCGAACCCGAGGCGTGGACTCCGCGTCCTCATTCGCCCGGGTCGTCGCGGCCTTCGGTGAGCCATACCTGACGATAATCGAAACGGTCACCCTCGGCCGCGAGCCCGCGCACCCGCTTGGACACGAGCGCGAGGGTGTCGAAGCGGTACAGGAAGATCGCGGGGGTTTCGGTGGCGAGCAGGTGGGCCAACTTCGCCCGCAGCTCGGCGCGGGCCTCCGGTGTTTGCGCCAGCACCCATTCGTCGAGCAGCCCTTGCAGCTGCGGCGAGTGGTAGCCCCCAAAGTTGAACACGCCGTCGGGACCGAATGAGGCGCGCGGGTCCTCCCCGGGGGCACCTTCCCACACGAGGGGCGCCAAGTCGAAGTCACCTTCGCGAAGACGGGACATGAAGGTGGAGGGATCGAGCGCAACCACGTCGAGCAAGACCCCTGCGCGGCGCAACTCGAGCGCGAACTGATGGGCCTCCTTGGCCACCATCTTCGATCCCGCGACGTGCAAAAACGTCAGCCGAATGGGCGCGCCATTGCGGTCGCGGACCCCGTCGGCGTTGAGGTCCCGGTATCCGGCGTCGTCGAGCGCCGCGCTCGCGGCCGCGCGGTCAAAGGGCGTGGCAGGGGTCTCGCCAAAGGGCGGGCCTCCGAGGGGCCGTGCGAGGCCCTCGTGCAACTCCTTGGCCAGCCGCTCCCGTTGCCACAGGCGCGAAAGCGCCCAGCGAAACCGGGCGTCGGAGAGAGGGTCTCGCCGCGTGTTGAGGACCACGTAGGCGAACCTGAGGGGTTGCAGCCGGTAAACCTCGAGCTGCGGGCCCAAGGCCGCAGGCTGAAGCTGCTCTGGGAAATGCACCGGTAGCACCTGAGGCAGGATATCGATTTGCCCGCGTTTCGTGCGGATCATCGCGCGGGCGCCGTCGCCGTCGATCTCGAACCACAGCTCGCCGAGGTGAGGCACGACACCATGATAGCTCTCGTTGCGCGCCAACTTGATCCGGTGGCCTCGTTCCCAGCCAACCACCTTGAAGGGCCCGCTGCCAATCGGTGTACGCGCCAGCTGGGCTTTCTCGGCGGCCGTGCCCCGATCGGCGAGGGCGGGCAGAACGGGAATTTCACAGAGAGCATGCAAGGCCTGTCGCGAGGGCCGCAACAGGCGAAAGCGAATGGTGCGGTCGGGAGCGATTTCCACCGCCTCGACGTCGCGCAGCCACGTCCTGAAGAGAGGCTGGCGCGTGTTGCTGCGCAGGAGCTGCTCGAAGGTGGCCTGCACATCCACCGGTGCGACGGGGCGGCCATCGTGCCATGTCGCGCCATCCTTGAGTTTGAGGCTGAGCCTCAGCCCGTCAGGGCTCGTGTCCCAGGTTTCGGCCAATCCCGGAGCGGGGCGATCGCCACGGCAGGTCACGAGCGGCTCGTAGACAAGGCCGTGCGTCACCGTCGATATCGCCTGGTTGTTGTCGATGAGCGGATTGAGGTGCGGGGGCTCGACGTCGAGGTGGACCTTCAAGATCCCCCCGGAGGCTGGCGCGTCGGCCTCGGACGCAAAGTGCTCCGGGTACGGCAGCGTGAGGGCGCGGGCCAGCACCTCACCGCCAGGATCCGGCAAAGGCGCACGGACGACAGGGGCCTGGACTCCCGAGGTCGACTTCCCGTGGCGTCCCCGCCGGCACCCCGAAAAAAGGGGAAGAAAGGCGAGCAAGGTGATGCCAACCAAGGCCCACGCCCAAAGGCAAGCCCCGTCAGTCGATTGACGGGTTACCCCCGCAGAAGCCTGCGCTTGTAAGCGAAAGACACGCATGTTACTGGTGATCGAGGAGGATTGAGTCCGCATGGCGCGAAACGTCTTGAAACACACCTCGTTTTTTTCCTTAGGTATCATTCTGACGAGCGCCCTGCCGGTGGTCCTAAAGGCCCCGATGGCTCAGGCTCAAGGAGAAGCGCTTCCCGATGTGAAGGTGAATTTGCCCCCTTCGCCCAATTTCGACGACATCAAGCGGGCTCCGCTCAAGTACGACACGGGTGAGTTCTCGGTGTACGGGCTGCGAAAGTCCATGAGCAAGTACCTGGACAAAGACGTTCAGGTCAAGGCCTACCTCCTCGAGGTCTACGAGTGCCCCGAGGAGTTGGTCAAGTGCAACGAGCGCGCGAGCAAAAAGAAGAAGGCCGCCGTCGAGGCAGAGGCCACCACGTGCCGCCCCTGCGACCAGCCGCACTTTTTCGTGTCGGACACGCCCGATGGCAGGAAGGAACGCGCCCTTCTGGTCGCCGACTATCCCACCAAGGACTGGAAGACCGACCGCCCGAAGCCGCTCAAGGCAGAAGCCGGCAAGATGTACGTGGTGACCGGCACCTTCGGTATCAACTCCGTCACGGGCTTCGCGGCCTCGAACGGCCTCATCGCTCACAAACGCTTTCAGGATGCCGAGGGCAAGGTGCTCATGGAGGGCAACGCGGTACTCCCCAGTGACTCTCAGATGATCGAGCTCGAGGGCAAGGCGCCTGAAAAGCTCAACCTGGGCAACTGACCTCGCCCGGGAGTCGGCGCCTGCGACGCCTCACCCTCCCCTTTACGGAGGGCGCGCGCGGGCGCTTTTCTCTTTCGAAGACCCGATCGACGATCTGGGTCTTCGCTCACTCTAGACCGCGATCGCGCAGGGAGCCGTCATCCTCCCCCTGAAGGTGACCCACCTCGTGGAGCAAGGTTCGTGCGATGGCTTCGTCGAGCTCCGCGTCCGTTCGCGCGGTGCGCAGCAGGTTCCGGCGGTAGAGCAAGATCGCGCGCTCCGGGGCGCTGTACTGTGCAGGAGACGCCGCGGCCGTGATGCCAGGGGGCACGCGACCCGACGTGCTTCGGCCCTTTTTGGTGCGGGCTGCGGTCGTGCCTACCTGGGGTCCCGCGTGCCGCCCCAGGGGCAGGCCCCGGAACAGGCCCAGGATGGTTGGCGACAGCGGAGGTGACTCTGCCACGAGATCGTCAAGGGCTGGCAGGTCCGCCGTCTCCACCGGTACGTCGTGGAGACTTTCCTGGGCTTCGCGCGGAAGGGCCGCGAGTGCCTGGCGGACACGTTCCTCGAAGTCCCTCGGAGAGACCAAAAGCAGAGGCGGAAAACTGTCGGGGGCGAGCTCTGAGGCCCGCGCGAAGGCCGCGTCGGCTTCGACGAGGGCACCGGCTCGCTCGAGGACCAGGCCCATGTGAAAGAGGGCATGCGCGTTATCGGGCTCGAGAGCGAGCACCGCTTCGAGCTGTTCGCGCGCCTCATCGAAGCGCGCCAGCTCGAAGAGAGCCACGGACAGCTCGTAGGTCGCCGCCGGACGCAGGTCGCCGTCGGCCATGGCCACCGCACGGCTGAGCGGTCGAAGGGCCTGATGGGCTTGCCCCAGATCAATGAGCGCCTGGCCCTCCAGAAGCGAGACCCGGGCGACGCGCGCGCGCATACCCCCCGCACCACGACTCGCTCTCCGCGCATACGCAAGGCCAATGGCCGCACGCTCAGATGACGGCGCAAGATGGTTGACGTAGAGGTCCGCCGCCAACTCGAGCGCCTGCGTGTCTTGAGGCGCCATCGCCAGAACCAGGGTCACCGCTTCGCGGGCGTCGTCCAAGCGCCCCAGGCGCATCAGGGCCGCGGCCCGATCGTGATGCGCTTCGATGGACCGTGGCGCCTGGCGTGCGGCTTCTTCCGCACAGGCCAGTGCGCCTGCGGCGTCGTCGGCCTCGAAATAGGCAGCGGCGCGGTCGAGCAGGTCGGGCACGGCAGACTCGGTCCACACCGGCAGGTCGTCAAAGCAACGGCGCAACGCGCGCGGTGGGGCCGTGACCGGCGGCGCGACCGCTTGCACGGCGCGTTCCTCGGTGGGCAGGGAGAGCTCGGGGACCAGAAGGTCCAAGGTTGCGCCGGGGCCCCCACCGCCTGCCGGGGGCCCAGGCGCTGGTCGCGACTCCCCGCGACACCCCACAGGCACCCCGGCAAGAAGTGCCGGGGCCAACAGACCAAGGCCTGCTGCCCTCGCGGAGTCGAGCCACGCCCGGAAGCTCATGCCTCCCTAGGATATCGCCACTTGCTGCTCGTCGCACCGTCCGAGCGACAGCTCTCAGTGGGCCTGGCCCCAAGTAAGCCCAGAGCCTACATCGACAACCAAGGGAACATCCAGAACGTAGGCCTGCTCCATGGCCGCCTTGATCCAGGGACGAAACGATTCGACCTGAGCGTCCGGGATCTCGAAAACGAGCTCGTCATGGACGGTCAGAAGGAGCCGAGCTCCTGCAAAGGCACCGAGCTCGTGGTCGACCCGGATCATCGCGAGCTTGAGGATGTCGGCGGCTGAGCCCTGAATCGGTGTGTTGCGAGCGATCCGCTCCCCATGGGAGCGCTGAGGGGCTCGGCTGGCTGCCAGCTCCGGAATGGGACGCCGGCGGCCGAGCAAGGTGCTGGCCTCGCCCTTCGCGCGCGCATCAGCGATCGCCCGCTCCATGTATGTCCTGACCCCGGAATAGCGGGCGAAGTAGCTTTCGATGTAGGCCTTGGCTTCCGCGCGGGGAATGCGCAGAGCCTGCGAGAGCCCGAAATCGGTTTGTCCGAACACCAGACCGAAGTTGATCGCCTTGGCGATGCGGCGCTGTTCGGACGAGACCGCCTCGAGGGGAACGGCGAACACCTCGGCCGCCGTGCGGGAATGAATGTCCTGGCCCTTCCGAAAGGCGTCGAGAAAGGCAGGATCCTGTGAGTAGTGCGCGAGGATGCGCAGCTCGATCTGAGAGTAGTCCGCCGAAACGATGTGGTGCCCCGGCTCGGCAATGAAGGCGTTCCGAATGCGACGCCCGAGCTCCGTTCGAATCGGGATGTTCTGCAGATTCGGGTCGCTCGACGACAGCCGGCCCGTCGCGGCCACGGCCTGATTGAAGGTGGTATGCAAGCGCCCCGTGCGCGGGTTCACCAACGCCGGAAGCGCGTCGAGATACGTGCCCTTGAGCTTCGTGAGGGTGCGGTACTCCAAGATCTTGGCCGGAACCGGATGCAGGCTGGCAAGCTCCTCCAAGACGTCGGCGTCGGTCGAGGCTCCGGTCTTGGTCTTGCGAAGCACGGGCAACGCGAGCTTCTCGAACAAGATCTTCTGCAGCTGTTTCGGGGAACCGATGTTGAACGAGGCGCCCGCGATGGCGTGGATCTCCTGCTCGAGCGCAGCGATCGCGGCGGCGGTCTCTTGAGCCAGCGCGCGCAGGAACCCCGTATCGATACGCACGCCCTGCTGTTCGATGCGCGCCAGTACGCGTGACAGAGGCAGCTCGACGTCGCGGTAAAGCCGCTCGAGGCCTGATGCGGCGAGCTTTGGGTCCTGGATGGCGCCGAGCGTGAACACGGCGGCGGCTTCGCTTCCCACATGCGAGGCAACGACCTCCACCCCCACGTCGGTCGCGTCCACGGCCGTACGCCCCGCTCCCAACCATTGCTCCCGGGGCACGGCTGCGCAGGCGCGTTCGGCGTGCGCCACTTTGTCGAGCTCGTAGCTCGGGCGGGCGGCGTCGAGCAAATAGGCCGCGAGCAGGCTGTCGGAACCGACGCCTGCGAGCGCGAGGCCCCGTACGCCCAGGAGAACCTCCAGCGCTTTGCCGTCGTGGACCCTCTTCCGAGGGGTCGCCGCCACCAACAGGGGAGCCAAGGCGTCGAGCACCACCGTTTCGTCCAGTCCCGCCTGCTGTGACAGCAACGAGCTTCGCGACGCGACCGGAACATAGGCCCGACTGAGGCTCCCGTTTTCCATCCAAGCGAAGCCAAGTCCCAGCAACGCAGCCCGCAGCGCGTCCGAGCCGTCGGTAAAGGGTACGATTGCGATATCGGAGGCGCCCACGAGCGCCTCTACCAGGGCCGGCAGCGGGAAGGCGGTGCCCACGATGCGGACCTCGATGAGGGGCGGCAAGGCCGGGGCGTGAAGCTCCGAGTGAGGAGCTGATTCCGGCGGGGGCACGCGGGCCGGGTCCTGCGGAGGCGCACCCCCGGGTGGGAGCGAAGCTGCAACGGCCTGCGCGAGCGGCGCATTTTGCACCATGAGCCGGGAAAACTCGAAGTCACGAAACAATCCGTAGAGCGCCTCACGGTCGGGTGCCACGCGTGCCAGCGCGTCGAGCGGCTTCGGCAGAGGGACGTCGTCTTTGAGGGCAACGAGACGCCGCGAGAGACGTACCGCGTCCCGGCACTCGACCAGAGCATGGCCCCGCTTGCCCTTGACCTCGTCTGCCCGTGCCAGCAGGGCGTCGAGATCGCCGTAGCTGCGAATCAGCTCGGCGGCGGTTTTCGGGCCGATGCCCGGCACGCCGGGAACGTTGTCGACGCTGTCTCCCACGAGCGCGAGCACATCGCCCACCTTCGCCGGGGGCACACCCCACTTTTGCTCGACGTCGGAAGGCCCGAGCAGCTTGTTTTTCATGGTGTCGAGCAGAGAGACCGACTCGTCCAGAAGCTGCATGAGATCCTTGTCCGACGAGCAGATGACCACCTTTAGACCTCGAGCCGAAGCCTGCTTCGTGACCGTCGCGATGACATCGTCGGCCTCCACGCCTGGGACCGTCAACGTGGAGATTCCGAAGGCCGCCAGCACCTGAGGCACCGATGCGATTTGTTCGGAGAGCTCCGCGGGCATCGGGGGCCGATGGGCCTTGTAGGCGGGGAAGAGATCGTCACGGAAGGTCTTCCCGGGGGCGTCGAACACGGCGCAGAGATGGGAAGGCTCGTGTTCGCGTTCGATCCTGAGCAGCATCTGGCACAAGCCAAAGATGGCGCCCGTGTGCTGACCGCGGCTGTTGGTGAGCGGCGGCATGGCGTGGAAGGCGCGAAACAGAAAGTTGTAGGCGTCGACGATGTAGAGGGTGCCCTGCATGGCGAGCCGAGCACTTTACCAGGCCGCCTCCGCGGGGCACCCTCGTGGGGCCGCCTTTCCCGCGGCGCGGGAGATCTGCGTCCCAAGGAGTCCACATCTGCGTTCCGGCCGGCTTGGTCTCCTGGCGCCGGCAAGCGATACTTCTGCCGTTCGTGCCCGAAAGCTCCACCTCCCCACCAAAACGAAAGCGCCGGCGGTTCCTCAAGGGGGCAGCGGCCACGATGGCGCTGGCGCTCGGGGGCGCTGTGGTCGCCGCAGTGCTTTTGCTTCAGGGGCCACGTCTGGGAGCCCTGGTGACGAAGACAGTGGCCGGTCTCGGCTTACCGGGGAAGATCCAGGTGGGCGCGATCCGGTGGCCTGCGCGTGCACTGTGGGACGTCATCACAGACGCCCCTACCCCCTTCGTGCTCGAGGACGTCACGATCGACGACCCAGACGGCACACGCGTGTTGTCCGTCAGCCGCCTCGATGCCCGCCTGCCCCTGAGATCCGCCCTCGGCGGAAAGGTGCGGCTCTTGGACGTGGTGATCGGTCCTGGGTCTCACTGGCGCTTCGGGGACACGAAGGATGGAACGGCCATTGGGTTTCTCGCGGCCCTGATGCCCCCGGCCCCTCCTCCGGCGAAGGCACCTGCCTCCAGACCATCCCCGGAGGCCAGCCCCCCCATGGACGCGGGGCTCGTGCTCGAGATCGTGAACGCCAGACTCGAGGGCCTCACCGCCGAGTTCGACTTTCCTGGTGCCTGGGGCTTGCGCCTGGAAGACGTACACGGTGACGCCAGCCTGATCATCGACGGGTCTTTCGTGGGATGGGACGCCCAGCGGCTTCACGCCAGGAAGGGGGGGTACCTTCGCATTCTGGAAAACGAGATCTTGCCCTTCGACGACGTGAAGGTGGCGAGGGTCGCCACGACACGCGCGTGGCCCAACGACATTTTCATCGAGGTCGAAGCGGGGCGGACGGGCCGTTCGGTCTTGAGCGGCAAGGGATTTTTCACCCACATCTACGACGATGCCCCTCCAGGCATCGACCTGAGCGCCGCCTTCGACAAAGCGGGCGATGCGCTTTCAGCTGTGGTGAAAGGCCACGCCATCGAAGGCTTGAGCGTGTCAGGTCCCGAAGCCACCGTGAAACTCGCCTTGACGGAGCCCTTCACACGGATCGCGATCGCAGGCGAGGTGGCTGGGCTCAACGTGGGCTACCGGGGAGCCCGGGCAGAAAACCTTGGCTTGTCGTTGCGCTTCTCCGCCGGCGAACCCCTGTCGGTGAAGGTCGAGGATTTGCATTTCAAGGTGCCCGAAGGCGGCCGCGTGAACCTGGATGCCGCTTTGGTGGGCAACAAGGCCACCGCCGACCTCCGCCTTTCGCACGTGATGAACGACGCCCTCGTGCCACGGGCCCTGGCGGCCGAAGTTGGGGCGCGCGTGAACGGACGGGTCAAGGCCGCGTTCGACCTTGCGCGCAGCGAAGGGCGCGTGCACCTCCAGAATCTATCCATCCAGCGCCACCAGGCCGCGGGGCTGCCCCGCTCGGCCACTTTGGACGGCGTGGTGCTGGCATCCCCCGAACGCATCGAGACCCAAGATCTCCGCATCGCCGTCCCCGGCGCCAGCGCCGAGCTGCGCGGGCGTGTGCAGCTGGCCAAAAAGCTTCTCGGCGTGACTGTGTCTGCCGTAGCTCGTGACCTGCCCGAAGCGCTCGCTTTTTTGAACCCGCCCCCGCAGCTTCCTCGTTCCGCTCGAGCTCGAGCTGCGCCTCGATGGTTCGTTCGACAATCCCCGGATCGCGGGGCACGCAACAGCGCAGGGCGTGGCGCTGAACGAAACGACCGCCGTGCCGAACCTCAAAGCCAAGTTCCGCCTCGAGGACGGGGTGGCGCGGGTGGATGCGCTCGAAGGGGGTCTCTTCGGCGGCCACGTCGCGCTTTCGGGCGAGGCGCGGCTGTTTCAGGGTTCCCTCGAAAACCTGCTGAAAGCGCCGGTGCTCGACGTGAAGGTGCAGGGACGCCGGCTGGATCTCGGCACCCTCCTCGCTTCACCCGAGCTGGCGGGCCAGTTTTCCTTCGAAGGCTGGGCCAAGGGGCCCGCCGATGCGCTCACGGGCTCGTTGAAGTTGCCCCCCGACACCACGCTCGAGATCTTGGGGCAAACCTGGCGGATCCGTGGCTTCGAGGTGATGGCACGTCCCCGCGAGCTGGTGTTGCGTTCCACCCGGCTCGAGCGGGAGGTGGGCGGAGCCGTGGTGCTGGAGGGTCGCTTGAGCCTGGACAAGGGGCAAGCCATGGCCTGGTCGGTGCACGTCATCGGGTTTCCGCTTGCCAACCTTCCTGGCGTACAGAGTGCGCCCGCGCTCGAGGGAAAGGTCGACGCAAAGCTCGAGATCAAGGGCTCGCCGGCAGCGCCGCAAGTTTCCGGGGTTGTGGACTTGACCCGCGGCGTTCTCGACGGACGCGCGCTTGGCGACGCCCATCTCACGCTTGCGCCCCGCCCGGGCGGGGGCACCCGCGTGTCGGGACGACTCTTCGACCGCTTCGACCTCCAGGCCGAGGTGGCCTTGGCTCGTGCAGGACCGCACATGACAGCCCAGTTGGCGTTCCAGGACCTCCTCGTTCACGAGCTGGCGCCCGAAGTCGCGGAGCGCGTCGGGTTCAACGCCCGGGTCTCCGGCCAGGTGGACATCGCCTTGCTTCCCGGTCGGCCGCTGGCTCTCGACGCCCGGCTCGACCAGCTCCGGATGGTCTCTCGCCCGCGCAACGATCTGCTGGGAGGCGGCTCCCCCCTCGAGGTCCGCAACGACGGTCCCGTCGTGGCACGGGTGCGCGGCGATCGCATCGAGCTCGCGCCCACACGCCTCGAAACCACGGGGGGCGTGCTCGAGTTGAGCGGCCGCCTCGAGGGCGAACGCCTCGATCAGGTGGTGGTTCGTGGCCAGTTGGATTTGGCCCTGCTCGCCCCAGCGCTGCAACCTCATGTCCAGCGATCCGAGGGCAACATTACCTTGGCGCTCCGGGCGACGGGGGCCCTGAACCGGCCGGAGGTCCAGGGGAGTGTGACGGTGGCGCTGCCGGTGGAGATCCGTCTGCCCACGCTCGATCTCCCGGTGCGCGTGCCCCAGGGTCGCGTGACGATGGGACGCAGGGACATCGAGCTCCACAAGCTCGTGGTGGAAGTGGGCGACTCACACCTGCTCTTGCAGGGTCGCGCCGCCTTCGACGATAAATACCAAGTCACCCGCTACGGCATCGGAGCCGACGGCACCCTGGATGCCAAGATCCTGCCCCTCCTTGCACCCAAGGCCATCACGGAGGCCGAGGGGCAGTTGAAGCTCCGGGGGCGCATAGGCGGCACACCGACCGAGCCCGACTTCGACGCCAAGGTCGAAACCAAAGGTGTCTCCTTGCGCATGCGGGACCTCGGTCGGCTGATCCGCGTGGAAAGCGCCGAGCTGTCGGTCAACCCTCGCGAAGCCCGCATCGACAAGCTCAGGGCCACGATCGACGACCAAGGCGTCATCACGATTGGCGGCGCTGGGGCCGAACCGGGACGCCTCGTCTTCCAGCAACTCTTCCCCGAGCCCGTGGTGAAGTACGCGCGCCTGCCGGTGCGGGGAGAGCGCTTGGCGTACCGCTCACCCGGCGTCTTCGCGCTGGACGACATCGGCTTCGACCTCGAACTCGAAGGCGATCTCAGACAGCAACTCACGCTGCGGGGGGACGTTCGGGTGGTTACCGGCCGCTTTTCGCAAGACGTGGCCATCCGCGACCTGGCCATCTCGAGCCGACTCCGTGGTGAGGCGTACGGCCGGCAAGCCCCCAACCCCCTCCTCGACGACATGCGCCTCGACCTGCGCGTCCGCACCATCGGTGACACCTTCCTGATTCAGAACAACGTGGCGCCCGAAATCTACGCGGTGGTCGATCTGCACGTGGGCGGCACCGCCGGCGATCCCCGCCTCGACGGCGCCATCCTCCCCACCGACGGCCGCTTCAAGGTTCCGGGGACAGGCACCCGCGGCTACTTCGACCTCGTGCCTGTGGCGAACTCCATCGTCTTCGTGGGAACGAAGACCCTGGGCGAGAACACCCCCGAGCTCAACCTCGAGGCAGAAAGTTTGGTCACCGACTCGGACGGCAACGAGCACAACGTGCGCATGCGGATCCGGGGGCCCGTGAGCCAAGCGGAGATCACCTTCTCCACGACGGATACGGGGCTCAATCAGAACGAGACCCTCCTCCTGCTGCTCTCGGGCCGCTCCTCGACGTCCTCCGTTCGGTTCGGCACCAGCAGCCCCAACTTGGGGCGCAACCTCGACACCGGATTCCAGATGGCCGGCAACGTGACACGCGACTTGGTCGACAACCTTCTGCAGCCCTACATCAGCGACACCCTCAGTCTGCTCACGGGAGACAAGCTTCAGCTCCGTCCCACCATCGGTCCGGACGGCGTCGAGGTGCGTGTGTTCGGTCGTGCGGGCCGCTACCTGCGGCTGCAGCTCAACTACCTGCAAGGCTTCCAGGGGCAACGGCAAGCCCGGGGCGAAGGCCGCGTGTGGCTGGCAGATTTTGTTTCCTTCCGAACGTTCGCAGAGTATTTGGTGTTGCCCCAACAGGGGATCACGGAAACCAACCGCTCGTTGAACATGGAAGTCTTCGTCGAGTGGCCCGTGCGCTTCGACCTGCCGTAGCCTCCCGTCCCGCTGTGCCTCGTGTGCCCTTCATAGTCTGTCTCGCGGCTCTGCTCACGCCAGCGCCCGGCGGACTGCGCGCCCAACCCGCTGCAGACGCAGCGCCGGCACTCGAGGCGCCCCCCGCCGAGGCCGAGCCGGCCGCCCCGCCTGCGACCGTGGCGGGCTTCGAGATCGAAGGCGATCTCATCGACCCAAAGGCCAACCTCGAGGCGCTGCTCGAGGCCTGGTCTCCGCTCGGCAGTCCGTTCGTGGTCTCGGGAGACTACGACGCCGTGGGCACGCCCGTGGGCACGATCCCCCGCATCGAAAAGGCTCTCGGCGCCATCGGCTACGGCGTCGAGATCGAGCTGCGCCCGGCAGGCAGGTCCGTATGGCTACGTCTGACGCTCACGCCCTACGATCGCCTGCGCAACATCTTCGTCAAGGGGAACTGGCCCCTCCGCCAGGACGAGATCATTCGCCGCCTGTCCCTACGCCCGGGGCAGTCCCTTCCCCCCGAGGGCGCCTTGCGGGAGGCTTGGCTCCACGACGAGATCGATCGCATCGAGACGTATCTCAAGTCGCAGGGATACCTCGACGCAAAGGCAAGGATAGAGCTCGACAGCACGCCCCGACGGCCTTCACCCGTGAACCTCTACGTGCGGCTCGAGCTGGGCAAAGACTACCCGGTGGGACCCATCACCATCGACGGTCCCAACTTGGTGCCGAAGGACGAAATCGAAGAGATCTTTCGGCACTACAAGTGGTATCTGCTGTGGCTCGACGAGAGTCCGTTTACGCGCTCACAGCTGCGGCTCGACACCGCGAAGCTCGTGGAGCGCTACCGCACGATGGGCTACCCGGCCGCCCGTGTTCTGCCTGACTTCGATCCCGAGGCCGCCGCCCGCACCGGCCGAGACAACGTGCCCCTCCGTCTCCTCATCGAGCCGTTCAAAAAGGTACAGGTGGTGTTCAAAGGCAATGACTGCTGCGCCGACGCGGAGTTGCGAGACCAGCTCACCTTCTTCGAGCGAGGCGTCTTCGACGACTACGAGATGGCGGAGAGCCGAGGCGCGCTGGCCAGTTTCTATCGGCAGCGCGGCAACATGCTCGTGAAGGTCTCGGCGCGGAGGGAAAAAGGCCCCGAGGATCTCGAACGCGTGATCTTCACCATCGAAGAGGGGCCCCGCATCCGCGTCAAGCAGGTGACTTTCAAAGGCCATCGCGCGCTTTCGACAGAGCGCCTTCAGGGCGTCGTGGGTGTTCAGCCCTTTCCGTGGTACGGGCATCTCGGTCTTGGCGGAGGCGGCTACGCCTCGCTACGACAGCTCGAAAACGATGCGCTTCGGCTACGGGATCACTACACCGATAGTGGCTTTGGCCCCACCAAGGTGACCGTCGAGGTCGCGCCTCGCGAAGGCGATTATCGCCCGCTCGAGAGCTTGGAGAGCGAAGACGACCAGGAGCTTTGGCGGGACACGGATTCCCTGTTCGTGAGGTTCACGATCACTGAAGGCCCTGTGCTCAAGGTGACCCGGGTCACGTTCGTGGCCACGCACGCGCCTCCCCTGCCGTGGACGGACGAAGTGTTGGCGGGCTCGATCCTGACCCGCGAAGGCCAAAGGTTCGTACCCGGGCGGCTCGAAGCCGACGAGAGGGCGCTCGAGCGACTCATGCGTGACCAAGGCCACCCCTACGGAGCAGCCGTATCGGAGGTGGAAGCCCGGGGCAACGATCGCGAGATCACGTGGTTCCTGGCGCCGGGTTCGAGGGTCAAGGTGGGGCCCATCTTCATCCGGGGGAACTTCTTGACCCGGAACGAGACCATCCTCGAATGGGTGACCACCCGCCCCGGCGACGTTCTGACGACCACCACGATCGAGCGTGGCCAACGCAACCTGGCTTTGCTTCAATACTTCACCAACGCGAGCCCCGTGTCCTTTCCGGGTCTCGAGGCCGGCCTGAAGACCGTGCCCATGGTCATCCAGGTCCAGGAACGCCACGATCATTACGGGGTCCTTCGCTTCGGTGTAGGCGGCTCCACAGACCAAAAGGCCCCGGGAGCGACCTTTCCCCTGGGGTTATACTTTTCTGGCGGATACGACCACGGCAACCTCCTGGGACGCGGCTACCTGCTGCGCTCGACGGGACGGTGGGGCCAGAACCTTCGCAGCCTGTCGGCAGATTTTGAGGATCCCCGGCTTGCGGGCACGCTCTTTCGCCTCCAGCTGGCCGCCGACTACCTGGCCCGGGAAACCGAGCGGCTCGGCGACACCCGAGTGGGCACGGCCTCAGTGACGATCCTCCGCCAGCTTTTTCCCGGCTTCGATAGCTTCGCCCGGTACCAGCTTCGAGACAGCAGCGGCACGGAGTTTCTGGTTCGGGGCTCGGGCGCCGACGAAAACGCCCGTACGGCCCGCATCAGCGCGTTGGTGGGCGCCGCGGGCGTTGGCTTCGAGTACCTGCAATTCGACAACCGGCTGGTCCCGCAACAGGGCTTCAAACTGAGTGGCTTCGCCGAGCTGGCCACCCCTGCCCTGTCCCTTGGCCTGGGAGAGAACACCTTCGTGAAGGTGCAGGTGCAAAGCCTGTCGGTGGTGCCTTTGTCGCGCCGCTGGTCGCTCCGCCATGGTTTGCGCTACGCCCAAGGCGTTCCCCTCGACGGCTCGACGCTCCTGCCCAAGGTGGAACGCTTTGCCGCCGGCGGCGACACGACCCTTCGGGGCTATCAATTCGACCGCGCCCGAACCGAGGTGCGCGAATACCCCGTGGCCAACGGCTTGACTCTGGTCCAGTACTTCCCTCTCGGAGGTAACCTTCGCATCCTCAGCAACCTGGACTTGCAGGTGCAGCTCGCCGGACCGCTCTATGCGGGGGTGTTCCTGGACACAGGCATCGTCGAAGACTCTCTCGCAGCCGTGCGCGCCGGTCGTTTTCGGCACGGCGCTGGAATCACGCCTCTGGTGTTCAAGCTCCCTGTGGGCGACTTGAGCATCGCCTGGGCCTGGCCGCTCGATCCGGGACCGGGGGACAGCCGCTTAGGCCGACTTCATTTCAACGTGGGACTGATGTTCTGACGCTCCGAAAGCTCCGATCGCGGTCGGGCAGCATGAGCGGCCACTAGCGGGGAGCGACGTAGGCGATCTGGTGATGCTTGCGTTCGAAGTCAGCCTTGGCCTGCATCGCAGCTTCGCTCGTGGCGTAGTTCCCGAGCCGCACGCGGAACCAGACGCCTTTGCCTGGAATGTCGGAGCTGACGAGGAAGGCAGACTCTCCCGCGAATTTGCCCATGAACGCTTCCGCCTCCTCGCGGCTCTGGAAGGACGCCAGCTGAAGCGTGAACTTCCCCTTCGCTTCAGGCTCGGGTTTCGTCGACTTCGGCGCTTCGGCCCCCCGGGCGGGAGCCTCTTCGGGCGCCCCCGCCTGACGCTCTGGTTTGGCCACAGCCTCGCGAACCGGCTCGGGGCGCGTAGCCTGCGGGGCCGCTGGCGTAGGTGCGGGCTTTTCGGCCACAGGGGCCACCTTCGGGGGCAACGCAGGACTTTCGGTCACGTCCGCCGCCCTGGCGAGCCCCTCGACTTGAGCTTCCTCGGCCCTTGCGGGCTTCTGCACCGGCGGGGGGACTGCTTGCGCACGTTCTCCGCGCGTGGCCTTCGGCTTTGTACCGCTTTGAATCAACGTTTTGGGAAAGGTGAGCCCTTCCTCGGACACACCCGGGGTGGCCGCGATTCTATCCAGAAGAGCGAGGGGGTCTTCGATCTCGGGCGAAGCCGCCCGTCCTCGGGATTCCAGCCGCTTGCCAACCACTACACCCAAGATGAAGAGCAAGCAGGCCACTAACGCACTTCCGAAGAACAGGAAGAATACCTGGCGGTTGTCGAGGCGAATCTCGATCTTGTCCTTCCAGCGCTCGACGTCGCGCAGGGTTCGATCCTCCATCGCCGCGGAAGCAGTGTATCGCATTGTGGTTCCTCGTGCCTTCCAGCTCCGCCTACCATCGCCGGTAGACGTCCCGTTCCCAAAAATTCGCACGTGGCCGGGAGGTTCCGGGGACGCTCAGCGACTCAATCCTACATGTAGTTGATCGCCCTCTGAGAGGGGTTTGTCAACTTAGACGCCCCAGGCGGCATCCGGAGCATCGGCACCAGGGTCGTACAGCCTTACTGGACCTCGAAGGAATTCGAGGACCGTGCTGTGTCGAAGCCCGCACGTCGGGTGTCGATGCGCAGGATCTGGCCTCGTTGGTTGCTCCCCACGCGACCGCTATCGACCATGTATACGTAGGGATAAACGGCGGTGCCCGTGTCGTTGCGCGCGGCCGGCACCAATCCGGGCCCACGCAGAAGGCGCGTGGGCACGGCGATTTCAGGGAAGGTACTCCCCACGATGACGGCATCTGGCGAGAAGCCGCCTCGTACCGTAAACGCCACGTTGGCTCCGTCTCCGAAGGGCTGCTCGAGATTCGTCAAGATGAAGCGCGCGTCTGCGTTCTCGAAGAGGGCCTTCACATGCAAGGCCGCTGGGTCGTCACCCACTTGGGCGGCATCGGCATTGGTTCCCACATACAAACAGGGGTTGGGCCAGCCGTTCATGGCGTTGGGCGCTTGCCGAAGCGCCTGCCATGTCGGCCCGGGCGGCGTGCTGCAAGCCGCTGCAGCAAAAGGGATGCGATTCACGGCACGGCTGTCTCGGGTCAGCTTCGCTTGGCACACCCCCGCCGTCTCCACCGAGGTCTCGATGCGAGGGCTGAAGCTGCCCTGGACGAGAAACGACTGCCCGGCCTGCACCCGGTACACGCTGGATTCGGCGAGACAGATTGGATCAACGAATGCCGGCGCCTCGGCACAAAAACGCGCCCCCCCCTCCACCGTCTCGCAAACGAACCCGGGCCGGCACGGCGAGTCCGAGCAGGGCATCAAGCAACGGGGGCCGCTGCCGGGGGTGGCCGCGGTGCAGACATACCCCTCCGGCGCACCGGGAGGTCGGCAATCGGCATCGCTCGCGCAAGGCCCTGGCCGTGCGCCACCCGGCACCGTGGGATCGGCGAGCAAGGACGGCCGCGGCAACTCATCGAGTGCCAAACCGAGGACCAGCTGCTGCGGGCGGGCCTCGAGCACGAGATAACGACGCCGGCTGAGCAGAAAACTCTGACAGTTCGCCTCGACGGCAGCCGCCATCTCCCTCCGCGCGCAAAGGCCGCTTGCCCCGGCCACCGACGGCACACACCGGTAGACCTCGGCAGAGCCGCAGTCCGTGTCCACCTCGCAACCAATCAGCTGCAAGCGATCGTCGCCTTCGACGCCCGCGGCGCAGAACGTTGCCCCGGCATCGTCCCACAGCCCCACCGCGGCCGGTGACGCTGCCGGCGGAGGCAGGAAGCGCCCCGTGACCCGACGCGTGCCAGGAAGGGTGCCTTCCCAGATGATCGCCCAGCTTTGCCCCACGGTCTCGTTGGGGCGGGGGAAACAGGCCGCGATATCCACAGGCGTTCCGAGGGCCGCCAACGGCGAGCAATAGGGATCCTCCACGCCCGGAAACGTTTCGATACGGGGAACCAGCGTGCGGGAGAGCTGCGGCCTCGTCGCAAAGGGAAGATCGTTCGTCGAGAGCCCGTAGGTAGGCTGCCCCTGAACCCGAGGCCGACCGCCGCCCCTTTCGAGGGTGACGAAGTTGAGACCGTTACGGATGCTATGTGCGGGCGGCTTCGTGGGTGGAACCGCGGGGTCCAAAGAGACCAACTGCCCTGAATCCACGTTCACCACGACGAGGTCCCCATTCGAAAGCATCACCAAAGCGAACGCCCCATTGAGACCACGCCCTACCTCAGATTCAGGGACACCCGGGCTGGCCGCGAAAAAGGCCACGTCCACCGCCGCCGGGCGCGGAAGGTCGACCCCCGCGGCCAGCGGTGGCGAGGCGAGGCCTGGCCCCCGGGCCCCAATGACCCTCGGCAACCCCAGCGCCACCAGAGCGCAGCCTTTCGGTAAAGTCGGGTTCTGCGCCCAAACAGCCGTATCCACGTTCGCGTCGCACTCGGTTTCGCGTCCCGTGCCTGCGAGCGCCGCCGAAACATCCACGACGCGGACCGTTCCATCACCCGTCACGACGTAAACGAACCTTCCGAGATCGCCCACCCACGGGGTTTCGGGAGGTTGGAAAGGGTCCACGGAGGGACGCACGCGCAGCACGCCCCCTGCCCCTTCGGCCAGCAGAAGCGGGGGCCGCGGCGCCACGAGCCGCCTCCCGTCCTCGACCTCGAGTGGCACCAAAAGGTCGGCGTTCCGACCGCCCACGTAGAGCCGCTGAGCCGCACGGCCGTCCGTGGGGGCCAGATACGGCAAGAAGCTCAGAGCCTCGACACGTACCCGCCCCGGGGTTGCCTCGCCGCCGAAAGCGGCGTCGCCGTCGAGGGCGGCATCAGTCCCGGGGCTGGCATCGGGCCCGGACGCCACGGGCCCTCCGCACTCAGCCGGACACTCAGGGTTCGTTCCCGCGGGTACAACGCCGTCAGGACGTACGTAGACACTATCCACCAAGCGCCCCGTGGGCACGTCGACGAGCGCAACCAAGCCACAGGTCGGAAAGGTTACAACCGCTTGCCAAGGTCGAACATCATCCTGGCCCAGGGCCAGGCTGCCCGCGATCTGGCACGCGTTGACGGCGCCGCTCAGCGCCGCCGTGGGTTCAGGAACGAAAGCCACCGTGCCGGGGCGAGCCCGCAGAGGGCCGCTATCTGTAATCACCGATACGTCGTTCACGACGGGCCCGCGCCCCGTGCTGGGCTCCCCCTCGTCGAAGAGGTTCGCCAGCAGGCGTGTGTTGTCGACGACGCTCAGATCGCAAGAGCCTCGGTTCGCGGTCAGCGCCTTGCACCCATCCGAACTCACCGCGACGGATTCGGGAAGTTGCCCCACGGGAAGCATCGTGAAGCCCGGCACGGCTTCGTCCAGGTCCACGACGCGCTTGCGATCGAAGTCCACCGCCCCCAGCTCACCTCGCGCGGAGTTCGTGATTAGCCCCACCGCGGCCGTCGTGCGGGGCGCGAAGAACTGAGAACGCGCATCACCTTGTTGGGGCGCCGTGGGACAAGCGTTCGCGGGGCGTGCCGTGACCAGGGACGCCGCCCCCGCAGGGGTTGCCTGCAAGCAAACGAAGGCCATGTCGGTCGGGCGATCCAGCGTGCGGCTGGGAACGACCACGGGCTGCTGTCCGCAGGACACGACGCTCCACGCGACGAGACCCAAGCCAAGAACGTCAACTGAGGAGAATGCGCGAGCTCGCCGGGTCGTCATAGCTGATTGCTGGTTCGGGGAAAACCGATGCGCTGGATGATGCGCAATTCCGTGGGGCTCCCCGGCCGCAGGTCTAGCACGGACACGTTGTTGTCGATGAAGCCCACCACGTAAGCCAGACCGGGATCAGAGGGATCGAAGGTCACCGAAGCGGGCCCTCGACCCGTCTCGACGATGTTCGTGACCACCATGAGGTCGGGGTCGACAACGTATATTTGGCCCGAATCGAAGCAGGGCACGTAGAGGCGGGCCCCCCGCCCTCCATCGTGAAGGGCCAATTGCGCGGGTCCCGAGCACACGTCGATTGTCTCCGTTGGCCGGAAGGTGAACCGACCCGCACCTGCGTCGCTGATGTCCGCCCGGACGAGAGCTGCAGGATTGCCGCCGGAGTTTCGGTGCAAGATGAAGGCTCGTTGGCGCTCGGGCTGGAAGACGAGACCGCGCGTTTCGGAGCCGCGCGGGATGAAGGCTGCCGCCGCCGTTGGCGCCGACGCCACCAGCGTGAGGTCCCGGCCCTCCGTACAGGCGGAGGCCGACGCGGGGGAGCGGAATACCACCTGACCAAGGTTGAATCCTTGGCGTGCGGTCGCGAAGACCGGCGCCGCAGGATCACTCGGCCGCGCCAACGTGACTGACGTAACGCCCGTGCTGTTCTCACCCCCGTAAACGCCGCGAAGCACCGCCGCCAGCCGGGGAACTCGGCCGTCACCCGGGCCACAAACATCGAGGGCGGACAAGCCGCCGAACAGGTGGCCGACGTAAAGAACACCCAGCGACGGGTTGAAGAGGAGAGAATAGGGCTCTTCGGGCAGATTGACGGACTGGCCCTCGAGCGTGCCGGTCTCAACCCTGTAGGTTTCGTCACAGCGCGCATTCGCACGGGGCGCTTCAGCTCCGTTGACGGGCCCCGAACAGCGGAGCGAAATCTGGTCGCCCTCTTCCGTCAAGTCGACGAAGGTGATGGACGGATCCGCACGCACGCCGAAAAACAAGCGATCGACCACCCGGCCACTGCGCACGAAGCGCTGCACCGTGGGCTCCGTACCAAAGCTGCCGATGCGCACCGTTTGGCTCGACCTGGCGTAGGGGCGTTCATCGCAGTTGAGTACCCGACGGTCGAGCAGGTCTCGACAGCAGTAACTCTCCTTAGGTTCGCGAGGACGAAAGTCGACGGCAGGGCAGTCCTGCCACGACTCGGCACGATCCTTTTCCGCGGCGTCCAGGTCGAGTGGCAGCACGGTTCCGAAGCTGTAGCGCAGGTCGGAGTTCGAGTTGACCACGGCCATCCACCGGCCCGACGACGACACGGACAGGCCCGTCGGCAGGAAGATGCGGTTGAGCGGCGGAGCCACGCCGCTCTCCCCTCCCAACGAGCACGCCGGAGCCGTGAGCCCAAGCAGAACCGCCGCAAGGAGAGGCAGGGACAGGGGCAAAGAGACGGCGCGCACGTCCCGATGCCGGCGCGCACCGGCCCAGACCGGCCGAGCACGCTTCGTTTCGAAGGCCCCTGCCCCGCCCCCGGCGTCGCGGCCAGGGGTGAGGGCTTCCAACGATGACATGAGCTTTGGTTTCATGTGCGGCCGGGGCCGCTTACGTTCAGACTTGGACGGGACCTTGGCGGTAACTCGATGCCTCGCGCTCTTTAGCGCTTGGCTTCTTTGAGAGCCGCTTGGGCCGCCGCCAGCCGTGCGATCGGCAATCGATAAGGTGAGCAAGAGACGTAGTTCAATCCCAACTGGTGGCAGAACTCCACCGAGGATGGATCACCGCCCTGCTCGCCGCAAATGCCAAGCTTGATGTCGGGGCGGGTTTTTTTGCCCAGCTCGACTGCCATCCTCATGAGAGCCCCTACGCCTTCTCGGTCGACCGAGACGAAAGGATCCACCGCGTAGATGTCCTTGTCCTTGTAAGTGGCCAGCACCTTCGCCGTGTCGTCACGAGACAAGCCGAACGCGGTTTGCGTGAGGTCGTTGGTGCCGAACGAGAAGAACTGGGCCGTTTCGGCGATCTTGTCGGCGGTCACGGCTGCCCTGGGGACCTCAATCATCGTTCCCACCAGGTACTTCACCTTACGGCCTCTCGCCTTGAAGACCTCCTTGGCAATCTCGTGAACCAAGTCGGTCTGGAGGTCGAGTTCCTTCTTCGTACCCACGAGAGGAATCATGATCTCGGGGACCACATCGATGCCCTCGTCGGCCACGTCACAGGCGGCCTCGAAGATCGCCCGGGCCTGCATCTCGGTGATCTCGGGGTACGAGATACCCAAGCGGCAGCCACGGTGGCCCAGCATGGGGTTCGACTCGTGAAGATCCGCGACCCGGCTCTTGATCTGCTCGAGGCTCTTGCCGGAGATCTTCGCGAGCTCCTTTTGGCCAGCTTCGTCGTGGGGAAGGAACTCGTGCAGAGGCGGATCCAACGTGCGCACGGTGACGGGCAGCTTGCCCATGGCACGGAACAGACCCGCGAAGTCCTCCCGCTGCAAAGGCAGGAGTTTGTCGAGAGCGGCGCGACGCTCCTCCTCGGTTTCAGCAACGATCATTTCCCGCATGGGCTCGATCTTGCCCTCACCGAAAAACATATGCTCCGTGCGACACAGACCGATGCCCTGCGCGCCGAAGGCCACAGCCGCTTCAGCCTGGTCCGGCTGGTCGGCATTCGTCCTGACTTGCAGCTTGCGGAATCCGTCCGCCCAGGACAGGAGCTTGGCGTACTGCTGGAACAGCGGCGCCTTCTTGGGCTCCAAGTCCTTCTCGATGAGGACCCGAATCACCTCGGAAGGCGTGGTGTCGACCCGTCCCTCCAGCACTTCGCCGGCGAATCCGTCGAGCGAGACCCAGTCGCCCTGCTTGAAGACCTTGGTGCTGCCTTTACCCGACTCGACCGTCATGGTGCGGGCGCGATAGTCGAAGCTGACGGCGTCGCAGCCCACGATGGCCACCTTGCCCATCTGCCGCGCCACGAGTGCGGCGTGGGAGGTCATGCCACCGAAGGACGTCAAGAAGCCCTCCGCGGCGTGCATGCCACTAATGTCCTCCGGAGAGGTCTCGTGCCGGCAAAGGATGACGGCTTCGCCCTTGGCGGCCCACTCCACCGCATCCTCGGCAAAGAAGACGATGCGGCCCGTGGCGGCACCGGGCCCCGCAGGCAAGCCCTTGGCCAAGAGACGCCCCTCTTTGACGGCCTGAACCTTTGCGGCGGGCTGGAATACGGGACGAAGCAGCTGGTTCAGAGCCTCAGGCTCCACACGCAGAACGGCGTCTTCCTTCTTGATCAGCTTCTCCTCCACCATCTCGACGGCGATCCGCACGCTGGCAAGGCCGGTCCGCTTGCCGCTGCGGCACTGGAGCATGAAGAGCTTGCTGTCTTCGATGGTGAACTCGATGTCCTGCATGTCGCGGTAGTGCTTTTCCAGCTTCTTGCGGATGTCGTAGAGCTGCTTGTAGGCCTTCGGAAAAGACTTCTCGAGCTCAACGATCTTGGCGGGCGTCCGGGTGCCGGCCACCACGTCTTCGCCCTGGGCGTTGATCAAGAACTCGCCGTAAAAGACGTTCTCCCCGCTCGCAGGGTCACGGGTGAAGCACACGCCCGTAGCGCTCTTCTCTCCCTTGTTGCCAAAGACCATCGCCTGCACGTTGACGGCAGTTCCCCAGCTTGCGGGGATGTGGTTGAGCTTGCGGTACGCGTTGGCGCGAGGGTTCTCCCATGAATTGAACACGGCCCGGATGGCACCCGCCAGCTGCTCGTGGGGATCTTGAGGGAAGTCGACGCCCTTGCGCTTCTTGATCTCGGCCTTGAAGTCAGCGACGAGCTCTTTCAGGTCCTGTGCCGACAGGTCGGAGTCGTTTTTGGCACCCACCGCGTTCTTTTTGCGGTGCAGCAACTCCTCGAATGGGTCGATGTCTTCCTTGTTCTCGGGCTTGAGGTCCAGGACGACGTCACCGTACATGGCAACGAAGCGACGGTAGCTGTCGTAGGCGAAGCGCTCGTTACCCGAAGCCTTGGCGAGGCCTGCCGCCACCTCGTCATTGAGACCCAGGTTCAAAATGGTGTCCATCATGCCGGGCATGGAGGCGCGGGCGCCCGACCGGACCGAGAAGAGCAAGGGGTTCTTGGGGTCGCCGAACTTCTTGCCGAGCGACTTCTCCACGAGGGCGACGTTCTTCTTCACGTCATCTTCGAGTCCCTTCGGGAACTTCCGACCGTTCGCCATGAACTCGACGCACACGTCGGTGGTAATCGTGAAACCGGGAGGAACCGGGACTCCGATGTTGGTCATCTCGGCGAGGTTGGCTCCCTTGCCGCCGAGGAGATTCTTCATCTCCTTGTTGCCCTCGGCCTTTCCGTTTCCGAAGAAGAAGATGCGCTTGCCGGCTTTGACCTTGACCGCAGTCGAGATCTTTTCAGCGCTGGCGCGAACGGAAGCGCCGAGCTTCTTGACCTCCTTCGTGACCGTCTTCTTGACGGTCTTGGAGAGCTTCTGGGCCTCGGCCTTCAACGAGCTGGCGGTTGCGCCCGGCTTCGTGGCCTTCGGCTTGCCTGCGGCACGCTTGGCGCCGTTGGCGCGGGCAGCGTGCTTGGCGCCGTTTTGGGCACCATTCTTGGCAGGAGCCGCCGAGGCGGATTTGGACGAGGACTTTTTCGACGAGGGAGACTTGTCTTTGCTGACGGATGACATCGCGCGCGCAGTATTACCAGGGCTTCGCGCGGAAGAAAAGAAGGAAGCGCGCGACATGATGAAGAAGACACGCCTTTCTCCCTTCATCCTGCGCCCCGCTCTCTCCGCGATGCCCTGGCCTGCGGTCGCTGCGCGACCTGCGAGACCAGGCACCGCGAAAAGGAGCGGGTCCCCCTCACAGCAGGAGATTCAGCGCATGCGTCCCGATAGGACGGCCGGCAAATCAGAGACCGGCAGACGCTCCTGGCGCATCGAGTCGCGATCGCGCAGGGTGACGGTCTGGTCTTCGAGCGACTGAAAATCGACCGTGAGGCACCAAGGCGTTCCGATCTCGTCCTGCCGACGGTAAAGCTTACCGATGGCGCCCGTGTCGTCGTAGACGGCCCGCAGACCCGTCGATTGGAGCTCCCGCCGAAGACCGCGCGCCATGTCGACGAGCCGTGGCTCGTTCTTCTTGAGGGGAAACACCGCGACGGCCACGGGTGAGAGCCGGGGATGCAAGTGAAGGACGGTACGGGCGTACTCTTCGGCCGCCTTCGTCACTTGCCCCTTCAGCTTCTTCATGACCTCGATGTTCTGTGCCTCGGTGTCAGCGGTCAGTCCACAGAGGGCACCAAACTGGCCCGAAACGTCCTTGGCCACCTCTTCGGCGGCGCCTGCCAGACGATCCCGGATGCCGCTGTCGAGTTTGTCACGTTTTGCAACCGACTTTGCGAAGCTCTCCACCCCAGCTTTGAGTTGGTCTACGAGGTCGGCCGGCAGCTCTTTGACCAGCGCCTCCTCGTAGGCATCGCAGAGGAACGCCAAGGTGGCGCGATCTGCGCCGGCCGAGGGCTCGATCACGTAGGGCACGATGTGTTGCTTCGTCTCGAGATCGAAATAGGTGAGCTCCCCGAGAGCGTCGGGGTTTTCCGTCGTGCGGCTGTGGGCCTTGAGGTCGAAATCCGTACGGTTCGCGATGCCTTCGAGCTCGCTCCATCCCATAGGGAAACGGTACTCGAGATCGACGCACCCTTTGGCATAGTGGGCCAACTCGTCACGGCCCTGGGCCCGGGCCCGCAAACGGTCCCGTGACAAGCCGAGCTGCAGGTACCAGTTCTGTCGCTCCTCGATCCACATCTTGTGGGCGGCTTCGTCTTCCCCGGGGCGAACGAAGTACTCGATCTCCATCTGCTCGAACTCGCGCGTTCGGAAGGTGAAGTTGCCGGGCGTGATCTCGTTCCGGAACGCTTTGCCCACCTGAGCGATGCCGAAGGGCAACTTGCGGCGCATCGTGTCCAGAACGTTCCCGAAGTTCACGAAGATGCCCTGGGCCGTTTCGGGGCGCAGATAAGCAAGTCCCGTGTCTTCGTCGGCGGCAGCGCCCACGGTGGTCCGAAACATAAGGTTGAACGGCCGGGCGGCAGTGAGGTCCTTGCCCCCACACTTGGGGCAAGCAAGCTCCTTGGCCTCGATGGCGGCGTTGATCTCGGCCAGGCCATTGGGGATTCGGCCCTTGGCTGCCTCGAACAGGTGGTCGGCCCGAGGGCGGGCTTTACACGCCCGGCAGTCCGTCATGGGGTCGGAGAACGTCGCCTCGTGTCCGGAGTACTTCCACACGAGCCGGTTCATCAAGATGGCCGCGTCGAGGCCTTCCATGTCATCGCGATCGTGAACGACGGACTTCCACCAGGCGCGCTTGACATTGGCTTTCAGTTCGACGCCCAGCGGACCGTAATCCCAGGTGCTGGCGAGACCTCCGTAGACGGAGGACGAGGGGAACACGAACCCGCGGCGCTTGGCGAGGCTGACGATTTGGTCGAGAGAAGCGGCTGGCATGGGGCGCGCAATTTAGCACGTTCCCCGCAGCTCGCTGCAGGGTCGTGGCTCCCTTCAACCGCCGCGGCTTTGATCCGGTTCCGGGCGCACGTAACTCCCTCTCAGGGCGCCACGCGCCCTTCCTCGGAGAGGGGACCGTGATGGATCACTTGAATCAAGGCGCCTCCCGGGTCCTTGAAGTAGAACGACCGGGCGCCATCTCTGTGGGTCCGCGGTTCTGTCTGAAGGGGCGTCCCAAAGCCACGGAGGCGCTCCGCCCAGGCGTCGACGTCTGCGGGAGACGGGACGGCCAAGCCCACGTGGTCGAGCCGTTCGCGCCCGCCTTCCACCCCGCGACGGTGGAGGGCGAGGTTGTCCCCGCCGCAGGTCAGGTACACGTTGTCAGGGTCGGGGTGCCACTCGATGCGATACCCCATCACCTCTTGCCAGAAGGCCAAGGTTGCCTCGAGGTCCGGCGTGAAGAGCGCCACGTGGCGGATGCCGATCAAGGGTGGTTTATGAGAAGGGCCCGGGCTACGGTCAGCCGAGGGGACGGAGGAGGGGGCAGGGACATCGCGTTGATTCATGAGCCGATGGGTTCCTTCTGGGCGGGGCCAGCGGCCGTCGCTCGCCCTCCCTGCGCCAGCTTGGCAAGAAACGCGAGGGATTTCAGCGGCCCCCCCGCCTGTCGTTCGATGAACGGATGAAGCACTCTTCGACAGCCGCGGTTCAACTCGGCCGGCAAGTGCAGGCTGCCCGCCTCTGCGAGAGGGAGAGAGGCCAGCTGGCGCAGGGCGGCGAGCAGGTCGGCGGGAAGCGGGATGCCACGGGTGGCACAGCTCGGGCAAAGGAGCAGGCACGACTCCTCCACCCAACGCGCCCCCGTGCGCACAAGCTCGGCAGCACCGCAGGCTGCGCAGGCGTCCCAGGAGGGGGCGATCCCCAGGGTCTCGAGCAGGCCCAACTCGAAGACCCGAAGGCGCTCGGCCGACGCCGCCCCGCATGCCAGGAGATCGAGCATCTGATCGAGCCACGCGAACGATTGGGGGTCTACCTGGTGCTCTGCCGAGAGGCGCTCGCACAACTCGCACGCATACGCGGCATGGGCGGCGTTGACCAGGTCGTCCGCGAGCTCCCGCCGGGGCTTCGTCACCTCGAAGGTCTCGAGAGACCAAAGGTCCCCTGCCCGCTCTCGTAGGGTCGCACGGCCGCTGGCCACGGCCCCCAGGCCCGTGAAGCGACGACGGCTCTTTCGCGCTGCTCGTGCCAGGGCCGATACCTTGCCCGTGCCCTGGCCAAAGAGCGTCACGACGCGGTCAGCTTCGCCGAAATTGACGGCTCGAAGCACGATGGCGTCCGTTTCGTGCAGGGGCTGCACGTTGCGAGCGTAGCAGACCTCCTGCTGCGCAGGGCGAACCCGGGCCTCAGGCCCGTGGATCGAGGACTGGACGAGGGGTGCCCTGTCCGCCTGCGACCTCGCAAGGCTGGGAGGGCCCCCAGCTCAGCCCTTCCCCGGGAGGCGCTGGCTGATGAAGCAGATACGACAGCGCGACGATCGAGATGACCAACACAATGACAACGAACAGCGCCAGTCCCACAGGTCGGCGGGCGATGTCTGGGTCAACAGGGGGAGCATCGACGGGCAAAAGCTCGTGCGTGGCGCCGGACACCACCGGAACCTGCAACTCGTCATCCGATCGCCGCCGAGCCGAGACCTCCCGGTCCAGAAGGTTGAGCGGTTCCCCTTCGTTTACACCCAGGATACGGGCATACGTCTTGACGAAGCCCCGCACGAAAATCTCGGGCGGCAGCTCATCCCACGCCGCACGTTCGAGGGCCGCGAGGCAGCTCTGCGAGATTTTGATGGATTCCGCGACCTCGGCAGCCGAAATCTTCTGACGCTCCCGCGCCTCGCGCAAAAACGCGCCAAAGTGTCTTTCGTCCCCAGTTCGCACCATCTCGGTCATCGTTGAATCATCTCGGCGTAACGTCTGCACTCACCCGCCACGCAGCTCTTGGCTCCGAGCTGGGTACACCGCTCGAACAACTCCACCGCCCGATCCGTATCGCTGCGCTTTTGTGCCACCATTCCCGCCAACAGGAAAGCCTCTTGTATCGGACATCGTGCGTCCGCCACGATGACGGCCAGATGCTCGTCGGCGTCGGCCACCTGGCCTCGCTCCACCAGCACCTTGGCCAGTCGGTAACGACCCACGCAAAAGCCAGGCTGACGGGCCACCGCGTCTTGAAGCTCACGCCATGCCTTTTGGAGCTCGCCCTTGTGGAAATACGCCCACCCCAGGTTTCCCCTTGCCACGTGGGGTTCCCCGTAGGTGCCTACTTTCAGGGCGCTCAGCGCCGCACGCGCCGCGAGGTCCCAGTCCTGCAGGTTCAGGGCAGCCACGGAAAGATTGTTCCAGGCGTCCGCAAAATCGGGCTCGAGCGCAGCTGCCGCCTCGAATTCGCCCCGGGCCTTCCTGAACTCGAGCGTCGCGTCCTGACGCACGAGCTCAGCGTCTGAGCCCCGCACGCAGCTCAGAGACTCGATTTGCGCTTCAAAATCGGCACCTTGACGCAGGGCAATGATGCCGAGCATGTTATGCGCCTCGGCATTCTGGGGGTCCGCCTTGAGGGCCTGCTCGAGCTCGCCCACGGCCGCCTCCAGGCGGTTCGCCTCGTAAGAGCTGACGGCGACCTGGAAGAGCTTGTACGACTGGTCCGGGTCCCGCTTGGGCCGCGAAGCGCAGGCAAGCCCCGTCAACAGGGCGCTCGTGGTTGCCAAGGTTGCCAAAATGTTTCTCAAGCTCCCTTCTCGTTTCGCGAGAAATCTTGAGTGGTTACGGTTGATTATCGCGGCCGCGACGCTAACAGGCGCCCCGAAACCGGTCAATTGAAAAAATTGACGACGAGTGGGTTTTGTGACGCCTGGGGTGGTCTCGACTCCCCCCCCGTTACCGGTCTGCCCCATCACACACCCTGTACGTCAGCGCCCCAGATGTATTTGTGGAGCTGGAGGTTCAGTCGGGCCTGAAGCCGGTCCCGCAACATCCACGAAACGAGCTGCCGTGGATCGAGCTTCCCGTGGACGGGTGAGAGCAACACCTGGACCCGCGCGGCCAGGTCCCTCTGTTGAATGAAATCTTTGCTCCACACGTAATCAGCTTCGTCTCCCAGCACGAACTTCACGGCGTCCCTCGGGCCCAGCCCCTCGAGCGCCTTGGGATGGTTGCGGTGCGACTCCGCCGACGAGGGTGTCTTCACGTCCACGATTTTCGCGACGGCGGCAGGCAGCGCGCCCACCGGATGCGCCCCTCCCGTCTCGATCATGACGTCGAATCCCAGCGCCAGGAGACGCTCCGAGAGGGCAACGATGTCTCGCTGGAGCAGCGGCTCACCTCCTGTCAGCAAGACCAACTTGGGGCCCAGAGACTCGGCCTCGGCGACGATCTCGTCGACAGACATGTCTTTGCCGCCATGAAAGGAATAGGCGGTGTCACAATAGGTGCAGCGAAGGTCGCAGCCCGTCGTGCGAATCAAGGTGCAGGGAAGGCCCGCGTACTGCGTTTCCCCCTGGACGCTGGTGTAAATCTCGGTGATGCGCATACGGGAGCGCACCTTACAACAAGCCGCTCGCTCCCGGTATGCCCGGGGAATTCGTGGAACGATTCGGCCTTCTGGGCGTCAAACGATATACTGACTCATGGTGAACCATCTCATCGCGTACAGCGGAAACGAACCCGAACTGCTGTCGTGCGCTCTCTTCCAGGCGCGCCCGGCGCTCTACTGGAAAGACCCGTTGCACCCCGACGGCTGGGGGCTGGGCTTCGTCCAGGGCGACGAGGTGTTGCTACAGAAGCGGCCCCGCCCCGAGAGCGAAGAGGTCGACTTTTACGCCCTGACCCGTGGCATGAGGGCCGATGCGGTCGTGGGCCGCGTGGGCCTCGAGGACGGAAGCGTCGGCGCGGCAGAGAACAGCGATCCGTTCAGGTTTCGGTCGTGGCTCTTCGGGGCGATCGGCTCCGTCGAAGGATTCGACCTGGTGCGCGAGCGGCTGCTGCAGAGCGTGCCCGAGTTTCTGCGTCGAAACATCCGGGGGCGCTCGCCCGATGAGCATCTCTTTCACCTGTTCCTGGCCTTTCTGCATGACGCGGGTTTGCTCGACGTGCGCGTGCCGGAGAGCCGTCTCGTGCAGCACGCCCTGCACCAGAGCGTGGGCTTCTGTGACAAGCTGCTCTCCGCCGCCGGGGTGGCCTCTGTCCCCGACCTGGCCTTGGTGGTCACGAACGGGCGAAGCTTGGTGGCAGAGACCCGCGGGTTTCCCATGCAGTACCTCGAGGTCACGGGCGTGGGCGATTGCTCGAACTCCACCTGCCCACGGCGGCGCGGGTACACCGAAGCGCCGCGACGCGTGAGCCATCCCGACATTCGCGCCGTCGTGATCGAAGCCGACTCGAAGCTCGAGCCCCGTACGGGCTGGGCGCGGGTGCCCGAGGGCCACTCGTTGGTCGTGAACCCGGACCGCTCGCTTCGGGTGTTCCCGAACTGAGCCGACGACCTCTGCGTCAGGCGGCGCCCAGGCGTCCGGAGGGGGCAGGCTGTCCCGGGAACGGTCCGTCGTCTCCGTCAGGCTCATCTTCGTGGCCTTGCTGACGACGCAGGTAGATGAATACCGTCTGCACGATCGAGAGAACGGGTACGGCGAAGAGCGCACCCACGAGTCCATAGGTGTGTTCTCCCGCGACCAAGGCGAAGACCACCAACACGGGATGAATGCGCGCCGAGGTGCCCAAAATCTTTGGATTGAGAAAGTTTGCTTCGATGAGGTGAATGAACACGATCCAGCCCGCGACGTAAACGCCCAGCATCACGTCGAACTCGCCGCGCGACATGATGGCAATGGCGACGATCGGAATGCTCGACAAGAACGAGCCAAAGATCGGAATCAGACTCATGACCGTCGCGATGCCCGCAAGCAGCAACGGGTACTTGACCTTGAAGATCAGCAAACCCACGTAGGTGAGCCCACCGTTGATCACGCAGATCGTGAGCTGGCCCCTGATCACGCCCGACAGCCCCCGGTCGACACCGCGGGCGATGCGATCATAGTCGGAGCGATAGCTTTCGGGCACCAACGAACGAATGAACCCCCGCACCCTCTCCAAGTCGATCAGGATGAAGGCGGCCAGCATCAACACCAGTGTCAGCTTCCACAGGCCATTGACCGTGGCGGTAACGAATTTTTTCCCGTACTCGAGCGCACGGCGGGTCTCGTCCTCAGTCCCCCTGACTTTCTCCTCGAGCCAGCGCTTGATGGAGCGCTCCCAACGCCCGCCCGTCACCCGGTCCACCTCGTGGGGGCGATAGGGAGCTACCAAGTAGGTCCCCTCCTCTTCTCCCTTTCGGATCTGAAAACTCAATCGGCTGCTCAGCTCCCCCAGACGCAGCCGATACCGACCATCGGCCATTGGCTCCACAAACGTATCGTCGGGAGGAGTCCCGGGTTCCGGCGGCCGCCCGGAGATGGTCGCGGGCTCCTCGTCGCCCGCCCCGAGGTTGCGATCCACCCAGGCGCCGACGCGGGGAAGGTACTCCTGATTGACCCGTTCGAAGAGCGCTGGAGCCTCGCGAAAAAGGCGGGCGAAATCCCCTGAAAGCCGCGGGATGACGAACGAAACACCGGCGCCCAGGATCATGAGCATCACAGCGTAAAGCAAAGCCACCGCCCCCCCGCGAGACACCTGTCGCCCCCCAAGGGTGACCCGGCACATGCGATCGACCACGGGGGCCAAAAGGTAGGCCACCAGGATCGCAAATACGAAAGGCAGCGCGATGTGCCTGAAGAAATAGACCACGAAGAGGCAAAAGAGGGCGAAGCCCCAAAGCTTCGCGAACCGCTTGAACCACGCCATCACCCGCAGAGAGCGAGCTGATTCTCGCCAGGTCCCCCGGAAGGATCCGTCTTTCGGGGACGTCCCTTGCTCTTCGAAAGGCGAACGCCCGGGCGACGACCCCGCATCCGAAGGCTTTTCAGCCGTCGGTGCGTTTTCGTCTCCGGGCGTACGCTCTCGAGTCATTCGGTAGAGCCGAGCCAGGCAGAGGGTTCCAGGTTGTCTCCGGCACCCACCCGGCTCAGCTGTGCCCTTCTACTCTGTTCTCTTTACTCTTTGCTCTTCTTCGAGGCTGCGGCCAGGCCCGCCAGCTTCTCACGCATGACGTCGCCGAGCGTTGCCGTGGGCACGCCGCCGGTAAAGCCCTGCACGTCGGCCAGCTCCTCGGCGCGGCTCGCGCCGCGGAAGGACAAGCCAATCTTGCGCTCAGCCGTATCCACCGAGATGATCTCGGCCTTCAGCGTGTCACCAGGCTTGACGAAGGTCTTGGCATCCTCCACGCGCTCGTCCGAGAACTCGGACACGTGAATGAGGCCTTCGACGCCGCGCTCGATTTCCACGAAGGCACCGAAGTCGAGCACCTTGAGGACCTTGCACTCCACGATCTTGCCCGAGGTGTAGTCGTAGGGAATCCGATCCCACGGATCGGGCACGAGCTGCTTGATGCCCAAGGACACCTTCGGCTTCTCTCCGTCGAACTCGATATTGAGAACCACGGCCTCGACCTCTTCGCCTTTTTGGAAGAGCTCGGAGGGGTGCTTGACCCGCTGGGTCCAGGACAGGTCCGAGATGTGGACCAGGCCATCGATGCCCTCTTCGATCTCGACGAAGATACCGAAGTCGGCGATGTTGCGAACCGTTCCCCGTACGACCGTGCCCGGAGGGTACTTCTCCTTGAGCGTGGCGAACGGATTGGGCTCGAGCTGCTTGATGCCGAGGCTGATGCGGTTCTGCGTGGGGTCGATGTCCAGCACCACCGCTTCCACCATGTCGCCGATCGCAAAGACCTTCGACGGGTGCTTCACGCGCCGGGTCCAGGACATCTCGGAGACGTGCACCAGGCCCTCGATGCCCTGTTCGAGCTCGATGAAGGCGCCGTAATCCTTGAGCGAAACGACCTTGCCGCGCACGACCGTGCCGGGCGGGTACTTCTCGGCTGCGTTCGTCCAAGGATCCTCGCTCATCTGCTTGAGGCCCAACGAGACACGCTCCGTCTCGCTGTTGAACTTGAGCACCTTGACGCGCACGTGGTCGCCCACCTGGAAGAGCTCGGAGGGATGCGTAACGCGTCCCCACGACATATCCGTGATGTGCAGGAGGCCGTCGATGCCGCCGAGATCGATGAAGGCGCCGTACTCGGTGAGGTTCTTGACCACACCCTCGACGATCTGACCTTCCTTGATCCGGTCGAGCGTCTGCTCTTTGAGATCGGCGCGCTCTTTTTCGAGCAGCACACGACGCGAGAGCACGATGTTGCCGCGCTTCTTGTTGAACTTGATGACCTTGAAGCGGTGCTGCTGGCCAAGGTAGATGTCCAGGTTGCGCACGGGGCGCAGATCCACCTGCGAGCCGGGCAAAAAGGCCTTCACGCCGCCGCGGATCGTGACCGACAGGCCACCCTTCACGCGGGCGCTGATGGTGCCTTCGATGAGCTCGTCGCGCTCACAGGCTGCCGAAATCTCGTCCCACACCTTGAGGCGATCGGCCTTTTCCTTGGACAGGATGCAGAGTCCGTTTTCGTCCTCGCGGGCCTCGAGGAACACGTCGACTTCGTCCCCCGCCTTGACGTCCGACTTTCCCTCTGCGTCCGAAAACTCGTGCAGGGGGATGGTGCCTTCGGACTTGTAGCCGATGTCGACGACCACGAATTCCTTGCCAACCTGAATGACCCGTCCTTTGACGATGTCACCCTCCTTCAGGTTGTCTTCACGGAAGAAGTCTTCCAGCAGGGCTGCGAAGTTCTCTTCCTCGGGGAGGTTGGTCTCTTGAATTGAAGCCATATAGATCCTTGAAAGTGCGGCGTCGGCCTGCGTTGTGCCGGACGGCCGTGCGGCTTTGCCCATCCCCCGAAGGGTCACTCCGCGTCTCGAGTGCTCGAACCGAATCCACCGACCATTCGCCAGATCCGAGGGGGGCGCGAAAACTACCGTCCCGCCAGGGATATGTCAATTGGAAGCCGCAGCGTACCAGGACGCTGCATCAGGCCGAGCTGCCGAGGCGCATGGCCTCTCGAACCATGACGCGGGCTACCCGCCGCGGAGCCTGACCACGCCGACCATGCGCGCGACCACCTCGGCTGGGCCTTGGTGCCCCGTATCGATCTCGAGGGCGTCGTCGGCCCGGCGCAACGGGGCAACCGCGCGACCTGCGTCCCGTGCGTCGCGCTCCAAGATGTCCGCCAGCGTGTCGTCGACGGACACGTGCACGCCCCGGGACGCCAGCTCGGCCGCCCTTCGCTCGGCCCGCACCCGTGCATCGGCGTTCAGGTAAAACTTCGCGCGGGCGTCAGGGAAAACCACCGTCCCGGTGTCGCGCCCCTCGGCCACCACCGCGCCTCCGGCGGCCACGCGGCGTTGGAGGCCCAGCAGGGCCTCCCGAACGGGGCCGTGGGCGGAGACCCGCGAGGCGCCCTGGGAGATTTCGGGCGAACGAATCTCGTTCGTCACGTCCAGGCCATCGGCAATGATCCGCGTGCCGTACTCTTCCGCTGCCCGGTTATTCTCGAACCTCAGCTCGAGTGCGGCCGCCAGGCGCCCGAGCGATTCGGCGTCGTCCCAAGAGACGCCTCGCTGGCGTGCGACGAGCGCCACGGTCCTATAGATGGCCCCCGTGTCCAAAAACACGAAACCCAGGGTATGCGCGAGGAGGCGGGCGGTCGTGGACTTTCCCGCTCCTGCAGGGCCGTCGATGGTAACGACGAAGGGGCTCTGCGTCTCGCTCATCGGGCGGGCAACGTAGCACGCTTTTCGGGGTGGGGGCGATCCGGGTGTAAATTCAAGGGGTGCCGTCGAACACCGGAGACGATCGAAGCATCCCGCTCGCCGTGTGGGTGGTCGTGGCCCTCCACGTTGGCCTCGGGGCCTGCCGAAAAGCGCCCTCCGACGAGCCGCTCTCAGCCCCGCCCACGAGCTACGGTCCGCGGAGCCCAGGTGACGGGGTGGTGGCTCGCGTCGGCAGGGTCGCCGTTTTCCAATCGGACGTGAAACGGCAGGCAGAAGCCACGGGAGCGAGCCCGAGGGAAGCCCTCGACGTGTTGGTCACTCTGGAAGCTCTCGCCGCCCGAGCTGAAGCCCGCGGACTGGCCAACGACGAGCCGGCGCGGCTCGCCATGAAGCAAGTCATGGCTCAGCTCTACCTACAACGGGAATTTGAGACCGGAATCGGCCCCAGCGATATACCGAGGCCCGTCCTGCAGGAGGTCTATGGACGCATGAAGGACGGCTTCGTGCATTCGCGCCTCGTGCGCGTGGCCATGCTGGATCTCTACGCGTTCGAGCGGCAGGGACCAGAGCAGCGGAGCCGAGCCCGGGTCTGGGCACAAGAGCTGACCGAGGAGCTTTCGCGACGCAGCGCTCACTCTCCCGAGGCCTGGCGCTCGCTGACCCAGGAGCCGTTGTGGTCCGAGCGTCACCTCAAGCTCGGTGTGACCTGGCAGACGGATGACCAACCCTACTCGAAAACCGTGGGAGAGGCGGTCCAGAAGCTGACGGCCCCGGGAGAGATGACTCCCGTCATCGAGGACGCGGCAGGATTTCACGTTGCCCTCTACCTGGGAGAGCGGTCGGCCCGTCATACCCCGTTCGAGGAGGCCGAAGACGAGCTCCGAAGGTCGATTCTGGGGCCCTGGCGGCAACGGCACTTCATGGAAACGACCGATGAGCTCGGCCGGCAAGCACGCGTCGTGGTGACGCCTGACCCGCTCGTCAAGACCAGCTTGCGTTGAGCGTACCTGGCCCCGTCGGACCGCAGGTGTTCGTTCGCAGGGAACGGGACGGACCTTCACGGAGCTGGGTGCGGAGGGGGCAGACGCGGCCGAAGCGGCGACCTGCCCCACCCGGCGAGCCAAGGTCAGGCTTTGCGGAAACGTGACAGGGATGCTGGCAAAACGTCCAGTGCCGGGAAGGTCTGGTCGGGATGCAGCTTTTGGGCGCGGACGAGGAGATCGGCTTCCGTTTCGGGCCGCTTCGGGTCGGGCAAACAGCATTCGACCGGGCAGACAGCCTGGCATGCCTCGTGGTCGTGGAAGCCCACGCACTCGGTGCAGAGGTTCGGGTCGATGACGTAGATGTCATCGCCCTCGCTAATGGCTTCGTTCGGGCACTCGGGTTCGCAAGCGCCGCAGTTGATGCATTCTTCGGTGATATGGGTGGCCATGGGGAGATCGTGGGCGGCAGTCTAGAAACGGGCGTCGGGAAGGTCAATTCTCGAACGCTGTTTGCCTTCGAGTCCGGTGAGAAATTCCTCCGCTGAGAGCCCCCGCCTCAGGCCGAGGTGGGCACCGCCTCCGCGGAATCGGCACCTTCGGCAGGCCTCGTGTCCGTCGCGATACGGGCCTTACCGGTCTGGGAACCCCGGAGGTTCACGGCGACCAGCTTGGAGACGCCGGGCTCTTCCATCGTCACACCGCAGAGCCGGTCGGCGATCTCCATGGTCCGCTTGTTGTGCGTGATGACGATGAACTGCGAGCGGTCCGTCATCTCCCGGATGCCTTCCGAGAAGCGACCCACGTTCGCCTCATCGAGTGGCGCATCCACCTCGTCCAGGATGCAGAAAGGCGACGGCTTGACGAGGAAGATGGCGAACAGCAGAGACACGGCGGTCAGAGCCTTCTCACCGCCGGAGAGCAGCTCGATGTTTTGGCTAATCTTTTTTCCAGGCGGGTTGGCGAAAATGTCCACGCCTGTCTCCAACATGTCTTCGGGGTTGGTGAGCGATAGCTTGGCTTTTCCGCCTCCGAAGAGGTGGGGGAAAACTTCCTGGAATTTCGTATTCACCGCCTCGAACACCTCCTGGAACCGCAACCGCGAGGTTTTGTTGATCTTGTCGATCGCTGTCTCGAGCTGCGACAAAGCCGATTCGAGATCGTCCTTCTGGCTGGTGAGGAAATCGAAGCGCTTCTGGAGCGTCTCCGACTCTTCGATGGCGGTCAGGTTGATCTCCCCCATACGCTCGATGAGGCCGCGCAGCTGGTCCATGCGGTCTGCCTCTTCGTCGCCCACGGGAGGCCGGAGGTGATGGTCGTAGACGATGTCGAGAAGGACCACGTCGCGGTAGCGACCCTGGATCTGCTCCTCGATTGCGGAACGTTTGAGGCGAACCTCCTGTTGGCGAAGCGACAGCTCCGAGAGCATTTCGGTGAGCTGGTTGACCCGTTGCCGCAGGGCCCGTGTATCGGCTTCATGCCGAGCCAAGATTGAGCTGCGCTCTTCCAGGGCCCCCTGCCGCTCTGCATGCTCTCGCGCCCGCGCCTCGGCCTCCGCCATTTGCAGGGAAGCCTCCTCGCGCAGGCGCAGGGCGTCCTCGCCCAGCACGGTCGCACGCTCGGACTGCTCGCTGCCGCTCGAGGTCAGCCGCTCGACGCGCAAGGTCTGTTCCTGCGTCTCCCGGCGCAGCCGCTCGAGCGTGGCGGTCGCACTGGCCCGCTTCTCCGTCGCCGAGGAGGCCGATACCTTCAGATCGCTCAGCGCCTCGACCATTCCGTCGAGACGCTCGGCGAGTTCCATGGCCTCCGCACGCCGCGTCTCAGAATCTCGTTCGGCCTCTTCGGCTCTCACGCGCTCTTCCTCGAGCAGGGATAGCAGCTGCTCAGCGCGCTCGGCCGCCTGCGTATCGGCCTTGCGGAGATCTTCCACGCTCGCGTTCAGGCTGCGGCGGCGAGCGCCAAACTGATCGCGTTCCCGGCGAATCCGGTCGAGATCCTTGCCCACGGCCAGCTTCTCCATCTGGAGCTCCCGATCCTCCGCGAGCACGGCCTGGAGGCGGTCGACCACCTCGGCCAACTGCTGTTTGAGCGCCACGTGGCGCTCCATGGCCGCCTCGAAGTCGCGGTCGATGTTGGCCACGAGTTCCTCGAGCTCACGAATCTCGCGCTTTTGGCTCAAGATGCCGCTGGTCGCGGCCTCACGCGCTCCGCCGGTGACCACGCCCTGCGGGTCGATGACCTCGCCTTCCAAGGTCACCAGCGTGTGGTCGGTCTTCTGGTCCCGCCACAGAGACAGCGCGCGGTCCAAACTGTCCACCACGAGCACGTCGCCCAGCAGGTACGACGCCACGTTGTCGTACTGGCGGTCGTATCCCACCAGCTCGAGCAAGGGTCCCTTGATGCCTTCGCCCACGGGCCAGACGGTGGTTGCGGGCGAGTGATGCACGCCGCCTCCGCCGAGGGCGTCGAACACGACCTCGCCCGGTGCCTGCGGTGTGCGCAGGGTCATCGGGATGAAGCTGGAGCGCCCTTCGCTCCGCTCCTTGAGGTAGGAAATGGCTTCCACCCCCACCTCGTGAGACTCGACCACGATGTTCCCGAGGCGATCACCCAGCACCGCCTCGACGGCGGTCTCGAGGTCGCGTGGGGGTTGAACGATGTCGGCTACGAGGCCGCGTACGGAGCCGCCCAGAGTCCAGGGACGCGTTTCACCCACCGCGTCTTGCCCGGGCTCAGCACAGCGCTGCATGATGGCGCGCACGCCCCGCTGAAAGCTCTCGTAACGAGCCTCGATCTCGCGCAAGGACTCGAGGCGGCTGCGGCGGCGATGGGCCTCCTCACGCAGCGTCTCGAGATGCATTTCGGACCGGGATATGTCGTCCTTGAGACGACCCTGCTCCTGCTCGCCCTCGAGCTTGCGGGCGGCGAGATCCCCTTGTCGGGCCCCAATCACGCCTTGTCGCTCCTCGAGCATGACCGCTTCGACTTCCACCGCCTCGAGCTGCGAGCGAGCGTCTTCGTCTTCGGCCGAAACGGCCTCGATCCGGCGCGCGAAATCTTGACGACGGGCGGCAGCGGCTTCCGCTTCGGATTCCGCCCGCGCGATGCGCGTTCGGGCCGCCGCGGCGACCCGCGAGGCCTCTTCGACCTGCTGGCGGGCACGCGACAGCTCGCCACGAAGGCTTTCGTAAACGGATTCCTGCTCAGCGTAGACGGCCTGCGCCTGCTCGGCTTCGTCCGCCAGCGATGACAGCTGAAACTCCAGCTCGGCGATCGCCTCACGGTTCTCTTCGATGCGCGCCCGGAGCTCCTCCACTTCGCGCGAAGCGCTCTCGGCCTGTTCGGTCAGGCGACGGGCTTCGTCTTCGTAGTGTTGAGCCCGCTGCATGCCGAGCTGGGCTTTGTTCGACAGCTCGAAAAGCGCATCTTTCGCAGCTGAAAGCTCAGCCGACTCCCCCGACAGGAGCAAACGCTCGGCCCCGATTTGAGCCTCATCGGCCTCGAGCGTCCGCGCCTTGTCCTCGTGTTCGGCACCCAGCTCCTCACGGTTGGCAGTGAGGGTCTTGTCCTCCGCCCAGTGTCCGAGGAAGCGGTGCGAAGCCTCCCACAGCTCGAGGTCTCGCAGCTCACCCTTGTACTTCTTGTACCGCTCGGCCTTCTGCGCCTGCAGACGCAAAGACCGAAGCCGGCTGTCGAGCTCACCGATGATGTCGGAGACCCGCAGCAGGTGCTGTCGCGTGGACTCCATGCGACGCTCAGCCTGTTTCTTCTTGGCCTTGTACTTCGTGATGCCAGCCGCTTCGTCGATGAGCGTTCGGCGATCTTCGGGCTTCGAGGACACGATGAACCCCACCCGTCCCTGCTCGATGATGGAGTAGGCCTTCGTGCCCACGCCCGTGCCCAGAAAGAAGTCGACGATGTCGCGCAAACGACAAGGCACCCCTCCGAGCAGGTACTCGCTGGTGCCGTCCCGATGAAGGCGACGGGTGATCACGATCTCTTCGGGCCCCGTGACCCCCCAGGGCACGCCCCCCGGGGCGGCGTCCGAGGCAATGTGGCGGGCGTCGAAGGTCAAGGACACCTCGGCCAGCCCTGCAGGGCCCCGGGACTCCGAGCCTGCAAAGATGACGTCTTCCATGGCGCGGCCCCGCAGGTGCTTGGCGGACTGCTCGCCCATGCACCAACGGATCGCGTCGACGATGTTCGACTTTCCACAGCCGTTCGGGCCTACGATGGCCGTGATCGGGTCGGGGAAGGTGACGACCGTGCGGTCGACGAAGGATTTGAAGCCCGTGATCTCGAGTTTTTTTATTTTCATCGGGGCCCGCGTTGGTGGTGAGGAGGGTGTGTCGGCCGAACGAGGCCGTGACCATATATGACCATACCGGTCACGCCATGGCCTTAGGTAACACCCCCGGGCGCTTCCTGTAAAGAGCGGACACGCGTTCTGGGGAAGTTCGCGTGCTGACTGCCGCTTTGCTCCAAGCTTTGCTATTTTGGGCGCCGCCATGGAGTCCCCGACGTCCGATCTGGTTTCCTTAATAATCGTTGCGACTGGGGTATTGGGATCCGGCGCGGCTGCGTACTTCGTTGCCAAGCGAGCCCGGGCCGCACGCCGCCGACAGATCGAGGAATCCGAGCCAAAATCGGTCAGCCGTCGCGGGCGAAACCTCGAGGCTCTGTTGGACGACGAAGCGGAAGCCCCACGTGAGGCAGATGCCCCCGCGGACGCTGCGCCTACGGAGGCACAGCCAGAACCTCCCGGAAGGGGCGTGCCCTTTCCTGGCCCGGCGCCCGGGATGCCCCGGAACGAGCTGCCGCTCGATAAACCGCGTCCCCCGACCGCCCCTGAAGCCCCGGCCCAGCCCAAGTCGGAAAAGGCCCTCAAACAAGGCCTCGCGCGGACCCGCTCGACCTGGGTGGCCCGGCTCGGACAGATCTTCGCCGGGAAAAAAGAGCTCGACCCCGGCATCGTCGAGGAGATCGAGCGGGTCTTGCTGACGGCAGACATCGGCGTCAAGACCGCACAACGGTTGATGGACGAGCTCCGAACCTCGCTGTCCCGCAAGGAGCTGACGGACAACGACGCGGTGTGGGCGTTCCTCAAGGCCCGAACGGCCGAAATCCTGTCCGTGGATGCACCTGCGTTCGAGCCGTCACGGGTCAAGCCCTTCGTCCTCCTGGTGATCGGGGTGAACGGCACGGGAAAAACCACCACCATTGGCAAACTGGCGGCCAAGCTCACGGCCGAAGGCAGAAAGGTGCTTTTGGCGGCGGGAGACACCTTCAGGGCGGCAGCCGTCGAGCAACTCGAGGTGTGGGGACAAAGAACCAGGTGCCCCGTCGTGAAGGGCAAGGAAGGCGCCGATCCGTCCTCCGTGCTCTTCGAGGGCATCAAGCGCGCCCAAGCCGAAGGCATGGACGTGGTCATCGCCGACACCGCCGGCCGGCTTCACACGAAGACCGACCTCATGGACGAACTGCAAAAGGTCGGACGGGTGCTGGGCAAGGCGATGGACGGCGCGCCCCACGAAACGTGGCTGGTGCTTGATTCCACCAGCGGGCAGAACGCCATTTCGCAGGCCCAGATCTTCACCCAGGCAATGAAGGTCACGGGCATCGTGCTGACGAAGCTGGACGGCACGGCCAAAGGGGGCGTGATCTTGGGCATCGCGGACCAACTCAAGATCCCCGTGCGCTTCATCGGGGTGGGAGAACGCGTGGAAGACTTGAGGAACTTTGACGTACACGAGTTCGTCGACGCTCTATACGATCGCGATGAATGCGAAGCGCCCGAGGCCGGGGCAGCGTCCTGAGGCAGAGTGCAGAGGCAGCCAAGGGCCTCGCGGGCCCACGATTTTTGACCTTTGCGGGCCGCGATTCGACACCTTCTGACGAGAGCATGAACCCCACGCTTCCCTCGCGATACCTACCTGTGGCATTGTAGGCCGTCGCGCCCGTCACCGAAGCCATTTTAATTGTTTGTGGATCGGTGTCCGTGATATAGTGCGACATCTTTAGTTTCGCCTTAACCTCTTGAAACTACTTCCGTTTTTGCCACCCAGAGTGGACGTTCAGCACTTCTGGGTATCGCTGGCAACTCCAGGCAAACAGGACCCACACAGGGAAAACATGAGGCGACATTCATCTGGCCTGTTCTTTCTCACGGCCTTCGTTTGGGGCATCACCTTCCACCCCGCCCCCGCACGAGCTCAAGGCGCAGAACCTGCTCCCATCGAGTCTACCGGCGGCGCTCGCAATGACGAGCCCGACCTTGGAGCGGACCCTCTGGGCGACGATCCCTTGCTCGACAGCCAGCCTCGGACCCAGGCACCTGCCAAGGCTGAGGACGGACAGTCCACCCGCGCGACGGCCACGGATATCGTGGTCGTGCAGCGGCGACCGTTCTTGAAGTCGGGTCGGCTCGAGCTGCAGCCTCTCACGGGCGTGTCCGTGAACGACACACTGATTCGGCACTGGGCGTTCGGGGGTGACCTGAACTACTTCCTGAGCGAAGTCTTCGCCGTGGGCCTTCAGGGCATGTATTTCCTCAAGGAGCGGACCGAGCGCGAAGGCCTCGTGGGCCTGCAGTACAACCGCATTGCCACGCTGAACAAGTACATCTGGACGGCGGCATTGAACTTCACGTACCTGCCCGCGTACGGGAAGTTTACTGTCTTCAACCGCCATCTGATGCACTGGGAAGGGTTCGTTTCGGGAGGCGTGGGCATGACCCAAACCGAAATCATCCCACGCAAGGGGGGGGACGAAACGTTCTCGACCAACGCCATCACGGCCAATGTGGGCGTGGGCGGTCGGCTCTACGTCCTCGACTGGCTGACGCTGAACGTGGCGCTGCGAGACTTTGTGTTCAACGACAAGTTCGAGCCCACCAACCGTGGCAATGAGCCGATCAATCAGGTGAAGAACAACGCCGAGGATCAGTTCGTTCACAACCTCATGTTGTACGTAGGGGTCGGCTTCTACCTGCCGCCCTCCTTCGATTACCGTACCCCCCGTTAAGGCCCGCGGAGTTCGACACATGAAAAAGTCACTGCTCGCCTTCACGCTGGCGTCCGTCCTCCCCGCTTCCCTCCTCCTGCTGACGCCAGACGTGGCTTCAGCTCAAGAGCTTGCCGATCGAAAGGGCCCCCTCGAGGGAGCGCCTGCCGTTCGCCAACGAGCGGAGCTCCTTGCCCAGCGCTTCGAAATGGGCGCTGGTTTGGGAAGCTCTCTCGCTGCGGACTTCTACAACGCCTTGTTCGTGAATCTGCGGCTTGCCTTCCATCTGAACGATTGGCTGGCCATCTCAGGGACGCTCGGCCACAATCTCACGCCCGATTTCAAGACCGGCCTCACCGACAATCTCGAAAAGAGCCTGAAGGCGCGGATGGCCGACGACCGGGCCCCCAGCGCAGAGAACGCCCTGGGCTCGATGAACAAGATGAGCCAGGTGTTCGGGCTTCACGCGGAAATCACCCCCATCACCGGCAAACTCTCTCTGTTTGGTAAGTGGTTCGCTGCTTACGACGTCTATGCCCTGGCGGGCCTGGGCGGCGCGAACTTCGCGGCCGACAAAGACGAATGCGCCATGCCAGCTGCCGCCTCTTGCCCCGACGTGGGGACCAAGCTGGGCGGAAGTCTGGGTCTGGGCATGCATGCCTTCATCAAGGACTTCCTGGCCGTGAACCTGGAGGTCAAGGATGTGGTCGTGAACACGAACCGGGCGGGCCAGGACGTGAACGCCGATAGCTTCGTGGACGACAAAGACCACGAACTCACGCACAACTACATCCTGGGCCTGAACCTCACGGTCTTCTTCCCCACAATGCCCAAGATCTCCGATTAGCGCGGACTTCGGGTCGAGTGGTGGGCGCCGGGTGCCTTCGTGCTCGGCGCCTTGTTCGTTTCGAACTATCGAAGCGGGAGCCGAGCGTCCCAGTCAGGATGCGAGACGCCAGGGTAAATCGAGTCCGTCGAGCACGATGGCCCTCCGCTCCTCGCGAAGGGCGGCTTTGCGGGCGAGGGTCTCTCGCCAAACGGTCTGCAGCATCTTGAGTTCACGACCGGAGGCCCCCCGGGCCTGCCGCGCGCGGATCGCACGGTCGAGGCGCTCCAGGCTCGCACGAACCTGGAGCTCAGTAGCTGCCACCTCGGCGAGCCGGCGGGACGAGGGCGTATCTTGCGCGTGAAGGAGCGCCTCTTTGGCGGCCACCGCTCGGTCCCACCGTGACAGGGCGTCATCGTGAGTCTGGGTCTGTCTCAGCAGGTCCTCCAGGCGTTGCTGCAGGGTCTTGCGGCTGCGCTCGATTCGTTTGCGCTCGTCCTGAGCGCGATGCAAGGCTGCCATTCCCACCTCGTGCTTGTCCTCGGCCGTTCCCAGCACGGAGTTGTAAATCGCGTACCACCCCGCGCTGCTGAGGCGTTCGAGTTCGTGCAGGATCTCCCGCTCGGCCTCCGAGAGCGCCTGGGCACGGTCGTCGAGCGCCCTCAGCTCTTCCAGCGTCTGAGCCAGATGGCGACGCGCCCGCTCGACATCGGCAAGCGCCTGCCCCGCCCGCACCAACTCCTCATCGAGCCGCTCGAACTCGGTTTTGCGAAACAGCATCGCTTCACCTCATCGGCTGTCACGGTCGGTTCTTGTGACCTTACAAGGTCGAGCCGCTCCATCCGCCCCGATCAGGCATCGAGCCCCCTTGCTCAGGGGCAAGGTGTCTTGGCAGGGCCGGCGACGAGCAGGCGACAAATGAGGGGACTCTTCTCCTCGGGCGTCTCGTAGTGGAGCTCGATGCGGTCTCCAGGCTCGCCGTCGAGCAGGCCCGTTGCGTAGGTGCCCGTTTCAGAGGCCCGTGTGATCACGCCCTCCCCAACCGAAGCGTTAAAGACATAGACCCGCGCGTTCTTGAGGGCATCGCTGGGCCCCCCGGATACCTGCCAGACCTGTCGCGTAGCGCCCGTGCCGTCGGTGACTTGCACCGACTCGAAGGTGGGGTCGCCAGGCGGAGGAACAGGAATGAAGTTGGCATTGCACCCCACGAGCCCCAGGGCTGCCCCTACGAGGCCGAAGAGCCCGAGGCCGCTCCGACGCTTCATAGACGCGTCGCGCTGAAGATACCCGATCGCTTGCATGAGAAACTCTGTGAAGGGACAAAGCAAAGACGGAACCAAACCAATACGATGTTGAATCAAGGACTTAGGGCATGAACCGTCAACGAACCTATCAGGAGATGACAACTTAGTTGTCGTCCCCATCAAGCTGTCTCGAGGCCGTAGCGCTTGAGTTTCTTCTGGAGCCCGAAGCGAGACAAGCCCAGTGCGGCCGCAGCGCGCGTCTGGTTGCCCCCACACTTGTCGAGCGCGTCTCGTAACAGCCCCTTTTCGAGTTGTTCGACCCGAGGCTTGAGTTTGAGGTCGTCGACGTCGAAGGAAGGCGCGGCCGACGCGACGAGTGCCGATGCAGCCACGTGCGGTGACAGGTCTGACACACCGATGGTCTCGTCGGCAAACGCCGAGGCCCGTGCGATCTCGTTCTCGAGCTCGCGAATGTTGCCAGGCCAAGAGTAGGCACAGAGCCTCGACAGCGCCTCGGCGCTGATCTGCCGCGCCCGCACGCCCGCTTGCTTTTGCAGCCGCGACAGGAAGTGCCGGACCAACAGGGGGACGTCCTCGCCGCGCGCGCGCAGAGGGGGCAGGTCCACGCGCACGACCGCCAGGCGAAAGTACAGATCCTGGCGAAAGCGGCCCTCCTTCACGAGGGTCTGAAGATCTCGGTTGGTCGCAACGACGAGACGCACATCCGTGGTTTCCGTCTTCTGGCCGCCCACGCGACGGTACTCCCCTTCTTGCAGGACCCGAAGCAGCTTGCCCTGCAAAGCGGGCGACATCTCGCCCACCTCGTCGAGAAACAAGGTGCCCCCGTTGGCGATCGCAAACAGGCCGCGCGTATCCCGCTCGGCGCCGGTGAAGGCACCCCGCACGTAGCCAAAGAGCGTGGATTCGAGGAGAGTCTCCGGGATCGCCGCACAGTTTTCGCTCACGAAGGGCTGATCCTTTCGCGAACCGTTGGCCGCAAGGGCGCGGGCGACCAGTTCCTTGCCCGTGCCGCTTTCGCCCTGAATGAGCACCGGGAGCTGGGTGTCGCTCACCCGGTCCAGCAACTTCAACACGGACATCATGGGCACCGACCGTCCCACGATGTTCCCGTACTCGTAGCGCAAGACGAAGTCCTCGCGTGTTTCGTTGAGCTCGACACGCATCGACGAGAGCTCTTCCTTGCGGACGGCCAGCTCGGCCGTGAGGCGGCGGTTGAGCCCCTCGATCAGGCGATCCCGACGACGGAGCTCCTGCACCAATCGGGCGTTTCCCACCGCCAAGGCCGCAAGCTCGGCGAAATCGAGCAGGGTGTTCACGGCCTCCTCGTCGAACACCCCCTGACGAAGGCGGTTATCGACGTAGATGGTGCCTTCCACGACACCCTTGATGGTGAGGGGAACGGCCACAACGGAGCGTAGTTGCAGGTCACTCACCGAAAGCGCTTGCCGGAAGCGGTCGTCGTGAGCCGCGTCGACCGTGACGACCGGGCTGCCGCTGGCCGCCACCTGGTCGGCGATGGAGCGCGAGAAGGCCAGGGACTCACCCAGAAGGGAGCTCTGGTCGATGTTGCGTGCGGCCCGGACCGTAAGCTGGCCCTGCGGGTCCCGCAACAGCAGGAAGCCTCGCTCGGCCTCGGTGAGTTCGATGACGGTGTCGAGCACGGTTTCAAGCAAGCGGGGCAAGCGGAGCTCGCCGTTGAGGCGTTTGCTCAAGCGTACGAAGCGGCGAAGGCGCGCTTGCGCTTCGGCTAGCCGCTGTGCCGTCACTTCGGGTCCTGGTGACCCTCGTGGCGAGGGCGGCGAGGGTTCCGTGGAGAACGTGGCCAACCATCGTGCGTCCGCGTCCGCGTCGAGGGCCGCCTGATATTCCGGGGGCGTGTTCATCACTAGCTCCTCCAAAGAGTGTCGGGCCTGCCGCGCAAGCGCGTGGGCCGCCGCCCCGCGCCCCGCCTGAAGCAAGGCGCGTGCGGCGACCACCGCGCTGCGGAAAGCTGCCGGGGTGCGCCCCTGGCGGCTCTGCGTGTCGGCGAGGGAGGCAAGACGACGCGCCTCGGGCACGAGCGCCGCCGAGGACGAGGGATCCGCCAGCGCCAGCCGACAGCGGGCCAGCGCCACCACTTCGGCACCGGCGGACGGAACCGCGAGCTTCTGGCTTTCCTCGTAGGCTTCCGCATGACGGGACGACTGGGCGAGCGCGTCGACGCGTCGCCAGCTGGCCAGGGTAGCCTGGTGGGGATCACCCGTCTTGGCGAACGACGCGGAGGCGCGGGCCCAGGCGCTCGCAGCGTCTGTGAACGCGCCCCTCGCCAAAGCCCGTTCGGCGCTCAGCCATTCGGCCCAGGCGGTCACGGCGGGATCGCCCGGCACGGCCACCCCGTGCACGCGGTTCCAGGCGGCCTCGGCCGCCCGTTGATCGCCGAGGCGGGCGAAGAGCAGACCGGCGTTGAACACGGCCAAGGTCGCGTCCCGGTCAGCGCCCAGGCGAAGCAGCTGCGCATGGGCGTCGCGAAAGGCCTCGAGCGCGACGGTGAAAAAGCCAAGCTCGGCGTTGGCCATCGCCAAGTTGAGCCGCGCGTTGGCGCCGCCGTGAACGTCACCGGTGCGGACGTGAGCTTCGTAGGCACGAAGGTAGGCTTCGGCGGCCCGGCGGGGCTGGCCGAGCAACTGGGCATGCAGCCCCTCCACCGCTGCACACCGAGCGGCCAACGGGGTGTCGTTGCGCTCCCGGGCCAGATGCGCCCATGCCAGTAGAGCCTCTTCGGCCTCCGCGGCGCGCCCGAGATAGCTTGCGGCCAGGGCGCGGGTCTCGAGCCATAACCCTCTGGCCGCGTCCGGGACCGGCGCGACCACCGCCTCCCAGGCTTCGGAGAAGCGGCCCTGCGCGATGAGAAGGCGGCCCATCTGCACGCCCAGCCGGGCCCTGGCGTCGGCGCCATCGGGGGTCGAAAGCGCATCTCGCGTGCGTTCGAGGCGGGTGAGCGCGGCGTGCAGGGTGCCCCGCCGCCGTAGCAGGGCGGCGTGGACCTCTGCGCGCCGGGCGCGCCCTGCGGGCAACGCGGGCTCGGGCTGCGCTTCGAGCCAGGCGGCGGCGTCCTCGTAGCGCCCGACGGCGCCCAACGCCTCCGCGTAGCCCGTCGCCGCTTCGGAGGGCCAGGGCTCCGGCAGCGCGCGGGCCCGTTCCCAGCACCACAGGGCCTCGGCCACCGCACCGCGCTCTGCCTGGGCTCCGGCGGCGGCAAAGAACACCTCTCGAGCTTCGGAGGGGGCACCGAGAAGACGCAAGGCCTCGGCGCGTTTGACGTCTCGCGCCTCCTGCCGGGCCTTTGCCGCGAGGGCGGCCACGCGCGGACCCGGCGGAGGCTGCGAGGCTCCCCACACAGCGGAATGATGCAGCCCTGAAGGTAGGCGCCACGATCCGAAGTCATCCTGCACCAGCCACCCGGCGCGCGAAGCCTCGTCCCGCCCGGGGCCGCCCAAACGGTTTGTGGGCACGCCCGCCGCGGGGAGCTCCCACCAGGCCTCGAGCACCGCCGCCTGGGCCTCGTCAGACAACCGGGCGAAGCTACCTCTCAAGATCTCCTCGGGCGGCGCCTCATCCGCGCCGGCGAGGCTCGTTCCCTCCCCCGTCTGGCGCAGCAGGTGCGTCAACAAGGCGGCGTTGCCGCCCGAGCGTTCGAGGAGACGGCGCTGCTCTGATGGCCCCGGCGCCAGGCCCGCCTCCGCGCAGAGAGCGGCCAGATCTTCTGCCCGCAGGGGGGACAATGCCAACTCCAAAACGACTTCCCCGGAGGCCTCGGCCACCGCACCGGGCGGCCCCGGGCCAACAAAGAGGACACGCCCTGGCTCTTGGGCGGCGAGCAGGCCACGCCACGAAGAAAGATCCGCTCCCCCCAAAACGGCGTCGGCCGCCGGATCCACCCAGACGACGAGGGGGGCGACCTCGGCCACGCGCGCGGACGCCGAGAGCACCTGGGCCCGAAACCACGCGTAGGTCTGATCGGCAGGGGCGCCAGCCAACCGCGGGCCCGCGCCGGCCTCTCGCAGCACCTCCTCGGGGGTGAGCACCCGCAACGCAGGCTTGCCCTGCACCAGCGCCGCACGACGCGCACGCTGAAGCGCTTCGCCCAGCAAACTGCGCCGGCCACTTCCCTCGGGCCCCGACACGATGACCGCCGTCCGGGGACACTGCCCGGCGAGCAGGTCATCGAACACGCGCGCGAGCGCGTCCAGTTCGCGAGCGCGGCCGGTGAAGAGCCCGGCCAGGCGGTCACCTCGAAACGGAGGGGGCGCCGATAGACCCTCGGGTCCTGGGGCCCCGAAACCGTGCGCCTGAGCGATGCGGGCAAGCCGGGCGCTCACGTCACGGGCACTGGCAGGACGCTCGTCGGGCGCAAACGCGATCAGCTGCCGGGACAGGTCCTGCAGGGCCTGCGCCAGGGGCTCTCCCGCGGGTGCGAGGGACCGGGGCGGCTGGCGTGCAAAGAGCCGGGCCACGCCTTCGCCTCCTTCGCCGTAGGGCGCCTGTCGCCCGAGGCACCACCACAGCGTCGCGCCGAGGCCGAACAAGTCGGAGCGCGCCGTCGCCGCCCCCAGGAGCGCCTCGGGTGCGGCAAAACCAGGCGTGCCCGAGGCAAGCCCCGGGCGGGCATGCCCGGGGCTCTTGGGGCTCCCGCAGAGCCCGAAATCGACGAGTACGACCCGGCCCGTCGTGCGCTCGACGAGAACGTTGAACGGGGTGACGTCCCCGTGCAGAACACCCCGTTCGTGCAAGTAGCCGAGAGCATCGGTGAGCGCTGTCGCCAGTTCCCACAGACGCGGGGGGCTGATCCCCGCGGCAGGGCCATCAGCCAGAGACTGCCCCTCTATGGCGTCCAGGACGAGGTAGGGAGTCAGCGGAGCGCCGGGGGTCGGACTCGGGATCCGGACCGCTGTACCGAACGCGCGGACGCGGACGATGTTGGGATGGCACAAGCGTCGCAGGACCTCGAATTCGCGTCCGAGCCCCGTGTCGAGGCGGGGTGCAAACTTGATGACGCACGGGCTCCCCTCCCTGAGGTCCCATGCCCTGAGGGTCTCGCCCTGCCCGCCTGCAGCCAAGGCACCCCGCACCTGAAAGCGACCATCGAGCAAAGGCGCGGACGCATCGCCCTCTCCGGCATCGGCCGTCAGGGCGGGCCCCGTGCCAACGGAGTTGGCCTGCATCCCGGCAGTGTACCGGAGCTCCAGGCCATCGCCCAGGAAACTCCGCCAACTTAGTTTTCAGGACGAGGGGTGAGCTTGCCGAGGGCTTCCCGAGCGTAGGCGCGCAGCTCCGGATCTTCGTGAGCATCCGCAACGAAGTTCAGGTACGAAACCGCCTCGTTGCCGCCGAGAACGGCGATCGCGTTCAGGATCTTCCGCATTTCACGCGTGTCGTGCATCGAGCGGCTGGTAGTGAGAACCTTGACGGCCCTTCGCTCGCGCATCTCGAGCAAAGCGCCGAGGGCGGCATCGCGCACGGGTTCACGCTCGTCGTTGAGCAGCTCCAAAAGGGCGGGCACGGCGGCCTGGAGCTTGCGCCTTCCTGCGATGCGTAGAGCGTCTTCGAGATGGGCGCTCTGTCGCTCCTTCAGAGCTGCCAAAAGGACCGAGTCCTCCGCCCTGCGCAGCTGCTGCCGGGCGATGTATTCATCCAACATCTCCGTCATCATGCGAGACACGAGCGTGGTGAAAGCGCGGGCTGGTGGGGCGCTTTCGGGCGCAGTGTCGTAGGGGATCTCGCCCTGGGCCTCGACGTCCTCGGCCCAATACGGATCCGCGAGGCGGCTGGGTTTGACCGCCACCTTGAGACGAACCAGAGCGCGGGCAAGGCCCTTGCCCTCCGCCCAAACGTTCTCGACGGCGTATGCCGCCAACACCGTGGCCTCGGGGTTCGCCGAGCGGCTGGATCCCCCGCCCGCCGCTTCAGAAGGTCTGGGCGCAAAGATCCGGGACGCCTCCAGTCGTTCACGCGCTTGCCCTGACATCGCGCGGTCATCGAACGCCACCCCTGCCAGCTGTTCATCGGCGGGGCCCAGCCGCTTGACGAGCACGTCGCCGAGGATCGGCGTGGCGAAGTGAGGCTCGCTCCCTGGCTGCGTCTCGCTCTTCGGCTTGCAAGCCCCAAGCGCCACGAGTCCCAAAACGCACGCGCCCTGGGCCCATGTCAGTCGGACCGGCCCCCGGGCTTGCGCGAACGGCATCGGCCTCAGCGCTCCAGTCGTTTCGTCAACGTGACCAGGTCATCACCGGGCCGATAGAAGTCCGGGATGACGCCCACGACACGGTAGCCGTTGCGCTCGTAGAAGCGGCGCGCACCGCCTGCGCCCTCCAGGCTCGAGGTCTCGATGCGAACCGTTCGCGCCCCCCGGGCCCCCAGCATAGCCTCGAGTGCCGCCAGCAGCTTTGCACCAAGACCTTCTCCACGCCGCTGGCGCTTGGTGACCATCCAGTACAGGTCGTAGGTGGCATCGGTCATCGGGATTCGACCGAAACACGCGTAGGACAGGGGGGCATCAGTCTCGTCTACCCCAACCAGCGCCTCGTAGGTGTTGCCCTCAGGTGGCTCCAGGACCGCCGCGAGAAGATCCAGCGCGCACGCCACCTCTTCGTCGCGAAACGGGTTGTCGGGTGGGTCCGACAGCAGCGTCGCGAGGGCGTCTCGATCGTGGGGCAAGGGGGATCGTGTCTGCATGTTTCCGTGCGAGGGCAAGCCGCGCGATGTGTTGGATGAGAGCTTCGTAGGACCTTCCCCCCTCGAGGGCTGCCTTGGCGAAGCCCGCAACGGACGATAGGTCACAGTTTGGGTTTACATCGATGACGTAAGGAGTGCCATCGTCCGCCAACCTGACGTCGACGCGGCCGTAATCCCGCACGTCGAGGGCGGCGAAGGCAGCCCGGCCCACCGCCTCGATCCGCGCCACGACCGCGGCCGGCAGCTCCGCGGGACGGGTAGGCGTTCCATGGTACGCAGCCGACTCTTCACGCCACTTCGCCTCGAAGGTGACCACCCGCGGGTGATGGGCGGCGAGTCCGCCGAAGTCCACCTCGAAGAGCGGCAAGATGCAGGAGGCCTCTTCGCGCCCGCCGTCCAGCTTGGCCACGTAGATTTCGCGGCCGTCGATGTACTGTTCGACCAGCACGGGCTGACGGTAGCGTTCCCAGACGTAGGCCACCTGCCTTTCGAGCGCTGCGCGCGTCGCCACGACCGAGTCGTTGCTGATCCCCACCGACGCGTCCTCGCGCGAGGGCTTCACGATCATCGGACCGGGCATCTCGAAGGTGGAGGGCACGGACGGTCCGTCCACGCGAAGGCTTGCAGGCGTACACACGCCGCAGGCTTGGAGGATCTGCTTGGTGCGGTCTTTGTGGACCGCCAGCATCAACGTGGGTGCCGTCGAGCCCGTAAAGGCAAGCTGAGAAAGGTCCAGGAGCAGGGGAAAAACCGCTTCGAAGCGGCCCTCGCCGCCAAACGACTCGCAGAGGTTGAAGACCGCATCGGGCGCCAAGGACGCTATCTCGTCGACGGCTGCTCCCACGTCATCCGTCACGCCCAGGGTCTCGACCTCGAAGCCTGCTGCCGCGAGGGCCGATGCCACGTCACGGGCCGTGCCGACCACATCCTCGCGGGCGCGGTTTTCAGGGTCGCCCTTGGCCTCCTCGAAGTCACGGTTGAAGGCAACGACGATACGTCCCTCGAGTGTATGGCCCACGTGTGTTGGAGTCAGTCTAGCGTGAGGTCTCACGAGCCTGCAACCACATCGGCCGAGACTTCGTGAAGGGACATTCCGTACGCGGTCTCGAAGGCGACCACCAACCGTGAAAGTAGTGTGGTCAGTGGGAACGTGCGGCCGGTCAGCGCCGCGAGCGATGTCACGCCCTTGTCCTTAAGCCCGCAAGGAACGATGAGCGCGTAGGCGTCGAGGGCAGTTGCGACGTTGAGCGCGAAGCCGTGGATTGCCACCCGTCTGCGCACGTGCACCCCAAAGGCACACACCTTGTCGTTGCCCACCCAAATCCCGGGCTCGCTGCGCCGAAATTCGGCCTTGACCCCCAGACCTTCGAGCAGAGCCAGGATGGCTTCGGCCATGGACGTGACGTGAGCGACAACCCCCTTGTCCAGACGGAAGACCGGATAGCCAACGAGCTGCCCGGGACCGTGGTAGGTGACGTCGCCGCCCCGACGCGTGTGGCGAAGAGCCACACCCATGGCTTCGAGGCGCTCAGGCTCCACCAGCACGTTCTCAGGAGCGGCGGAGCGCCCGAGGGTGATCACCGGATCGTGTTCGACGAGGACCAAGGTCTCGGGACCACCCGTGAAGACCTCTTCGCGCAGCCGCTCCTGCAGAGCCGCAACAGGATCGTAGGGGCGCCGCCCCAGCCAGCACCAGCGCCCGGCTCGTGAGGGAGCCGGAGCGCTTGTGTTCGAGCTGTCAGCCCTCCGAGAGCTCGGCAAAGAAGTCGGCGTCGACGAAATCGACGTTCACCTGCGCGTTGATGACGCCCACACCGTGGCGCGCACAGGCCTCGGACATGGCCGGGCCGTCGACCACCTCGATGGGGGGGCCGGGCTGCTTCCACTCGCGGATGGCTTCTTCCGACAACCGGCCAGCCAGCAACAGCACGCCTTCGTCGGCGTTGCGCGCCCGCACGCCTGCGCGCAGCTCACCCACCGCCCGACGCCCTGCGGGCGAAGAGCCCCATCGCAGCGCCACGAGGCACTTCGATGGCTTCCAACCACGCCCTCGCAAAGCTTCGAGATAAACGGTGCCCTCGACGCGCTTGACGAAGGTGGCGGGACCAAAGCCTTCACGCTGCAAGAGCACCCGGGCCAGGGCCTCGAAGGCGCCGCTGGCAAGCTCGCCCAGCCGCTGCTCGAGCGACGCGAGCGTGCGTTCCCGCAAGGCGCGGACCGCCTCTCCGTACACCGACTCGGCCTTTTCGAGATCCATGTCGGCGGGCCGACGCGCGAGAGCGAAAAGACCGCTGCCTGCCGCACGGATGCGCGGGCGCAGGCCGGCACGCAAACGCTCCTTGGATTCGGCAGCCAGCGCTGCACGCATGACCCGCCACGCCTCGTGGGCCTCACCGTGAACCAGGCGACGCCGCACGGCCGTGTCTGCGATCTGACGGACGTGCACGCCCCGCCCGGGCGCTTGGCCGCGCAGCACCTCGATGGCGGCGTCGAGCGGCGCCATGATGCGACGACCAGGACCGTCATCGGAGACCGTGGGGACGTCTCGCGGCCCTTCAGACACCGCCTCCACGACGGGCGCGCCCTCGGGAACTCCCACGCCGAAGTCGCCGTCGCCCGCACCATCCGTGGGCAAGGAAGCAAAATCGTCCGTGAAGCTGCCTGGCTCCACCGCGAGCCCGTTGGCATCCACAGCCCCTCCCCTTCGGCGACGACGCCTGCGGCGGCGGCGGCGGCCTGGGCCATCGCCCTCAGCTCCTCCGGCTTCGCCGGCGGCGAGTTCGTCACCCTCGGCGAGTTCACCGTCGTCGTCCTCATGCCCGGCCTCGTCGGAGCCAGGCGCGTCGGCCTCGACGCCCTTCGAGACAAACGCTCTCGGAGGAGCGGGCAGCGGCAAGGGTTCAGGGCGGCTCGAGCCCATCTCAGCCCCTCGCTCCTCAAGCTCCTCGACAGTCGCCACGGCGGGACTGTCGTCTCCTGGCCCCTGACGGCCCGGAGCCTCGGATTCGGCACTCTCGTCGCGATCGCGACCCCGCCGTCCCCGGCGGGTTCTCCGGCGTCGGGCCTCAGGGGCCTCCGCCTCGCTGGAGGTTTCTGCGACGAGCGGGGCCTCTTCGGGCGCCACGACCTCGGCCACCGGCTCGAGTTCCCCGATCTCTGGGTAGCGCAGCAGCCCGAACACGCCCGGCTTCACCCGCACGAAGGGGTTACCTGGGGCCTTCTTCACGGCTGCGGTCAATTGCGTCTGCATCGTCACTTCGGGCGTACGCCCCACGAAGGTGAGCAGCTTCTTGTTGACGGCCTTCTCCGTTAGCTCTTTGAAATGGAGGGGCTTTCCCTCTCTGCCGAGGATGTGCAGAGCGGCTTCTAGAAACGTCATCGCGGCACTCTTTACCACAAAAGCGGCGATTGCATCCGGCTGGCTGGGCGTTTTTTTGACCGCCACGTAACGCGGGGGTACCCGTGAAGAGATGCAGGGCAAGCAACGGATCGGAATCTTCTTGAGCGGGCGGCCAGGGCAGCGCGAGTTGGGGTTGCGACAGGGCGAGGCGATCTCGGCAGCTCTCGCCCGCTTGGGCCACGAGGGCGTGCCCGTGTTCCTCGACCAAGAGCTCGACCTCTCCGTGCGCCAGGCACGAATTTCCTCTGCGTTCTTGGCCTTGCAGGGTCGCCTGGGCGACGACGGGTGTCTTCAGGGCTTCCTCGAGATCCTGGGAATTCCCTACACTGGCTGCGGTGTAACCGCTGCGGCGGTAGCCTCGCACCGGATCAAGACCAAGGAGGTTCTTCGCCTCCACAACTTGCCGACCGCCGCGGGATACGTCTTTGACGGAAACAGTGGTGAGAACATCGTGGACACACACGGCCAGTTTGGTTTCCCGGTCGCCCTGCGCCCCGTCCACGGGAGGCTGCCCTTTGCCGAGAACGTCGCCTTCGACGAGCTCGAGCTCGAGACGGCCCTCGACGAGGTGGTGCGCGTCGATGACCTGGCTCTGGTGGAACGGCACCTCGTGGGTCGGACCCTGGAGGTAGGCGTCCTCGACGGTGAGCCGCTGGGCGCACTCGAGCTCGTGCGCTCCGGGCTGGCCGAAGGCCCGGCGGGCGTGGGTCTGACCGGTGCGTCCGTACCCTGCCGGCTTCCGGCCGAGCGCCTTCGCTCGGTGTTGCGCTTGGCCACGCAGGCCTACGAAGCGCTGGGTTGCACCGGCGCGGCCCTGGTGCACATCCAGGTCTCCGAGCGCGGCAACGAGATCCTCCGCGAGGTCGACGCGATGCCCGTGATGACACAAGCGAGTCCCCTGCCCCGCTTGGCGAAGCTGGCCGGTATCGGCTTCGCCGAATTGGTGGGCCGGCTGCTTCGGGGTGCGGCTCTTCGGGCGCAAGGCACGCGTGAAAACCGCAGACAGCACCAGGTGAGCTTTGGCGGCCCGGAGCGACGGACTGGTCCCCTCGTGACGGCCCACTAGGGCGGCGCGCGCCCCGGCCGCCGGGGGTCAACATTCTGGCGCCCCTACCGATAGGGCTCTTCGGCCATGTCCACGGCGAAGCAAAGGCGTTGGCACCGTCTCCTGGTGGGCACGCTGACGGCTGCCACCACGTTCGGGTTGGTGTTCTGGTGGGCCTTCGCAAGGCCCCTCCTGGCCTCCTACGTCCTCGAAACAACAGGCCTCCGGGTGGAGCTGGGAGCCCTCTACCCCTCCTGGCGCGATGGCACCCTCGTCGCCGTCGCACGGGACGTCACGGTCTTCGGCCGCGCCCCGTTCGCCAGCGAGCCCCTCGCCTCCATCGAGCGTCTGGAGGTCACGCAGGGGGGCGCTGCGGCGGTGACCATCGAGGGACTCGTGCTCACGCTGCTGGTGGCCCCCCAGGCGGACAACCTCAGGGGCTATCGCGGTTCGCCCCTGCGACCCCGAGCGGCCCCCGCAGTCACCGCCCGTTCAGGCAGCCTGTGGCGGCGCGAGGTGAAGGTGGTTTCGGGCCGCGCCACGGCGCTCGTCCAACTACCCGGAGGCCGCCGCCTGGCCATGCGCAGCAAGGGGCTCCGGATCTCGGCCGCGGGTGAGCAGGTGGAAGCCACGCTCGAGGCGGTGACCGCGGACCTGGCCGGAGTGGCCACGGCACAGCTGGGCCTGCTTTCAGTCGAGGCAACACTCGGACGCGAACTCTTGCTACGCGGCGAGGATCTCGACGTGCGCCTTCCAGGTGCGGCGCCCCTGCTGAGAGGTTTGCGCTTGGATGCGAGCGCGCGGGACGACGGCTTCAGCCTGGACGTGCGGCCGGCTCAGGCAGACGCGTTGGCAAGCGCCCTCGGGCTTCACGCGCGGAGGGGGGCGCGAGGACTCAGCTTCGAGGTCCAAGGCGACGCGTTGCCGCTGGCGGGGCTCGCACCCTGGCTCGACGGGCGGGGGCCTCGGTGTCGACCGGGCGACGACGAGCTTCATGCTCGCTGCAGACAAGGCCCCTGGTGACGAGGGCCTCGCGTGGCGCTTCGAGGGCCAGGTGCAGGAGATCTCCCTCCATCACCCCGATCTCGACCGGCAGAGCTGGCGGGATGTGCGGCTCGAGGCAGCTTCCCAGGGGCGCTTCTTCCCTCGCCAGAGCCGCTGGCAGATCGACGCGGGGCGCTTCGGGTTCCCCGGCCTTCCCGTCGCCGTGATGGGGTTCGTACAAGGGGGCGAGGCCCCGAGCGGAAGTCTCTCCTTCCAAGTCAGCGACTGGCCTTGCAGCGACCTGGTGGGCCATGCCCCTGGCTCGCTGCGCGGGGCCCTGTGGGGGCTTGCCCTCGAGGGGCGGCTGGCGGCGGCCATGGATGTGACCTTCGACGCCGCCGATTGGGAAAAACTTGCCCTGGACGTGCGCTTTCCTTCGCTGTGCCACGTAACCCGAGACCCAGAACCGCTCGCTGCGGATCTCTCCCCGCTCCAGACAGGCGCGGCGCCCGTTTCCACGCGCAGCGACCTCCCCTTGTCACCCCGACAGCCCGGCTTCACGCCTCTGCAAAGCATCCCCCCCCACGTGCGCGCCGCGTTCCTGACAGCGGAGGACGCAGGCTTTTTCTTGCATCATGGCTTCGAGCCCGAACACATGAGGCGGGCTCTGGTTCACAACCTCGAACGGGGGCGCCTGGCCCGCGGGGCGAGCACCATCACCCAGCAGGTGGCCAAGAATCTGTTCCTCTCGCACGAAAGAACCCTGGCCCGGAAGCTGGCCGAAGCGGTCCTGACCTGGCGGCTCGATGCCCTCGTTCCCAAGCCCCGGATGCTCGAGCTTTACTTGAACCTTGTCGAGCTAGGGCCCGGGATCCACGGGGTTGGAGAGGCGGCGCGGGTCTACTTTGGCAAGGCACCGGAGGCGCTCACGCCCCTCGAGGCGGCACACCTCGCTTCGCTGCCGCCGAATCCCCGCGGCTTTGCGCGACGTTTCCGCGACGGCTCGGTCGACGAGGGCTGGCTGGCACGGCTTTACGACCTGGTTGGCATCATGGGTCGCCGGGGGCATCTCTCCCCTGCCGACGTCGCGGCAGCCCGGGGCGCGAAGCTACAGTTGCGAAAGATTTGAGGGGCGGCTCGCCCGAGACGGTGTGGGTCGGTGTCCAGAGTTTCGGTCCCTTCAGACCGGCCAGCGCCTTCCGATGATCCCATCCACCTCGTAGACTGCCGCTCGAGCGCCATGAACAAGCCCCCTCCCGCGTCGCCACACGTTCGGCCCCCCAGGCCCTTTTTCGCCCAAGCAACGACCCGGCGCGACCTCGTGCGGGCCGCTTGCGGCACCTCGCTGCTTCTCGGGCTTTCGGCCCCCGCGAGGGGGCTCGCCTCGGTGGTGATGGCGATGGAGCTTCCCGCCCTCACGGCAGAAAGCGACACCATCGTCTTCGGCAAGGTCACCGCGGTGGTCTCGAAGATGGAGACCGATGCCCGCGCAATCCGCACTGAGGTGACAGTCGAAGTGGAAGAGCCGTGGAAAGGCGCCCTGCTGGGCAAGCGGCGCACCCTCAAGATCGTGCAGCCGGGCGGCGTGGTGGGTGACCTCGAGATGCGGGTGCACGGACTGCCTTCGTTCGTCGTGGGCGAGCGGGCCGTGCTTTTCCTTCGGGCACACGACGCCTCCCGCCCTGAGTTCGGCTTCGGCCTGACGGGACTTGGCCAGGGCAAACGCCTCGTGAGCGCCGATGGCAGCGGCCGCCTTTTGGCAAGTCCGGGTGACCGCTCGGCTGCCGTCCTGAAGGCGCCCAATGGCACGTGGAAGACGGCGCCTGGGGACAATGCGGTCCCTCTCGAGGATCTCCGCCGGCAGGTGCGCCTGCTGATGGGCGAGACACGATGAGCCCCGGAAGCGCGCGCCCCTGGCTTCGGTGGTCAACCTGCCTCGGCGTGGTTGCCTTCTCTTGGCTTTCTTTCGGCCCCCTTCCTCCCGCTGCAGCCTACGTGCGAACGCTGGCGAGCGGCAGCGGCTTGCCGCTCACCTGGCGTCAGCCCTGCGTCGGCTTGGAGGTGCTCGTCGGGAGCACCCCGGCAAGCGTCTCGAGCGACCTCTTCCGTCAAGCCACGAACGAAGCCGCGGCCGCCTGGAGTTCGTCGCGTGTCGCCTGCACGAAGATGTCCGTCACCGTGGTCGCGTCTCCAGCGTCCAAGGGCTTCGTGGAGGCCGATCGCGTCAACAAGGTTCAGTTCCTTACCGGGAGCTTCTGGGGTCGCACGGCACGCGACGAGGTCGACCGCCTGCCCTACCCTTCGAACGCACTGGCCATCACGTCCGTGTTCGCCGATCGCAACACGGGCCAAATCGTCGATACGGACATCGAGATCAACGGAACCGGACCCTCCTGGGCCGACCTGGTGGCGAACCCGGACCTGCGCCGCAGCAGCAACACCCATGACCTCCAGAACACGCTGACGCACGAGTTGGGTCACGTCGTCGGTCTGGATCACACGTGCGACGGGGGGGGCCAGGTGAACCTCACCGACCACCGGGGCAACACCGTGCCTCCGTGTCCAGGGCCGCCCGAGGTCCAGGAGACCACCATGGCCGCCATCGTGGCGCCGGGCGACACCGAGCGCCGAAGCTTGGCTGCGGACGACCGGGAGGCCGTCTGCGCCGTGTATCCAGACGACGGCAAATCTGCCTGCGGCTCGGACGACAGTGGGTTTCTGGGGGGGTGCAGCTACGGCGCAACGCCGAAGACACCCGCCTTTTTCCTCTTCGTCCTGGGGGCCGCGGCGCTCGGCGGGAGCCGCCGGTGCCGCCGCCGTAAACAACGAAGAGTTTGATGCGAGACGGACTCAGCGGCGCGGGGCCTGGGCCCCGATCTGCGGGCGCAGCTCGATCCTGAGGCCCGTGACGGAGGGCGCCCGCGCCGATGCGCCCGAAGGCACCTCGACCCGCCTCTCGCTGGGCACAAAGCCTGGCACCTCTGCCTTCAAGGTCCACGTTCCCGGCGGAAGGCCCAGCGCCTTGAAACCCGCTCCCGTCATCAGCACGGGAGGCCCCTCCAGGCCTTCCGGGCCCGTCAGTGTGACCCGGCCTCGCGAGAGGAAGCGCCCCCGATCATCGAGCAACTCCCCTTCGACGCCCCCGGGACGGGGGAAAACGAGAGAGAGCCGTGTGGCCTCTTCCGGCACACGGCTCGACAGCAGGCCGAAGGAAGGATTCTGAGCACGGAGCCACAAAGGCTCCTTGGGCAAGCCCCGAAGCGTGAACTGGCCCGCAGAGTCCGACATGGCCGACGCCAGCGGCAGCGCGTCAGGGTCCCCGGGGCGAATCGACACAGCGACATCGGCAAGGGGGCGCCCCATCGGATCTCTGACGATGCCCTCGACCTCGCGGCGTCCGAGAGGAACGATGGTTGGCGCCGAAGGAGCGGCAGGCGGCTCACGAGGCGGCGCTGATGACAGGGTCAGCACCCCGAAATCCACGTCGGCGCCCGCTGCGACCTCTCGGCGGGGCGCGTCCGCCTGCTCGCCCGCCGCTGCGCGCGCGAGAAGGCCGTATCGCCCTGGCCGAAGGTCGCCGAGGGTGAAGGCGCCCCCCGCATCCGTGGTCGCGCTTCGGTGGCCGTCGGCCTGAAGCGAAAACCGCGCCCCGAGCGCCGCCGCCTCGGCGGCCAGAGGCAAACGCCCTGAAAGTACCGGCACCCGGTCTCGAGGAAAGCGAGACTCGGCCAAGGTGAGCCCCACCTCGACTCCCGCGGAGGGACGACCCTTTGCATCAACCACCCGCCCTCTTACCCGGGCCGCACGTTCGAGCGTCAGCGTCGCCGGTGAAGGTTTGCCGGAAACCTCCACAGTGACGGGCTGACCCGCGACGTATCCGGGTAGACGCGCGCTGGCCGCGTAGCGTCCCCGAGGAAGAGCGACCGTGGCGAAGTACCCGACGACGTCTGACCTCACCACCTCGGGGCAGTCGTCCGCGGGCACGGACTGAACCACGACGTCCGCATCGGCGAGGGGCCTCGCGCCTTCGCGCCCCACCACGCGGCCCGAGATCACGTGTCCAGGACCGAGTTCGAGCCTGATACCCTCCTCGTCCCGCTCGATGAGCCGCAGCGCCCGGGGCGCCGACGCCGTGGATAGACCCCCAGCGCGCAGGACGTAGTCACCCGGGCCGAGTCCATGGAAGGCAAAGCGCCCCTCGGCGTCGGGTCTTGCGCTCCGCACGTGACGCGCCCCCGCGCCCCCGAGACGGACCACCACCTGCCCGAAGGGCTCCGCGGCGCCCGCGGGCGAAACCAGGCGCCCCGCAAGGGTCAGCCCTTGCCCCTCGAGTTGCACGGAGAGGGCCCGCGACGGCAGGGCCAGGGCCTCCCACATGACGGACCCAATCCCCGGGGCCTGGATGAGGAGAGAGACGGTGCCTGGCGCGAGGCCCGGCACCGAAAAGCGCCCCGCCTCGTCGGTGACCGTCTCCTGGCTGCCGTGCCCGGCCGCGGCCCCTCGCCACAGCAGCACCAGCGCACCCGGCACGGGACGGCCTCGCCGGTCCACCACGACGCCCTCGAGCGTGACCGCAGGACGGAGCACCAGGACCGCGCCTACCCGTTCACCCGCCCGAAGTGAGAGTGGGACGACGGCCCCCGCCCGTCCCTCGGCGGACGCGCTGAGAACGTAGTCTCCCGGGGGCAAGTCGGGGAAAGCGAAGGGCCCTGGGCCCACCCGCGTGGCCTCGGCCACGGGTGGCTCAACCTCATCCCCCCGACGCAGCTGCACCGTGACGCGGAGGCGCGCGTCGAGCCCCTCGGCAGACACCCTCCCCGACAAACGTGCGGTCCCGGCTTCGGCAGGAGACGCAGCGTCTGTGGGGGGGGCCCGGCGGCAGGCGCCCAGGGACACACTGGTCCCCACCGCCACGAACAGGAGGTACGAGAGGCACCGAGGGTTTGCCCCCATCGGAGCGCGCAGCGATGGCAAGCTGGATTCTCCCGACGCGCCGCCGACCTTCAATCGGCGACGGCCAGGGCTTCGATCTCGACCCGGGCCCCCTTGGGCAGCGCGGCCACGGCAACGGTCGCGCGGGCGGGCGGCTCGGCCCCGACGTACGAAGCGTAGACCTCGTTGACCGCAGCAAAATCTCCCATGTCGACGAGAAAAATGGTGGTTTTGACCACCTCGGCCCAACTCACGCCTGCGGCCGCCAAGACCGCCTCGAGGTTCTTCATTACCCGGTGCGTCTGCACCACCACATCGCCGTCGCCCACGAACGCGCCCGTGGCCGGATCGAGGGGAATCTGTCCCGAACAGAACACGAAGCGCTGCCCCCTCGCGACCTTGGCCTGGACGTAGGGCCCGATGGCCGCAGGAGCTGCCGTGGTGGAAACCTTGGTGTGCGCCATGGGGCGGATGATAGCCGATTCACCCGGGGGTACCAATCGTGCCGCCCCCGAGGCGCGGCGCTTGCGTCCCAGGTCGACCGGACGTATGAGCGAGGCGTGACGAAGCGAGGCCCGCGCCGCCCCCACATGCCTGCGCCCCAGAGCTTCGCCGACCTCCTGCCCGAAGTCGTGCAACGGATGGGCGGCGCTGGCCGAGGCGTGGAACAGCGGGTTTTCATGGCGTACGACAAGGCCGCCGGCCCTCTCTTGGCAAGGCAGTCCCGCCCGGAGCGCCTCAAAGACGGCACCCTGATCGTGCGGCTCGAAAGTTCGGCGCTGGCTCAGGAGCTGTCGCTGCTCAAGCGCACGCTCATGGAACGCATGAGCGTGGAGCTCGGTGAGACCCTGGTGCGCGACGTGCGCACGCGCGTGGGACCGCTCGAAGAGTGAGGCCCCTGCCCCCGCAGCGACCAGGCCAAGGGAGCCGCACCTCCCCCACGGCGGGGCGAGCAGGGTGGACATGAGCGATGCGCCTTTATATGCCTTGGAGTCACCTCCGTTTGCATGCCCATGACCACTGAAGACGAAACACCGTTCGACCCCACGGCCCGGAGGTTGTGCCCGGATGGCGCCTGCACGGGCCTCCTCGATGCCGGTAACCGCTGCTCCGCGTGCGGGAAGGTGTGGGGCCCCCACGACGTGCCCGTGTTCGATATGGTCACGGCGGCCGAGCCCGTGGCTGATTCGCCGCCCGAAGACGCCCCGTCAGCCGTACAGGAAGCCACGAACGACGGCTTCGATCCGCACCGCCGCCTCTGCCCCGACGGAGCGTGCGTGGGGGTCATCGGTGAGAACGGTCGATGCTCTGAATGCGGCCGCTCGGCTGCCGCCGAGGAACTCTCCTCCTAGCCCGGGAACCCGCCATGCCAACCGTGGTCATCGTGGGTGCCTCGTCCGATCCGAACAAGTTCGGACACCGCGCGGTGCGCGCGTACGCAAAAAAAGGGTGGACGGTCATCCCCATCAACCCTCACGAAACCACGATCGCCGGCCTCGCTGTGAGGCCCCGCCTCGAGGACGTGACCGGCCCTGTCGACAGGGTGTCGTTCTACGTGCCGCCCCACGTGGGCCTTGGCTTGTTGCCTGCCGTTCGGGCGCTCGCGCCCCGCGAGTTTTGGGTGAACCCAGGCGCCGAAAGCGACGCCCTGATCGCCGAAGCCGAGCGTTTGGGGCTCGACCCGATCAACGCATGCAGTATCGTGGACATCGGAGAACGCCCGTGACGCTTTCCCGGCCCGACCTGCCCGTGGTGAAGAACATGCTGTCGCTCATCGGCGGCACGCCCCTCGTGCGCCTGCGCAACCTGCCGCGTCCCGGCTCGGCTGATCTGTTCGCCAAGTGTGAGCACTTCAACCCGGGCGGCTCGGTGAAGGACCGCGTGGCGCTCTCGATGATCGAAACCGCGGAACGCGAAGGGCGTTTGATCCCAGGCCAATCGGTGATCGTCGAGCCCACCTCGGGAAACACGGGGGTGGGCTTGGCGCTCGTCTCCGCCGTGAAGGGGTACCGGCTCATCTTGACGATGCCGGACAACATGTCGCTCGAGCGGCGCATGCTACTCAAGGCCTATGGGGCCGAGCTCTACCTGACCCCCGCCGCGGAGATCATGAAGGGGGCGGTTCAAAAGGCCACGGAACTTTGCCAGGAAAACCCTGGCTTCGTGATGCTGCAACAATTCAAGAACCCGGCGAACCCGGCGGCCCACCGGCGGACCACGGGGCCCGAGATCCTCGCGCAGCTCGAGGCCTTCGACGGGCGCCGCCCCGACGCCTTCGTTGCGGGCGTGGGCACGGGGGGAACCATCACCGGGGTGGGCCAAGCCCTCCGGCATGTCAACCCGGCCGTGGCGCTCATCGCCGTGGAACCCGAACGAAGCGCGGTGCTCTCCGGGGGAACACCGGGCGAGCATCGGCTCGACGGCATCGGTGCCGGTTTCGTTCCCGACATCCTGGATCGGGCGCTTCTGTCCGAGATTCGCACGGTCTCCGAGCACGACGCCCAACGAACCAAGCTGGACCTGGCGCGCCGAGAAGGCCTCCTGGTGGGTGTTTCGGCAGGCGCCGCGGTCAAGGTGGCGCTCGACGTCGCGGCCGCTCTCGGCCCTGGCAAGACGGTCGTCACCGTTCTGTGTGACACGGGTGAGCGCTACTTCAGCACGGACGAAGCCTTCGCCCGTCAGTACCCCGACCTGGCTCCTCACGAGCCGCGCACGCCCTGAAGGCCGCGCTCATGAGCGCCTCCGGACCACGGATCGCCACATCGATGCCCTCGGGGCAGGTCCTGATCGTAGGTGCGGGGGGGCTTGGCTGCGGGGCGGTGCTCGCGTTGGCAGCCGCAGGCATCGAAACGCTTACCGTGCTCGACGACGACGTGGTGGACGAGTCGAACCTGCACCGCCAAGTGCTTCACCGGGACGAGTTCGTGGGACGGCCCAAAGTGGAGTCCCTGACGGCCACCTTGGCGCGGCGATTCCCGGCGACGAAGGTCAGAGGCCTCGAGACCCGCCTCACCGTGGACAACGCCCTCAGCCTCTTCACGGCCCACCAGGTCATCCTGGACGGCTCCGACAACCTGGAGACCAAGTTTCTCGTCAACGACGCCGCCGTGCTGGCGGGGCGCCCCCTGGTGCACGGGGCCGCGGTGGGAACGATGGGCCAGCTCGTCACCGTTCCTGCCGGAGGCCGCCCTTGCTACCGCTGTCTGTTCGAGGACTTGCCCCCCCAGGGTGCTGAAGCCGTCAGCTGCAACGAGGCGGGGGTGCTGGGGCCCGTGCCTGGTGTCATCGGAGCCCTGCAGGCGCACGAGGCGATTCGCCTACTTTGTGGTAAGACTCCTGCCTTTTCAGGCCGACTTGTCCGCTATGATTCGCCCGCGATGACCATGCGCAGTATCACATTTCGACCCAACCCCACATGCGGGGTGTGTGGTGAGGCGCCCCCGGTCCCGATCACCCAACTCGACGCCGGGGCATACGGCCCCTCGGCGTGCAGGTCCGAAACACACCGTGAAGATTGAGTGGAGAGCCGCTTTATGACCGTTGCGTCCGTCCAAAACCAAAGCGAAGCGTCGTTCGTCAAGAGCATGAAGTGCCGCGAGTGCGGCAACGAATACCCAAAGCAGCCCGTTCACGTCTGTGAATACTGCTTCGGACCACTCGAGATCGCCTACGACTACGAGGCCATCGGCCGTGCGCTGACGCGCAAGACGATCGAGAGCCGCGCGCCCTCCATGTGGCGCTACGCCGAGCTTTTGCCCATCGATGGTCCGCCCACCGTGGGGGCGCAGACGGGCATGACGCCGCTCGTGAAGGCCAACCGGCTCGCCGCTTGGCTGGGCGTCAAAGAGCTGTGGCTCAAGAACGACTCCGTCAGCTACCCCACCCTCTCCTTCAAGGACCGCGTGGTGTCCGTGGCCATCAGCAAGGCCCGCGAGTTCGGCATCAAGGTGGTGGCCTGCGCGAGCACGGGCAACCTGGCCAATGCCACCGCGTCGCAGGCAGCCTCTGTGGGCATGCCCGCCGTCATTCTGATCCCTCACGACCTGGAACCCGCCAAGGTGTTGGCCACGAGCGTCTACGGCGCGCGGGTCGTCGGGGTCAGCGGCACCTACGACGACGTCAACCGGCTCTGCTCGGAGATCGCCGGTAAGTACGGGTGGGGGTTCGTCAACGTGAACCTGCGTCCGTTCTACGCCGAGGGCTCCAAGGCCTTCGGCTACGAAATCGCCGAGCAGCTCGGATGGAAACTGCCAGCCCACGTCGTGGTGCCCATGGCAGGCGGCTCTCTCATCACGAAGATCGACAAGTCTTTCAAGGAGTTCACGAAGCTGGGCCTCGTCGAAGCCCGGGGCTCGACGAAGATTCACGGCGCGCAGGCCGCGGGCTGTGGCCCCATCGCTTCGATGGTGGTCGAGGATCGCGACTTCGTGAAGCCCGTGAAGACCCCACAGACGATCGCAAAGAGCCTGGCCATCGGAAACCCGGCAGACGGCATCTACGCCCGCCAAACGATGTTGGGCTCGGGGGGCTTCGCCGCCTTACCGAACGACGACGACATCTGCGATGCCATCCTGGCGCTGGCCGAACACGAAGGCATCTTCACCGAGACGGCCGGGGGGGTCACCCTGGGCGCGGCGAAGAAGCTGGTGGAGCAGGGGCGGATCGGGGCCGACGATGGACCCGTGGTCATCTGCATCACGGGCCAGGGCCTCAAGACGCAAGACCCCCTGGTCGAGCGGGTGCGCAAGCCCAGCTTGATTGGCCCCAAACTCACCGACTTCGACCAACTCGTCGGCAGTGGCACGTTCACCGGGTACCTCTCATAACCCCTCGATGGCAACTGCCTAACCAGACCGACCTGCCGAAAAGGAGACCGCGTTCATGCCCACCGTCCGCATTCCCACCCCGCTGCGCAAACTCACCAACGGCCTCGAAGAGGTCCAGGCCGGCGGCGCCAACATTGGCGAGGTGCTGAGCAACCTGGAAACTCAGTACCCCGGCATCAAAGAGCGCATCTGCGACGATCAGGGCAAGGTGCGCCGCTTCGTGAACATCTTCGCGAACGACGAAGACATCCGTTTCATGCAGAACCTGGAGACCCCCGTCAACGACGCCGACGAGATCTCCATCGTTCCCGCGATCGCGGGCGGCTGCTAAAGACGCCCTCACGCGCCCCGCTCCCTCCCTCGGCGGAGAGGCGGGGGCGGCAAGTGTGCCCATGAACCCCGCCGAAGCGCGCCGCTACGCCCGGCACGTGGCGCTCCCCGAGATAGGGCCCGAAGGACAGGAACGCTTCCTGCGTGCGACGGTCCTGTTGGTGCTTGCGCGCCACGGGGAGCCACAGGGGGCGTCATTGGCGCTCGAGACCGCGGCGCTTTACCTCGGCTTCGCTGGTGTCACGCGCTTTGCGGTGGTGGCTGACGGGCCCGACGCCAACGGGGCAACCCCTGCCGCACTTCGCCTCGTCGAGGCCTTGCGCCAGGCTTTGCCGCAAGCCCACTTCACCCTCGTGCCCCGCCCGCTGACAGGCACGGCGTGGCAAATCGCTCTCGGCGGCATCTCAGTAGGTGTGCGCGCAGATTTCGAGGACGACGCCTTCGTGCTCGCATGCCGCGACCTCGGCATGCCCGCCGTGGTGGCAAGGGCGCCAAGCCGCGACAGCGACACGCCCCTCGACCTCCTCTCCCTGCGTCCTGCAGGTCCGTCTGGCGCGCAGGCGCCGAGTGTGCCGCCGCCTTCGGTCTCGTCCCCCGACACCCCTGACCAAAGCGGCGCCGTGCTCGCTGGCACGCTGGCAGCGGCCGAAGCCCTGTGGGTCCTGGCAGGCAGGCCTCCGGGAGACGAAGCCGCGACAGCCACCGGCGTGATGCGCCACCTTCGTCTGCCGTTGGCGCCCTTCAATGCGCCGCCCGTGACCCAGAACATTCCCTGGCCCCCGAACCCTCCCACCGAGCCCGCATAGCCATGAGCACCGCGACCGCCGTTTCGCAACCCGCCTTGCACGACGACGACTATGCTTCCGAGCCCGAGCCCGTCGCCCGCGCGCGGGCACGTGTGGCCGACGACATTACGAAGCTCATCGGCCGTACACCCCTCGTGCGGCTCTCGGCGTTCGATGCGCCTTTTCCCGGCGTGGAGATCTGGGCCAAGTGCGAGTTCATGAACCCGGGGGGCTCCGTCAAGGACCGCGCGGCGGGCCAGATGATTCGCGATGCGTTCGCCGCGGGCCGCCTCACACCGGACAGAAGCCTCATCGACGCCTCGTCGGGCAATACCGGCATCGCTTACTCACTCATCGGCGCCGCGCTGGGGTTCGAGGTGACGCTGGTGCTTCCAGGCAACGTGTCGTGGGCGCGCAAGAAGATCACCCAGGCCTACGGCACGCAGCTGGTGTTCTCTTCCGAGCTCGAGGGCTCGGATGGTGCCATTCGGCTGTGCCGCAAGCTCGTCGAAGACACGCCGGGCCGGTACTTTTATCCGGACCAGTACGCGAACGAATCGAACCCGCGCGGCCACCAGCTGACCACGGCGCAGGAGATCTGGGAACAGACCGAGGGGCGCGTGACCCATTTCGTGGCGGGCATCGGCACGAGCGGCACGATCATGGGCACCGGGCGCGGTCTGCGGGCCCACAACCCTGCCGTGGAGATCTGGGCCGTCGAACCTGACGATGCGCTTCACGGACTCGAGGGGCTCAAACACATGGCCAGCTCGATTGTGCCCGGCATCTACCACCCGGACGAGCTCACGGGCGTGCTGCCGATGCCTACCGACGAGGCCTGGGACGTGAGCGAGCGGCTCGGCGCGGAGGCGGGCATCCTGGCGGGGCACTCTTCGGGGGCGGCCCTGGCCGGGGCCGTTCGCCTTGCCCAAGCCCTTGCCCGTAAAGGCCAGCCCGGTGTCATCGTGACAGTGTTTCCCGACCGCGCCGATCGCTACTTCGAGGCACCTGTCGAGCCGCGTGAACGCAACCGCTGAACCGCCACGAGCCCCCATGTCGAAGCACCCCACGATCACCCCCGAAGCCCTCGCCCTTCTCTACGCGCACGCACGACGGGACTATCCAAAGGAATGCTGTGGGATCGTCTTTGGGCCCAAGGACAGCGACCTTGCCACCCGGGCCCAGGCCTGCCGCAACATCCAAGACGAGCTGCACGCCGAGGATCCCGCGCAGTTCCCACGCGACGCCCGCACCGCCTACAACTTCGACGCCGGTGACATCTTCAAGCTACAAAAAAGCCTTCGGGGCGACGAGCCTGCCAAGATCATCTACCACTCCCACGCGAACGTGGGTGCCTACTTCAGCGACACCGACCAAGCCGCTGCCCGCATGGGCGACGAGCCCGCCTACCCGGTGGAGTACCTGGTCATCGACGCGCAGGCCCACGGCGTCGAGGGCGCGGTGCAGTTCGCCTGGGACGCCGAGGCCAAGTCGTACGTCGAAGTGAAGCGCTACGGTTGAACGCAAGGATTCGCTGACGGTTCCCCCACCCGCGGGGCCACGCGCGCGGCGATCAAGGCAGATGCATCATCTGCCGATGATGCGCCTGTGAGTGTGACCGCGTCTGGCGCCAAGCCGCTCGAGCCTCAGGCTCGGCCTGCGCGTGCGCCCGAAACGCTCCGCGAGCCCACGCCCCCCACGCCGAAGGCCCTTCCCGTTCGGCGCGTCACCATACCCGCTGCGGTCGCGCCGGTTCTGCAAATCCCCGACCTCGATGCGCGCATCTGGCTCTTGGCCGCGGTGCGGTTCATCGTCACCGCGGGCTTCGCCGTGGTCATGCCGTTTTTGGCCATGCACCTGGCGGTCGATCGCGGGGTGTCCGTGCTGCGTATCGGGGGTCTGTGGGCCCTGTCGAGCGCCGGCTGCGCGGCCATGCAGTGGCTGGCGGGGCACCTGGCCGACAAGCTGGGGCGCCGCCCCGTGCTGGTCTGGGGCATGGTGGTGCGCTCCGTGAATTTGGCGGTGCTGGGTTATGCCATTGGCCAGCAGGCTTCGTTTGCCGTGATTGGGGTCTTGGCGGTGCTCAACGGGGCGCTGCGCGGGTTCTACGACCCGGTGGCGTGGGCCGTGGTGGCTTCGCTCAGTTCGCGGGAAGAACGTGTGGCCGCTTTTTCGTTTCACCGCGTGGGCAGCAGCCTGGGGTGGGTGGCGGGTCCTCTCGTGGCCACGTTGGCAGCTGACGCCGAGTTCTCGACCCTTTTTTACGTGTGCGCGCCTTTCACGTTGCTGGCGCCAGCGATTGCCTTTTTGATTCCCGAGACCCGCCCCGAGGCCCCTCGGCAGACGCCCAAGCTCTTCGAGGTGCTGAGTTCGGGGGGCGACCCCGTGTTCCTGCGCTTCCTGATGGCGTCGCTCGCCTATTTCATGCTGCAAACGCAGATGTATCACATGATGTCGGTCTTTGCGGCGAAGTACGTGGGCCTCGGGCGCGCCCAGGTTGGCACGCTGTTCACACTCAACGCCATCTTCGTCGTGCTGCTGCAGATGCCCACCGTGCGCCTGATTCGGCGCTGGGGAACGGCCAAGGCGCTCGTGATCGGCTCGGTCGGCTACATGGTGGCGTTCGCCGCGTGTGGACTGGCGTGGAACTACCTGTCCCTGCTGGCCTGCGTGGGACTCATCACGTTGTGCGAGATCCTGACGGCGCCTGCGCAGCAGGCCAGAGTGACGGCGTTGGCCCCGCCTGACAAGGTGGCCCGGTACACGGGCGTGTTCGGCCTGTTTCAGGGTGCGGCTCAGACCTTGGGCCCCGTGCTCGGCGTCTTCCTGCTGGAGACGATCTCCCCGCGGGGCGCCTGGTTCGTGCTCGCGAGCCTGGGGCTCGTGGCCGCCCTGCTCTACCGAACGGCTGCGGCCCCCTCACGGGGTCGCTAGACCCCGCGCTCAGCGACGCACGATCTTGAGCAGCTCGAGCTCGAAGACCAGCGGCCCGGCGGGCAGACGGGGATCTTCGGGTTTGTCGCCGTAGGCCAGGTGCCCGGGAATCCAAAAGCGCGCAACCTCCCCTTCCACCATGTGGGTGAGCGCCTCCGAGAGGCCACGCACGGTCTCGGAAAGCTCGAAGATCTGCGGCTTGCCCTTGCGCTTCGAGGAATCGAAGAGCGTGCCATTGGCCCGGAAGCCCTCGAACTCCACGCGCACGAGGCTACCCGGATCCGGCATGAGGGTGCCCGTACCGGGCCGCAAGGTTGTTTTCGCCACCCCCGAGGCGAACCTCTCCGCATCCGGCGGAGGTGTGGCGAACGCAGGATCCAGAGCCTTGGCCCTCTCGGCCTGGGGCGAGTGGCCGAGCCCCTCGAGGTTCGGGCCGGTCCCCACACACCCCAAGAGCACGAGGGCGGGCACGGGACAGAGACCCCGGAGCGCCCGAGCGTTCACGGGGTCAACACCGTAGCGCCCGTGGTCAGGCGCGCTTCCAGGGCCTCGTGAGCCGCCGCCACATCGGACAGGGCGCGCCGGGCGCCCACGGGAATCGTCACCGCGCCTTGGCGTACCACCTCGATGAGCTCGCCTGCGCAGGCTTCCAGCTCTGCGCGTGTCGACGTATAGGCAAAGAGCGACGGACGCGTCACGAAGAGCGAACCCTTGGCAGCAATCACGCCCAGGTCGACCGGAGGCACCTTCCCTGACGACTGACCGAAGAGCACCATCATGCCGCGAGGGCGCAGACAATCGAGCGAGCCCTCGAAGGTCGAGCGGCCCACACCGTCGTAGACCACGGAGACCTTCTTGCCGCCGGTGACCTCGGCAACTCTCGCGACGAAGTTCTCCTGGGTGTAGTCGATCACGTGGTCACACCCATGCGCCCGCGCCACGTCGGCCTTGACGGCCGAGCCCACCGTTCCGATGACCGTAGCACCCAGATGCTTTGCCCACTGGCAAGCGATGAGACCCACGCCCCCTGCGGCGGCATGGAAGAGCACGAAGTCGCCGGGCTGCACGCGGTAGGTTTGACGGAGCAGATACTGTGCGGTCATGCCCTTGAGCATCATCGCCGCCGCCGTGTCGTCGGCGATCTCGGGGGGGATTTTGATGGCCCGCTCAGCCGGTAGCAGGCGCACGTCGGCGTAGGCGCCGAGGGGCCCACCCGCATACGCAATGCGGTCGCCCACCGCGAAGCCCGTCACGCCCTCCCCCACGGCCTCCACCACACCAGCCGCCTCGAGGCCGGGTACGAAGGGCAGCCCCGGAGGCACGTACTGGCCCGTCCTGTAGTAGACGTCGATGAAGTTGAGACCCACGGCCGTGTGGCGCACCCTCACCTCGTGCCCCGCGGGAGGGGGCACGGTGACCTCTTCCACGCGCAAGACCTCGGGCCCCCCGAACTCGTACACTCGCACGGCACGCGACATGCATTTTTCATAGCGCCCCACCCCTTCGGTGCAAGCCGCGTCGTCGCGTTGGACGGCGCCTTCAAGCTGGGCTAGAAACCACCGGGTGGAACCCCTTTTCCTGAGAGCCTGTCGCGGTGAAACCACGGAACGTCCACCCCTGTGGCTGATGCGGCAGGCAGGGCGCTATCTGCCCGAGTACCGCGCGCTCCGCGCCAACGTGTCCTTTTTGGACCTGTGCAAGGATCCCGCCCTGGCGGCGGAGGTCACGCTTCAACCGCTGCGCCGGTTCGGATTCGATGCGGCGATTCTCTTTTCCGACCTGCTGGTTCCGCTCGAACCCATGGGTCTCGAGGTCGCCTTCACGGAACTCGGCCCTTCGATCGCCAACCCGGTGCGGTCTGCCAGCGATGTCGAACGGCTGCACGACTTCGCCCCTGCACAGGGCACGCCTTTCGTGCTCGAAACCATCAAGCGGCTTCGCCCCGAGCTCGACAAGCTGAACACCCCGCTCATCGGGTTTGCGGGGGCGCCGTTCACGGTGGCTACCTACGCGATCGAAGGAAAAACCTCGAAACGCTTCATCGAAACGAAGCGCCTCTTTTATACGGCCCCCGAGGCCAGCCGGCGTCTGCTGGACAAGCTGGCGGAGACCACCGCCCGTTATCTCCTGGCTCAGGTCGAGGCGGGCGCCCAGGCGATTCAGATCTTCGATTCCTGGGTGGGCGTGGTGTCGGCAGAAGACTGGGAGCGCTTCGTGCTGCCCCCCACGCGCGCCCTGGTGCAGGCCGTGAGAGCCTCGGGCGTGCCGGTCATCTACTTCCCGAACGGCGCCACCACCCTGCTCGATCGGGTGGCCAACGTGGGCGCCGACGTTTACGGCATCGATTGGCACCTTCCCCTCTCCGAGGCGCGCCTGCGGCTGGCGGCAGGGGGGGCGCCGGACGCCGCCATCCAGGGCAATTTGGACCCGGCTCTGTTGCTCGGGCCGCGGGACGAGGTCGTGGCCCAAGCCCGTCGTATCATCGAGCAAGGGCAGCGGCGCGGACACGTGTTCAACCTCGGACACGGCATCTACCCCGATACACCGCTCGAAACCGTGGAAGCGCTGGTTCACACGGTCAAAAACGGGTAAGTCCAGCGAGGTCCTCAGGCCCCGGGCCTTGGCGCCATTTGCCTGCGCAGCTCAGTGCCGGAGGCCCAGCATCAGCACGGCCGTCTCGACGTAGATGAAGATACCCATCACGTCGAGCATGGACGCAATGAACGGCCCCGAAGCCACGGCGGGGTCCATGCCCAGATGCCTGATCAGGAGCGGCATGCCCGCACCCACGACCGAACCCAAGGTGACGCAGGCGATGAGGGCGGTACCCACGGCGAGGGCAAACCGGTATCCCTCTTCGCTGCCGATGAACGTGGCCATGATCATGCCAAGGCCGCCTAGAATGGTCCCTAGAGCCAGGCCCATGCGCATCTCGCGCGACAGGATCTTCACGGCATCGCCTAGCTCGAACTCTCCCAGCGCCATCCCGCGGATGACGAGGGCGGCGGACTGATTGCCCGTGTTTCCGCCCGAAGAGATGATGAGGGGAATGAAGAAGGTGAGCGCAACGACGGTTGCCGTGACCGTGCCGTAGTGTTTGAGTACGCTCACGGTGAAGCTCTGTCCGATGAACAGCACCACCAGCCACACCGCCCGGCTCCGCAGGTATGTCCAAAAGCCCGTATCGAAGTAGCTACCTTCCGTGGGGGCCACGGCGCCCAATTTTTGAATGTCCTCGGCCTGCTCTTCCTTGAGCACGTGCACCACGTCGTCGACCGTGACGATGCCGAGCAGCTTGTGATGAGCGTCCACTACCGGCAGGGCCAGGAGGTCGTAGCGCTGGAAGATGCCCGCAACCTCTTCCTGGTCCATCTCGGCCGGCACCGAGACCACGTCGGCCTCCATGATCTCAGAGATTCTCTTCGTGGCCGGCGCGAGCACGAGATCCCGCAAGGACACCGCCCCCACGAGGGTGCCGTTGGGATCGACCGCGAACGCCTCGTAGATCGTCTCTTTTTCCTCGGCCGTGCGCCGGACCTGCTCGATCGCCTTTTCCACCGTCACTTCGGGGGACAATGTGACGTACTCGGTGGTCATCAGACCACCGGCGGATGATTCGCCGTAATGGATGAGGTCGCGGACGTCCTGCCGCTCCTCTTTGTCCATGCGGGAGAGGATGTCCGAGCGGACGTCCTCCTCGAACTCCTGGAGAAGGTCGACGCGCTCGTCGGCCGACATCAGGTCGGCCAGCTCGGCCGCCACGGTGCGGTCGATCTGCTGAACCAGCTCGGCCCGGCGGCCCGGCTCCATGGAGTCGAGCGCCTCGGCCACCGCATCGCGGGGCAGGTTCGTGAGCAGCTTGATCGCAGGCCCGTCTTCGAGCTCGGCGATGAGCTCGGACAGATCCGCGGCGTGGAGCTCGTCGGCCAACTCAGCCAGCTGCGCTGGATCGGTCAGGAGCTCCTCGTCGAGATCGGGGCCAAGAAGGCTGGCAAGCCGCATGGTCATGCCCGATAGAGTGTCAGGCGAAGGTCGGCTGCGCCCCTACATACTAGGGGGTCAAGCAGCGGATGTCGGGCAAGGCCCCGGGCAACTTGTAGTAGCTGAACACTTCTTCGTTCGCGCCGGCTACCAACATGTGGCGAACGGCGCCCTGCACGCAGCTCGCGTTGCGAACCGGCACAACGGCCAGTCCCTCTCCCAAGCCCGCGTTCGCCTCGGGATCGTGATCGGTCACCACCGCGAAAGGCAACGCGGGAGCGTTGACGTTGTAAAGGTACACCGCCCCGGCCCCAAGGGTCCCGCTTGCGGGGAAGGCCGGTGCCGCGATGGCGACCTCCAGGCCCGGCACACCGTCGGCCTCGATGAGGGCCACACGCGCGCCGAACTCCGCCTGCGTGGCGTCGGGTGGCGCCGTGAAAACGACGGCCGGTACCGGAGGGACGGCAGGGTTGAAGGGTCCGAGGAAAACGAGCACCTGTGACGGCGGTGCCCCCACGACCAAGTCCACGAAGGCGTCGGCGTTGACGAACCCCGCCGCCACGGACGAGCCGAAGGTGGGCAGGCCCGGGACGGAGATCGACAGGGGGCAATCGAGCTCGGCCGGCTGTCGGGAGAGCAGGACCACCGCACCTGCCCCCGCGGCGGCAGGAACGCCCACCGCGATTTCGCCCCCGGGCAGTTCGGGGATGAAGTCACCGATCGCCGGATTGAGTCCACGCTGGTAGATCAAAGCCCGGTTGAGGTCGGGCGCAACGAGACAGCGGCTCGCAGGCGTCAACACCGCGAGCGCCCCGTCCTCGACGAGGGTCACCCCAAAATCGGCCTGGATCACCCAGTCCTCGAACTGCGGCAGCCCTGAAACGTTTCCGGTCGCCACCCCACGACCAAAGCCTTTTGCCCCTGTCGCGGGGTCACCTGCCAACGTCAGAGGCGCCTGAACCTGCTGGTCGGCCAGGCGGAACGTGGGACCTGGCTGAATCAAGAGGCGGAAGACGCCTCCGAACGGGATGTCGGCCACCTTGAAGCGCGCTGTGCCGATGAGAACCGAGGGCACACCTTCATCGGGTCGGGGCGCCGCCGCGGCGAGCGCGGTGGCAGGTTGCCCCGCCAGCGGGGCCAAAACCGTATCCGGCACGTTATAGGCCGTCGTCTTTCCGAAGCGGTCGACGTCGATGAGGGCTGCCGCCACCTTGGTCACGGAGGCGACCAAAAACCGTGCCGACACTTCGGGTTTGTCATCGGGCGGGGGCAACGCCACGACGAGCCGGCCCACGTCCGTGCCGAGATAATCGGAAGGAGCCTCGGTGCTCCGTACGGGGGCGTTCTCGACGGCCTCGTCGAGTTTGCGCCAGTCGCATCCAGAGACCACAGGGGCCAAGGTCAGGCAAAAAAACAGCACACGCTGAAAGCAGTTCATGATCAAAACCTCCCCGTCGCGAAGAGTCCGCCGCCCCCGGGCAGACCCACCGGCGTGATGGCAATGTTTTTTTCGTCGAGCTCGCCCTGGCTGGGGGGGCCCGAACGAAGGAAGTTGTAGACGGACATGATCCCGGTGATGGCGCTGATGCCGAAGGCGACGTTCGCGCCAATCGCCCAGATCTTGCCCTCCTGGACACGGGGATCGTTGTTGTCGATGAGCGCGCCGGCCTTGATGTCGTCCTTGAGGCCCTTTTCCCGATCCTGGGATTGCAGCCCCGCATAAACGCCGCCTCCCAGGAAAAGCGCCGAGATGACTGCCGTGGTCCAGGCGCGCCCGCGGGGTGGCTCGGGGCTCCACTGGACCTCGACCAGGGTTTGCACCGCCTGTTTGACCTCGAGCGTGGCTTCGTAGTCCTCCATGCCGGCAAGCTCCACCCTCACCTGGTGAGACCCAGGCATGGCTTCGGCTTGGCAAGGCGTCGTACAGGCCAGTTTGTCGTCGACGTAAAGTTTGCCCCCCCGGCTCTTTTTGCCCACCACCGCCACCCAGCCCACCGAAAGTTTCTCGAGGTCGATCATGTGCGTGGTGGCCGTTCCCGGCTCGACGACGATCTCTTTTTTCACGGTGCCGTAACCGGCTTTTTCGACCCACACGGTGTGGTTGCCTGGCTTGATGTGCCCCGTGTACGGGGTACGCCCGATGGCGCCGATTTCCTTTTTGTCCAGGAAGACGTCGGCGCCCGCCACGTTCGAGGCGATCTCGACCCACCCCAAAAAGTGCTCTTCGGACAGGGCGATGTAGACCTCGAGGATCTTGTCCGGACGGGGATGGATGAGCCGTGTCTCGGGCTTGAAGCCCTTGGACTCGAGAATGACCTTCACCGGTCGAGGTTCGAGGGAGCCCTCCCACTGCGTGGTGCCGAGCGGCCCGTTCTTTTTGTCTTCCAGGTAAATCGTGGCGCCCTTCGGCTTCGAGTCGATGATCACGAGACCCTTCGTCTCGAGCGCCGGCAACATGGCCACCTCGGCCGGCGCCACAGGGGCCTGACCGGGTTCGGGCGTCGGCTGCGCCTGGCTGGCTGCCAGCACGCGCCGCAGGCCCTGGAGTCGCAGTTCGACGTCCCGCTTGTCCTTGGCCTCGGCGTTTCTGTCGAGGTAACGCTCAAAGTAGTCGATGGCCAGCTCCCATCGCTGGCTCCGCTCGTACGCCACGGCCGCGTTGAACAGAAACGCGGCGTAGGGCTTCTTCTCGTAAGCCGAGACGAACTTCGCGGCCGCTCCGTCGAACTGCTCTTTGATGAAGAGGCGTTGCGCCTCCTCGAACTCGGCCTTCGCGGCCTGAAGCTCCGCGTCCGCGACGGGCGCTGCCGTTGCGGGAGGAGCGCTTGAAGCCGCCGGCGCTGCTGCCCCCTCCGCCCCCGCCTCCTGGGCGGATACAGGCCCCGCCGTCGTGACCACCCAAGCCACCCACAAGGTGGCGCATCCAACGATGCTGCAAGCTCGAATCATGGCCCCGCAGCTTGCGTCATGGACGCGACGCAATCAAGAGTGTTGGGCCTCACGCGATGAAGGTTTCACGTTCGGGTACACCGTCCCACATAGCGGCTCCTGTGCGCATCATGGCTCGCCCTCTGCACGAGATTGTCGCACGGGCACCCGCTGCCGAACCGCGCATCCGCGGGCATGTTGAGCTATCGTTGTCCTCATGGCCAAGCCGATCGACGAGGTCGCTGTCTTGGGTGCTGGCGTGATGGGAGCTGCCATCGCCGCCCACCTGGCGAACGCGGGATTCAAGGTGTTGCTGCTCGATATCGCGCCAAGGGATGCGCCCCCCGGCGATGCCTGGGCCCGAAACCGGATAGCGCGTGACGGGCTCGCGCGGGCCAAGGCGAGCAAACCCGCCAGTTTCTTCTCCAAGCGCTTCGAGCCCCTCGTCACCGTGGGCAACCTCGATGACGATCTCGGGCGCGCCGCCGCCTGCGACTTCATCGTCGAGGCCGTCATCGAAAACCTCGCGATCAAAAGGTCCCTTTACGAAAAGCTCGACGCCTTGGGCGGGGGTGCCGTGATCGCCTCGAATACGTCGGGGTTGCCGCTGGCCGAGCTGGTCGCGGGCCGAAGCCACGCATTCAAGCAGCGCTTCTTGATCACGCATTTTTTCAACCCGCCCCGCTACTTGAAGCTGGTCGAAGTGGTGACGGGCGAAGAGACCTCGGACGCGGCGGTCGCCCTGGCCGAACAGGTCTGCGGAACCTACCTCGGCAAGGGGCTGGTGCGAGCCAAGGACACGCCCAACTTCATCGCCAACCGCGTGGGCACGTTCTCGCTCATGCGCACGTTGGCCCTGGCCGTGGAACAGCGCTACACGGTGGAAGAAGTCGACGCCATCTTCGGCAAGCCACTCGGCCGCCCGAAGAGCGCGGTGTTCCGGACGGCCGACGTGGTCGGCCTGGATACGCTGGTGCACGTCGCCAACAACTGCCACGAGGCCCTCACGAACGATGAGCGCCGGGAGGTCTTCGCGCTTCCTGACGTGCTCAAAGAGCTCGTGGAGCGCAAGTGGCTGGGGAGCAAAACCAAGCAGGGATTTTACAAAAAAGAGGGCGCGGGCATCGTTCAGCTCAACCTCGCCACGCTCGCCTACGAGCCCCTGACGAAGCCGCGTTTTGCCTCGATCGGTGCGACCAAGGGCGTCGATGACCTCGATGAGCGGATCCGCCGTGTGGTGAACGGAGACGACCGGGCCTCGAGCCTCGCCCGTCAGGTGCTCTACGAAACGCTGATCTATGCCGCCAACCGCATGGGAGACATCGCCGACAGCGTGGTGGACGTGGACCGGGCTCTCAAGTGGGGCTTCGGCTGGGAGCGGGGCCCCTTCGAGACCTGGGACGCGCTGGGCGTGCCCGAGACGATCTCCAAGATGGAGGCGGCGGGTCTCGCCGTGCCCGCCTGGGTGAAGGAACGCGTGGCCGCAGGCGAAACCCACTTCTACGAACGCGAGACACCCACCGAGCTGCGGCAGCTGGCGGTCCGTGGGGGGTACCACCCCGTGCCGCAGGACGAACGCCGCCTCTCGCTCGAGGAGGTGCGTGCGTTCGGCGGCGAGGTGGAACGCAACGCCGGCGCGTCGTTGCTCGATCTCGGCGACGGCGTGTTCTGCGTGGAGTTCCACGCGAAGATGAACGCCATCGATGCCGACATCGTCAGCATGATGCAAAAGGGCGTCGAGCGCGCCGAGCGTGACGGCGTGGCCCTCATCATCGGTAACGAAGCGCCCGACGCGTTCTGCGCGGGAGCCAACCTATTTTCGCTGATGGTGGGCTTGTCCCAGAACAACTACGCCGCCGTCGACCAGATTCTGATCGGATTTCAAAACGCCTGTATGCGGACCCGCTATGCCCGCGTACCGGTGGTGTGTGCGCCCTTCGGTTTGGCCCTGGGTGGAGGCGCCGAAGTGGTTTTGGGATGCCCGCACGTGCGGGCGGCCGCCGAACTTTACGTGGGCTGCGTGGAGGTGGGGGTGGGCCTCATTCCCGCAGGCGGCGGGTGCATGGAGATGGCGGCCCGCGCGTCGGCACTGGCCGACACGAACCCGAACGTTGACCTGCTCGCCCTCGTGCGCCAGCCGTTCGAGTATCTCGGCACCGCCCGGGTGTCGACGAGCGCCGAAGAGGGGCGGGACCTCGGCTACCTGCACGCGCACGACTCGGTATCGATGAGCCGCGACACCCTGCTGGCCGACGCCAAGCAGCTCGCGCTGGGGCTCGCCCGGGCCGGCTACCGCCCGCCCCCTCCCCGCCGCGTCAAGGTGGTGGGCACCACGGGCGCCGCCACCATGAAGGCGGCCCTCCACAACCTGGCGGATGCTCACCGCATCAGTGAGCACGACGCCAAAATCGGAAGCCACCTGGCGCGCATCCTATCGGGTGGGGACGTGGCGCCGGGCGCCCGCGTGACCGAGCAGCATCTGCTGGACCTCGAGCGGGAGGCCTTCCTCTCGCTCTGCGGCGAGGAAAAGTCCCGCGCCCGCATCCAGCACATGCTCACCACCAGCAAGCCCCTGCGCAACTAACGGAGACACCATGCGAGACGTCGCGATACTATCTGCTGTCAGGACCCCGATCGGGCGTGCGATTAAGGGCAATCTTCGCAACACCCGCCCCGACGATCTCGGCGCTCTGGTGGTCAAGGAGGCCCTACGGCGTGCCGAAGTGGAGGGCGCAATCCCCGAAGACCTCATCTTCGGCTGCGCCCTTCCGGAAGGTGAGCAAGGTCTGAACGTCGCGCGCCTGGTTGGCCATCTCGCCGGGCTGCCGGACGAGGTGCCCGCCATGACGGTCAACCGGTTTTGCGCCTCCGGCCTGCAGGCTACGGCGATCGCCGCCGAGCGCATCGCCCTCGGCGCCATCGACGCGGCCATCGCGGGCGGTGTCGAGTCCATGTCGATGATCCCCATGGGTGGCAACAAGGTGGCGCTGAACCCCACCTTGGTCGAGACGTTCCCGGATGCCTACATCCCGATGGGCAACACGGCCGAAAACGTGGCGCGCAGGTTCAACGTCTCACGCGAGGACCAGGATGCCTTTGCGCTGCGCAGTCACCAAAGGGCCGTGGCAGCCTGGGACGAGGGGCGCATGGCCGCCGAGTGTGTTCCCGTGGACACCCGGGTCTGGGAGGACGACCGTTGGATCGCGACCACGGTGGATCGAGACGAGGGGCCGCGCAGCGACACATCCCTCGAGCGTCTCAAGACCCTGGCACCCGCTTTCGACCCCACGGGTTCGGTGACGGCGGGCAATTCGTCTCCCCTCAACGACGGCGCCGCGGCCGTGGTGCTCATGAACGCCGATACGGCTCGGAACACAGGCAAGAAGGTGCGCGCTTACTTTCGCGGCTTCGCCGTGGCGGGGGTGCCGCCGGCCATCATGGGAACGGGACCCGTACCCGCGGTTCGCAAACTGCTGCATCTGCTGGGGATGAAGGTGGACCAGATCGACCTTTTCGAGCTGAACGAAGCCTTTGCCTCGCAGGCCCTTTACTGCATGCGCGAGCTGGGCCTGCCCGAGGAGCGCGTCAACGTAAACGGCGGCGCCATCGCCCTGGGTCATCCGCTCGGATGCACGGGGGCCCGCCAGATCGCGACGGCCTTGCACGAACTCGAGCGCCGCCAGGGCCGCTACGCGGTGCTCACGATGTGCATCGGCGGCGGTATGGGCGCTGCAGGCCTCATCGAGCGGGCCTGAGCCACCCGGGCCCGAGAACGACGCTTCGCCACGGTTTACGGTGCGGGGTCAAACAACCCCGCGGCCGTCGGCCGTGGCCGCACGCGGCGCAGGCGCGGACAGCGGCGGGAACTCCTGCGTGGCGGGCCGTCCATTCCTCAGGGGCTCGGGTGTCACTTCGGCGGAGGCCGGCCCCAGTACGCGCACAAGCGCCCGGATGCGAACGAAGGCGGAAAGGTTCGCGCCGAGAGCGATGAGCCCCAAGGCCGTCACCAGCGGCAAATGCCGGAGAGCAAAGGAGCCTTCGGGGCCAATCCACAGCGCCCAAAGCGGCAGGAAGCCTGCGGCGGTCAGCAAGTAAACGGCACGCTCGGCGCGTCGCATAACCCCGCGCGGTATTGACACCTGCATGGCCTCAGCTTTGGCCGAGACATAGCTCGTCAGGTAAGCGCCCGACAAAGCCATCAGGCACAAGCCCAAAATCCAAGGCTGCTCCCGGAAGTACACCGCCACCCCAACGAAGAGCAGTGACTCGGTCACGCGATCCAAGATCGAGTCGAGGGCTTGACCGCCGCGGGTCGAGCCGCCTTGACGTTGGGCCAGGAGGCCGTCGAGCGCATCGCAGAACGCCCCGACCATACCGAAGAGCCCCGCAAGCGCAAACCAGCCCTGCACGGCGAACAATCCGGCAAGCGCCGCGGGAAAGAGCCCGAAGACCGTCACGCCGTTCGGGGTTGCGCCCAGCCGGTCGAGCAACGACACGATGGGCCGCAGCAGCCAGTAACCAAGCTCCATCACCGGGACGGAGAGCAGGGCGCTGCCGCCGTCCTTGTCCAATCGGCTCGCCCGGGCTCGACCCAACCACGCAAGCCGGAGCAAGTAGGCCGCCGTGGCCGTAAGCACCAGGCCGAGCAGCCCGAAGGAAGTCCATGTATCGACGCTCAAGGTGTCAATCCTTTCGCCCGGACCTCCCCATCGCCCATCGGCCCGAACGACAAGTGTCTCTGCAAATGAGCCGCCATCGCATCTCCCCCCCGCCCAGTCAGCGCCCCAAGGGGTCCCCAAGGTAAGCAAGTCATCAGCTTTGGGTGTGAGATGCCAGACCCCCTCGTAAGTTGCAACGTGAATCGTTTTTGGGGGCGCAGCAGCCGCCTTGGGGCCCGAGGTTCAGGGCCAAGCTCGCTCTGCGTCACGGGGACGAAACACGGAGCCGCTCCATCCACTTGGCCAAATCGGCCGGCAGCTCCGCCTCGAAGTTCAGGGGTGCTCCGGTGACGGGATGCAAGAAGCCGAGGCGCGCGGCATGCAGCGCCATACGGGGCGGCCGCGGGCCGCGAACGCTCGCACGCGCCACGTCGGGATCTCCCAACACCGGGTGGCCGAGGCCGCCGACGTGAAGGCGGATTTGGTGGGTGCGTCCCGTTTCGAGGGTCACCGTCAAGGCTGTCGCGAAGGTCCCGAAACGTTCCGAAACCGCGACGTGCGTCACGGCCCGCTTCCCTCGGAGCGCGCGGTCAATCGTGCGAAGGTCGTCGGGGAACGCCCCGGCGACCACGGCAAGGTAGGCACGGTCGATGTCGTGGGCCGCGAAGCGCTCCGAAAGGCGTCTGTTGGCCTGGGGTGTTTTCGCAAACACCAAGACCCCACTCGTTTGCAGGTCTATGCGGTGCACCACAAAGAGGGTCTGGCGGCGCGCGTGTCGTCGGGCCAGGAGGTCGGCCAAGTTGTTGCGGTCGCTTTCGGGGGTGGGGGCCGTCAGGAGCCCGGCCGGCTTGTTCACGACGACCAGGTCAGCGTCCTCGAACAAAACCGTGAACGAGGGCAATCTCTCAGCGTCGTGAGCGCGGGCGGCCTCCCCTACCCGGTTCTGTGCGCGCGCCAAAGCCCCCCCGATGAAGGCTTTGATTTCGTCCCCCGTGGCCACGAGGCGGCTGGCCACCTTCGTCCGCACACCGTTGACGAACACGCCGCCCAGATCGAGCAGCGTTCGCGCTTGCCGCCGCGACAGATCGGCGACGTGGCGGGGCAGCACCTGGTCGAGCCGCATCCCCGTCTCGTCTTCGCCCACCCGAAACAACTCCGTGCGGGCGCGAATGGGCAAGCTCCCGGACGCGGGCTTCGGCGGGGCGGGCGCTCGCGGCTCGTCTTCCTCCATGAAGCGACCGAACGTAGCAGGCACACCCGGCGCAGCCAACCGGATGCGACCCAAGCCGCGCACGTTCCGCCAGGTCGGCGTATCCTGGAATGGATATGGCTGCTGCGAAGTCTGAGGACGGAACTCGACCTGTGTTGCGCGTGGGTGCCTCGACCTGCCTTCTGGGTGCCAAGGTGCGCTTCGACGGTCAGCACAAGCGTGACGGTTTCCTCATGGACGTACTTGCGCCCTACGTGACCTGGGTCCCGGTATGCCCGGAGGTGGAGGTAGGCATGAGCATTCCGCGCCCCATCGTGCGCTTGCAACGCCTGGGAGACGGTCGGACGCACATGATCGCGCCCGACTCCGGTGAGGACTGGACCACGCGCATGGAACGCTTCGCGCGCAAGCGCGTGGCGGAGCTCGAAGACGAGGACCTCGACGGCTACGTGCTCAAGCGCGCCTCGCCAAGCTGCGGGATGGAACGGGTGAAGCTCTACCCGCCTCCCGACGCGCAGGGACGATTGGGGGCCCCCTCCAAAGAAGGCGTGGGGCTGTTTGCCGCCGCGTTGCGGGAGCGCTTTGCCAACCTGCCCATCGAGGAAGAGGGGCGACTCTCCGATCCCCCCTTGCGAGAAAACTTCATCGAGAGGCTCTTCGCGTACCACCGCCTCAAGGCTCTGTGGGCCGGCTCGTGGAAGCTGGGCGACCTCGTGGCGTTCCACACGGCCCACAAACTCACGCTGATGGCGCACTCCGTGGAGGCGTACCGGTCCCTGGGAAAGCTGGTGGCCGAGTCGAAACACCACAGCCGTTCCGCCCTGCGCGCGGCCTACGAGACCGGGTTCATGCAGGCCATGACGAAGCGGGCCACGCCGGGACGAAACGCAAACGTGATGCAGCACATGGCCGGGTACCTCCGTCCGATGCTCGATCCGGAGGACAAGGCCGAGTTGGCCCAGCTCATCGAAGACCACCGGAAAGGGCAAAGTCCGCTCGTCGTTCCGCTCACCTTGCTCAAGCACCACATCCGGCGGCACAAGGTGGCTTACCTCGAGGGCCAAACCTACCTCGAACCGCATCCGCGAGAAATGATGCTGCGCAACCGCGTTTGACCCCCGCCGAAAAACGCGAAAACCCCGCCCGGCAAGGCCGAAGCGGGGTTTTTCGCGTGTGCGGAGCCAAGCTCCGACGCCGGATTAGAGGCCCTTGGCCACCATGTACTTGAGCAGGTCGACCACGCGGTTCGAGTAGCCCCACTCGTTGTCGTACCAGCTGACCAGCTTGAAGAAGTTCGGGTTCAGCTCGATGGACGAGCCCGCATCGTAGATGCTCGAACGCTTGTCATGGATGAAGTCGCTCGAAACGACCTCTTCATCCGTGTAGCCCAAGATCCCCTGAAGGTAGGTCTCGCTGGCGCCCTTGAGAGCCGCGTTCAGCTCCTTGAGGCTGGTGGCCTTCTCGGTCTTGAAGGTCAAGTCGACCACGGAGACGGTGGGGGTAGGCACGCGGAAGGCCATGCCGGACAGCTTGCCTTTCACCTGCGGCAGCACGAGCCCCACGGCCTTGGCGGCACCGGTGGAGGACGGGATGATGTTGATGGCGGCGCTGCGGCCCCCCTTCCAGTCCTTACGGCTCGGGCCGTCGACCGTCTTCTGGGTCGCCGTGTACGAGTGGACGGTGGTCATGAGACCTTCGGTCAGACCGAAGCCCTCTTTGAGGACCACGTGCACGAGAGGCGCCAGGCAGTTCGTGGTGCAGCTCGCGTTCGAGACCACGTGGTGCGCCTTCGGGTCGTACTTTTCCTCGTTGACGCCCATCACGACCGTGATGTCTTCGTTCTTGCCGGGGGCGGAGATGATGACCTTCTTGGCGCCCGCATCGATGTGCCCCTGAGCCTTTTCCTTGTCGACGAACAAGCCCGTCGACTCGATCACGACGTCGACGCCGAGATCTTTCCAGGGAAGCTCCGCCGGGGTGCGGGCGCTGACGACCTTCACCTCTTTGCCGTCGACCGTGAGCACCTCGTCCGACTTGAAGCCGGCCTCACCCTCGAAGCGACCCTGGACCGAGTCGTACTTGAGAAGGTAAGAGAGATTGTCGGCGGGGACGATGTCGCCCACGGCCACGACCTCGAAGTCCTTACCGAACAGCCCCTGGCTGTACAGAGCGCGGAAGACCAGGCGGCCAATCCGCCCGAAACCATTGATTGCAATTCGCGTAGCCATGTTTTCGTTTGCTCCTCGTTTCCAGTTGCCGCGGCGGCGCCACGTCCCGTGAAACCGAGCGACTTCTAGCACGGAATGTCGCTTCCGGAGCGACGCTTTGTGGAAAAAATTCCGCACGCATCGCCTCCGCCTGCAGACGCGGGGTTCGCTATCCTTCCGCGGGTTTGCAGCCACCTACCCCACCCCCCGCGCCCGTCGCCGCCCCACCGCCCGTCCTTGCGGCCTCTGCGGTGAAACAGGCGGCCCGCGATTGCGGCTTCGCCCTGGCCGGCCTCGCGCGGGCCGAGCCGCTGCCCCCCGAGCCGCTCATGCGGTGGTTGGCAGCCGGCTACGCGGCGGATCTGACGTGGATGGCCGAAACTGCGGCGGCCCGGCTCGACCCCAGCCGCGTGCAGCCCGGGATTCGGGCTGTGCTGGCCCTCGCGATCCCCTACCACCGACCGGCTGACGAGGTGAGTTCCCTCGCCCGCTACGCACGTGGGCGGGACTATCACTACACGCACCGCGATCGGCTCAAGCGCCTGCGCAAGCGCCTTTTGCAGCTGGATCCCGGGCTGTGGAGCTACGCCTGCGTCGACACGGGCCACGTGATGGAGCGCCCCTGGGCGGTACGCGCGGGGCTTGGATGGGTCGGCAAGAACGGTTGTCTCATCAACCCCGAGCTTGGATCATGGCTCACGTTGAGCGTGATGTTCCTGAACCGTGACGTCGACGCCTACGACACGCCCGGAGAGGATCTCTGCGGCAGCTGTGACCGTTGCCTAAAGGCCTGCCCCACCGAGGCGTTTCCCGAACCTCGCGTCGTGGACGCGCGCAAGTGCATCGCCTACCACAGCATCGAGAACAGAGGTGCTGTCCCGCGCGACGTGCGCCCCGGCTTCCGCGCCGGCGCCTTCGGCTGCGACATCTGCCAGGAGGTGTGTCCCTACAACCGTCGCCCTGTGCCCTCGTTGCAGGACCCGGCGGGGGCGGCACGACCCCTCTCCGCATGGCCCCTCGAAGCGCTCGCAACTCTTTCGCGCGAAGACTGGGAGCGCCTGAGCCCCGGAACGGCTCTGCCCCGCATCGGGTACGTCGGCCTCCGAAGAAACGCGGTGCTGGCCCTCGGAGCTGCCCGTAAAACGGCGGCACGGACACTGCTCGAGGCGCTGCGCCACGATCCCGAACCGCAGGTGGCCGAGGCGGCAGACTGGGCGCTCGCGCGGCTTTTGCAGCGGACCGAGACGCTGCGGGCCGCGACCGAGTCCGCCGAAGCTGCGAGCGCCTCGCCTCCTCGCCGCCCACCAGGTCAGGGGCGGTAAGCCTCGAGCGCGCTCAACACCGCGAGCAGGCTCTGCCGAGCCCCGCCGGTGGCCACCTCCGCGTGGGCCCGCACGTGGGGCGCCAGGCCCAGGCTGGGGAAGGTGGAGAGGCGTTCCACAGCCAGGCTGCGCAGCGGCCCCTCTTCCTCGCGAATGACGTCGAGGAGCACCAGCGCCGCCTCGAGAATGGGCACGTCCGCGATCGCAGCCAGCGCGGCCTCGCGCACGAGGGGGTCGCCGGCCTCACGCAGAATGCGGGCCAGGGGCTCGAGCCCGTCTCGGAAATGAAGCCCTCGAAGGGCCCGGCGCGATTCGCTTCTCACCCGCTCGTCCGGATCCTCGAGCCCGGCGCGAATGGTGGCGAAGCTGCGTTTGCACAGGACGCGCCCCACGGCTCCCATCACCGCCGCGCGCACCTCGGGGGCAGCATGCCGGGCGAGGCGCTCGAGCGGCGCCAAGACCTCGTAGACCTCCACGTCACCAAGCCCCGCGATCACCACGCGCGCAGCGTCCGGCACCTCGAGCCAGCGTGGCTCGGTGACGGCGGTCAGCAGGGCCAGGAGCGCCGCACGTACGAAACGCACGTGGTCGGTGCGCTCGACGACCACCACCGACAGGGTCGCCTCGACGTTTCCGTCGAGTTCCCACTCGACGAGGTCCTGCCAGGCGATGTCTTGATAAGCGCCCGCGCTCTTGAACGCCGCAGGCAGGGCGGCAAGAGGCGCCGCGCTTTGCACCGCCCCCGCGTAACGCTCGGCAAGGCTTGCGTACCGGGCGGTGCGCGCCGGATCGAGAGGCAGCTTCGCCAGGTCCTCGTAGACCTTCCCCATGAGGGGGCCGTCGCCGAGCGAAGTCGCGGCGTCCAGCGCCGCAGCCAGCGCGTTTTCGGCCAGCTCGGGGGCCTGGGCTTGCGAAAGCCCCTGCGCCGCAGCCGCGCACCAGAGATCCACCGCCTTGCGAAGGAAGTCTTGCTCGAAGGCCAGACCATGTCGGCGGCTATAGTCGGCGGCATCGAGAGCGATCGTCGCCGCCGCATGAAACTCCATGCGTTTCGCGGCAGCCGTCATGAAATCGTCCATGTACTGCAAAGCGAAGTCGCGTTGGCCGTCAGCCACCAAGATCCGGATCGCGTTGACGTAGCCCTCGGCGAGGTTCTCGAAGGCACCTCCTGGCCCCTGCCCCACCCGCAGGATCAGCAAGTAGCAGTCGAAGGCGCGTTCGCGCTGCCCACCACTTTCGTACTCGTCGGCCAGCGCCTCGAGGCGAGACACCGCCTGGCACAAGTGCTGGCCGGCGGCGTCCTCTTCTCCGAGCGCACGTTCCAGGCGCGCGAGCATGAGATAAACGAGCGCTGTTTCGTAAGGCCGGCGGCGAAGCCGCGGATCCCGCTCGAGCTTTTCCCACAACGTGCGGGCCCCGGGCAGGTCACCCGCCGTTTCGAGCTCCCGCGCCGCAAGCACCCACAACCCTGCCCGCGCGAGTCCCTGGGCGGCCTCGCGGCGACGTCCTTGGCGGGCGAGCGCCAGCGCCCACGGCACGGGGTCCGTTGCCACCTGCAGGGCCGCCTCGACCTCCGTGAACCGCCGCAGCGCAAGCTGAATGAAGCCCACCGCCCGCGGCATCTTCAAAGCGCGGTAAGCGCCGAGCGCGCCCTCGAGCCAGCTTTCGTAAAGGCCCGGCTCGAAGACGGCCACGCGTGAAAGCAAGCTTCGGTAAAGGCCAAGGGCCTCGGCCGCTTGCCCGGCCCGCAGCGCACGGTCGGCGCGCTCCTTAGCCTCGAGTTCGTCACGTGTGGGCACGCGCAACATCCTCCACGATGGCAAGGGCCTTGCGTTTGCGCAGCTCGGGCGCCGCGAAGTCCGCCGAGGTCACCACCTGGTGCCGGTGAAGAAGCGGCAAGTACGGCAGCGCCAGGGGCCGCGAGGGCAGCACGAACACCCCGTAGAGCCGCGCCTGCTCCGCAAGGCTCTCGACGAGATCGACGGGCACGTGGCACTCGCCGTGCGTGATGAAGGTGATGGCGAGCTCCCGCGGCCCGCGCCGCTGGAGCCGACGCGCGTCGGCCAGCACGTCCTCGAACACGCGCGCGTAGTGTCGCCCCCGCTCCGACCGGAACGACAAGATGTGGGGCAGCTCGTGGCCAGCCGCGGCGCCCACGGGAATGCGGCGGTGCAGACGGCTGTCGAAGAAGCGAAAGCTGACCACGTCCCCCTGAAGGCTGAGCTTTTTGGCCAACGCCACGGCCAAGCCCCGTGCGCATACCTCTCTCAAGCCCCGCATGGAAGCCGAGGCATCCACCAGGACCCAGTGTTCGCGGGAGACGGTCTCGAGCCGCCTCTCGTGACCGTAGTAGAGCAGTTCGTCACCCAGGACCTTCTGCGCGAAGATGTCACTGTCGTGCGCCAGCTCGGAAGGCAAGAGCGCGTCGATGCTGCCCCTTCGCTCGACCGAAGCGTAACCGTCGATGGAAAAGCGCTGAGCGGCGGTGGAGCGCTTGGTCTCCAGGACGGAAGGCAAGAGCTGCAGCGAGAACTCGACCGCACGACCCCCTACCGGGCTGCCGAGGAGGTTGTAAAGATCGAGCAGGTCGGTGGGCGCCGCCCCCGAAAACATGCCCAGCAGGCGCAAGGGCCCAAGGTCGATCTGTTCGCAGCGGGCCAGCACCAGGTCTCGCTGGCTGACGAGGTGGCTCAAGAACCCGAGGGCCCAGGCCGGGTCGAAACGCGCGGCCAGCTCGGCCGGTGACAGCCCCAGCACGCCCGCCGCCGTGGGCAACTCCGGGACCCCAACCGGACGCACGCCCGAGCCCGCCCAGCGGCGGTAGACATCAGCCAGCATGCGGGCGACGAGCACCGCCTCGAACTCGACGGGCAAGGGACGACGGACCATGGCCTGCAGGGACGGCGTCTCGGCCAGGGCACGCAGGAGCGCCACGTAGCGCGTGCAGAGGTCCGCGGCGCGCCGATCGGAAGGGCGCCCACCCCGGGCCGCCAGCTCCTCGTCGCTGGGAGGCTGCACGCCCGAGAGCATCCGCTGCAGGTCGTAAACGACGAAAAGTGGGGGCTCGAGGCCGAGCCGAGCCAACGCGTTCCGACACGTGAGGCTCTGCGCCACGGCGGCCGGGCCCGCAAGCGGTGCCAGCGCCGAGAACACGAGGGTGGCGACCTGGCGGCCGAGCTCGGCCATCGCCAGCGCCTCGCCCTCTCGCCCCCCCGCTGCAAAAACCATGGCCCCTAGCGTACCGCACTCCCGAAGGGTGCGCGCCGGCCCCGGCCGCTACCCGTTGCGGCCGGCCGCCCGCCGGCGCGCCGACGCCAAGGTGCTTTCCATCAGCATGGCGATCGTCATGGGCCCTACGCCCCCCGGCACCGGCGTGATGGCCGCTGCATGGACGGCCGCCGCGTCCGTATCGACGTCACCGCAAAGCTTGCCGTCTTCGTCGCGGTTCATGCCCACGTCGATGACCACCGCACCGGGCTTGATCCAACTGCCCTCGACGAACCGGGCCCGACCGATCGCCGCCACCAGAACGTCCGCCGACCTCACCAGCTCGGCCAAGTCGCGCGTCTTCGAGTGGCAAAGGGTCACCGTGGCGTTGGCAGCCGTGAGCAACATGGCCGCGGGCTTGCCCACGATGTTCGAGCGCCCGAGAACCACGGCCCGGGCCCCCTCGAGCGGAACCTGCGCGTCCTCGAGAAGCCGCATCACCCCGGCGGGGGTGCAGGGCACGAAGCGGGGCTCTCCCATGAGCATGCGCCCCAGGTTATCGGGGTGGAAGCCATCCACGTCCTTGCGGGGGTCAATCGTCAAGAGCACCTTGCGGCTGTCGATGTGGGCTGGCAGGGGCAGCTGCACGAGGATGCCATCGACCGCGGCGTCAGCATTGAGCGCCTGGACCAGCGCGAGAAGCTCGGGTTCGGAGGTCGTCGCAGGCAAATGGTGGTCGAACGCGCGAAAGCCGATTTCGGCGCAGGCCTTGGTCTTGTTGCGAACGTAGACATGGCTCGCGGGATCGTCGCCCACCAACACCACAGCGAGACCCGGCTGGGTGCCCGCGCGGGACAGAGCCTCGGTTTCGTCTTTGAGAGCGGTGCGGATGCGCGCCGCGAGTCCCTTGCCATCGATGAGGCGTGCCGACATGGGGTGCGGTTAGCACGCAGGGCCCCGATCGCACAAGGCGATTTTTCGAGCGTTTCTCGAGCAACCTTCTGGCTTGCCCCCCGATAAGCGCGGCATGGACCCGAAGCACATCACCCCGGCGCTCGCGCCTTTGCTGGTGATCGCCCTCGCGCCGGCAGGACGGCCAGCGGGGGCCGCAGACATCATCGCCCACAGCGCCGCAGACGTGGTCGCTCCGGACACGGTCTTCGCCCTCGTTGCCACGGCGGAACACGTGTTCGCCGCGACGGACCAAGGCCTGCTGTGGGTCGACACTGCGGGCCTGACCCACCGGCAGGCCTTCGCCGACGACCCCGACATCCCCCTGACAGCCCCTGGCGCTTCGCAGCGGCGCCAGGCGGACGAGGCCCTGCTCGACCGCTACGGCATCCCCGAAGGCCAAAGGGACACCACCGCCTCCGAGGCCTGGCTCGATGAGATGCGCTCCGTGCGCGACCGTCCGCTCGAGACACCGCAGGCCGACCGGCCGCCCCCCGAGGCCCCCTCCCCGGTCAGAGTGGCCGCGGGGGTACACCTGGCGTTTGCGAGTCGTGGCGCCCGGGTGTACGCGTTGCCCGTCCCCGGCCAGGCCACGTTCATCGCACGGCTGCCCACGGCGGTGACGGCGCTCGCAGCCCGAGCCGACGGGCGGTTCTTGGCGGCCGCGGCGGCGAACCGCATCTTCGGCATCGAGACGGAGGGAGGTAACGCCTCGGTGTGCGTCACCCTGCCGCAGGCGCCCGACGAACTCGCGGTTTTGCCTCCCGGCGCGGCCTCGGCCGCTTCACCGCGAAGCTGCCCGCAGGGCACGTTCCTGTGGCGGGTGGGACAGACCGCGGCTTGGCAAGGCCCACGGGGGCCGGTGCCCTTGCCCTGGCAGGTCCGGAGCCTCGTGGGCTGTGGGGCCTTCGCGCTCGTGGACACCCACGAGGGTCTGTTTCTGCTCTCCTCGAGGGTCGAGGCCGCACCGGAGTCCGACGACCTCCTTCGGTTTGCCCAGGTGGGGCGGGGGGCCCCCTACGAGCGCCTGTGGTGCGGGGCCGCCACGCCGGATGCGCTCGTCAGCTTCGACGAACGGGGCGCTGGCGCCGCGGTCTCCGCCAACGGAGGCACCTCCTGGGTGCCCGTACCCGTGGCAAGGGGCACCCCAGTGCTGGCCGCCGCCCAAGGGCCGGAAGGCGTTTGGCTGGGCAGCTCCCTGGGGCTGTGGCGGCTCGGCGGCGACGACTCACGCGCGGCGCGGGTCGCCACAGAGACCGTGTCGGCGCAACCCTTGGTCTCACCGCCGGCCTGGCAACGCTGGCTGCCCACGGTTTGGGTGGCCGCCGAAGCGCGGCACGGGCAGCTCCTCGGAGGAACGGAACGTCAGGACTTGGCAGCCACTCTGGGCGCCGAGTTTCCACTCAGCCCGCGGACGGTGCCCCCGCGCCCGTGGGTTCGCCGAAGCCGACTCGCGCTCGACGCCAGGGCGGACGCCTGGACCGGAGGCCCTCGTGGTGGTGCCAACGGCAGGGGCGGAATGCGGGAAACCCTACGTCCCCCTGCATGCCTCGCCGAACTCCGGCGGGCCGCCATCGCCCTGGCCATGGTCGAACCCGAGCGGCTCCAGTCCCTCATGCGGCGGGCACGCCGAGCGGCCTGGCTGCCCGAGCTGCGGCTGCGGGCCGAGAAGCGGCTTGGGCGCAACCAGTCGCTCGACCTCGAGCCTGACACCATCTTGGCACCGCTCGGGCTCGACACAGTCGACGATTTGCGCGTGGAGGTGCGCGCCACCTGGGACCTCGCACGAGCGGTCTACAGCCCCGACGAGCTGGCGGCCACCATGGCCGCTACACGGGTCGCCGACGCCCGCCGGGAGCTCGAAGCGCTGGTGAACCGTCTATTTTTCGAGCGGCGCCGCCACGCGGCCGCGGCCCGCGAGGCTGCCGCGCTCGCAGGGGCAGGAGCGTCGTCCGCCGAAAGCTCCGAAGACGGCGCCCGCGCGCTCGAGATCGGTGCGGAACTCGACGCGCTCACCGGCGGCCACGCCGGGGCTTGCCGGTAGGGGGCAGCAGGTCCCCTGTGTGCACCCGGCCGGTTTGGCGGCGCCGACGTTCTTCGCTTACCATGACGGAAGGGCGCAGCCAGCTCCCGGCCCATGAAGAAAATCGACTCGACGAACCCTGGTAAACGAGACGGGCGTCCCTGCGGCCGACAGGAGAAGGTCAAGTTCAGCGACGCGTTCGCCGAGAGAGGCCAGGGCAGATGAGCTTGGGCAACCCGAGGGACACGGTGGGCGGCAAAGGTGAGGCCCGTAAACATCCGCGCTTCAGCGTCGACGTTGAGGCCACGGTCAAGCGAGGCGGGACCAAAGACTTCAAGGCCCGCACCCGCGACCTGTCCCTTACGGGCATCTGCTTGATCTCGGCGGCGCCGATGAACGTCGGCGGCGTCGAGACGGTCAGTTTGGTCCTTGCTTTCGGGCACGGGGCCTACTCCGAGCCGCTCGTTCTGCCCGCCCGCGTGGTCTGGTGCACCCGGATCGGCGCTTCGTATCAGGTAGGAGCGATGTTCGAGGACGTGACAGACGAACAAGACAGCTACCTCGATATGTTCCTGCAGTTTCTCGACGGCACCCTGAGTCCCCGAGGCGCCGAGTCGGCTGATTTCGACGACGAAACGCCGGCGCCCGAACCCAACGACCTCGACGATCCGTTTCGGCGGTGAGGCCGCCGCCGACCGCTGGTGGTCGTAAGGCTCAACCAGCGCGCAAGATCGCCTCGGCGATCCGGACACCATCGAGCGCAGCGCTCACGATGCCTCCGGCGTAGCCGGCGCCTTCGCCCCCAGGGTAAAGCCCCGCGATGCCAGGCGACTGCAGCGTGAGGGGATCGCGAGGAAGACGAACGGGCGCACTCGTCCGTGACTCGACCCCGACGAGAATGCCGTCGCCGTGACCGAGCGCAGGCAAGCGTGAAACGAGATGCTGCAAGCCCCCACGCAAAGCGTCCGCCACCGCGGCTGGAAGTACCCGCGAAAGAGGATAAGGCGTAAGCCCCGGACGGTAACTGCTCGGGGGCACATCACGACTTTGTCGCCCGGCAACGAAATCGGTCACACGCTGGGCAGGCGCCTTCAGCGAACCTCCACCGGCCGCGAAGGCCGCCTCCTCGACGGCACGCTGGAAGTTCACACCCGCGAGAGGTCCTGCTCCGGCAGGACCGAAATCTTCAGGCGCAACGGTCACCACGAATCCCGAGTTCGCGAAGGGAGAATCACGGCGCGAGAGGCTCATGCCGTTGACCACCACGCCGCCCTCCTCCGTTGCCGCCGGCACGATCCATCCACCAGGGCACATGCAGAAGCTGTAGACCCCGCGGCCGCTGGCCTCGGCTTTCAGTTCGTAAAATGCCGCGGGCAGCGCCGGGTGTTCGGCCGCTGGCCCGTATTGCATTTGGTTGATGAGGGGCTGGGGATGCTCCATCCGCACACCCAAGGCAAATGCCTTTCGTTCGATGGGCACCCCCGTGGCCGCAGCCCATTCGTACACGGGGCGGGCGGAGTGGCCCACGGCGAGAACCACGGCATCGGCCGGCTCCTCATCGCCACCGGCCAGCCTCACCGCGACGATGCGTCCGTCGGTTGAGCGCAGCCCCGCAAACGTGGTCTCGAACCGGTATCGCCCTCCATGCGCCTCGATGTGGTTGCGAAGGGCCGTCAGCACCTTCGGCAATCGATTCGATCCCACGTGAGGACGCGCTTCGATCTCGATCTCGTCGGGAGCACCGAAACGACGAAGGTCGGCGAGAATCCGCGAGACGCCCTCACGGTCCTTGGAACGCGTGTAGAGCTTGCCATCCGAATATGTTCCCGCACCACCCTCACCGAAACAGTAGTTGGATTCAGGATTGAGGGTTCCGCGCTGAAGATTTGCGAGGTCTTTGCGACGAGGTTGTACGGGCTTGCCACGTTCGATGATGACGGGCGCGAACCCAGCTTCGATGAGCCGCAGCGCCGCCCACGTTCCCGTGGGGCCTGCGCCCACGATCACCACACGCTTGGGCGCTTTTCCGCTGGGCCAAGCAACAGGTTCACGCTGCGGCTCCACCCGGGGGGCAAGCACCTCGCCAGCGCGAGCGACGTCCACGCGCACACGGAACCCCGCGGGACGCCCCTTTCGTGCGTCCAAAGCGCGGCGCACCACCCTCACCTCCCCCACCGCCGACGGTGCCCACCCGAGCGCACGCGCGGCCAACACAGAAAGCGGTTCGTCGGCTGCGGAGAGCGGAACGAAGAGCTCGAGAGACGTCATGCGCGGGCTGACCTCGCAATCGTGAACTCGGAGTGCACGACGACGCGCGCACCGAGGGCTTGGAGTCGAAGCCTCGTATGTTCCATGGCCTTCGAGATGAGCGGTGCCCACGAGCGAAACAGAGCGGTCCGCAGGGCCTGGTTCGCCAGGTGCGCGGCCTCATCGGACCCCGCGAGGGGGTTTTCGGGAAGGTTGTCGTAGTAGGGCCGCCACTCCGTCGTGGGCGCCATCTGCAGGCGCAGGCCCTGCGCGTCCGCAAAATGCGCCTGCAAACGCAAGGACGCGTACTCTCGATCCACATCCCGATCGCTCGTGTTGTCGAGCCCCCAGTCGACCAGGGCAAGTCCCGGCTCTCCTTCCACCAGCGCATGACAGAGCTCGTGCAGGACCAACTGAGCGACGCAATCGTCGACGTCGAGTGATTGTCGCGTTCCCACTCCGATGCCACCTCGGCCGTCACTGGTCGCGTAAGCGGCCTGGGTTCGCGTGACTGTAAATCCCAGTTGGCCCGCAGCGTGCATCCAGAGCGCATCGATTGCGCCGTCGTCGAGCGGGCTCGGGCGCAACGGATCGCGAGTCGAAGGGAAATTCATGGGAGACGGGGACTATCGCAGAATTTCGCATACTTGCGAGAATTTGGCGGTTTCGGGGTGGTGGCATGTCGAGACGTGTCGGCTGATTTCGGTTGACTCGGGCCTGGCAAACCAATAAATCCACGACTCTCGACCGTATCCCTTACCGGCCCCAGTGATAACATGAGGCGGCCGTTTTGCTTTGACGCCCCGAAGACTCGCGCATCGAGTTTCGAGCCACTCAGAGTTCACAACCGGGATAAAAAATTTGCTTCCGTCGAATTCAAGGAAAATGGTGAGCGCCCTGCTGGCTGTCGCAGGCGCCTGTTACGGCCTTCCCGCTGCGCACGCAGGCTCTGCCGTGCGGCAGACGTCGGCCCATAAAGCCCCCGGAGCCAAGCCGTGTGGCCCCATCGACGAAGGCGTCGTGGGAGCCGAGGCGCCCGCCAAGGCGGTGGGACATGCCGCTTCGTCGGGCCCCATGAATAGGGGCTCGGCCCCTGCGAAGGTCGTCGGCGACCCACAGCAGGTCGATACGTCGTGCTTGGCGCAAACGATTTGCCAGCTGAAGGAGAAGATGCGCTGGCACCGGCCGGGCTGGGACGAGCCTTTCTGCAATGAAATCGCTGAAGGTTTCTTGCGGACAGCGGATGAGTTTGGCCTTAACCCTGCGTTGCTGCTGGCCGTGGCCATCAATGAGAGCAATCTCGACGAAAAGGCCGTCGCCACGTCCGTCCGGGGCGAGACGGTGTACGCCCGGGACGGGGGGCTCATGGGCATTCGCTGCCTGATGGACCCCAAGGGCATGTGCACGAACGGAAACGTGCGGGGCCTTCCTTGGACCAGCATCATGAACCCCCTCGACAACATCGAGATGGGCGCCAAGGAGCTCGCACACTACCGCAACGGTGCAGGCATCGAACGGGTCGAGGAACGCAGACGCGGCCGTGATGGCAAGGTGACCGTGGTGGTCAGAAATACGCGCTGTCGTCACAAGACTCACGCGTACTGGGCCCACTACAACCACGGCCCCGTTTACCTCTCGCAGGGTTACGCGCGCCACTACCCTCACCGGGTGGCGGTGCTCTACTACGCCCTCGTCAAAGCGATGGGGATGGGCATGCCCCGCGAGCTGTCACACGGACGGATCACGATCCACGACCGCGGCTCCCGCGAACGAACCGCCGACCGGCCCGTTGAAACCCGCTACAAGGAACTGGTGGAGATCATCGATGCCTCCGCCGGCCCTTCGTGTAGAAACCTGGCCAGCCTCGTTCACTGACCGCGCTGGTCCGCTGAGCGCAGAAGCTCAGTGTTCGCAAACCAGTCCCTGCTTGAGAAGCCAGGAGACCATCAGCTGCGCGGCCAATGTGCCGCGAACGCTCCGTTCGAAGCGCGAGGCGTGTAGGCGCTCCCGCAGCTCCGCCCGGGTGCACGTCCCCCCACGGAGGAGCCCCAGCGCGTGGCTGACGTCGGCTTCCGTGAAGAGCGAGCGCAGCTCCGGGTGTACGTGAAACTTCATGGCGTTCGGGTCCCCGAAAAGGCGCAGCGGCCGATCTTCGGCGGCGTGTTCCGGCGGCGCAAAGTGCCCTGCGAATACGTGCCCGAAGTCGAGGGCAAAGGGTTCGGCCTGCACCCGCTGCGGCGCCCTCTGACGAAGGCGTCTCCATACCTCCTCGTAACGTGGTACGACCCGCTCCCATCCATACGTTACCCTGGCACGACTTCGTGCCCTTTCGCCCATCGCCCGACGGACCTCTCCGTCTCCACAGAGCGTGGCCAGAGCCGCCTGTAGGGCCAACGGATCGACACTCACCGATTGCCCCAGCAGAAGGTGGAGGGGCCGCTCGAAGAGCGTCATCCCAAATTGGCGAAGCAGGCCAAGATCCGCTTCCGGACGCGTCCTGACCCGGAGCCCCACGTCTTTGTCGGTAACGGTGTCCCGGTAGCCGTCCAGGTCCGAAACCACGACCGGCAAGCCCATGGCCATGGCCTCAATGACCGAAAGCCCAAAGGTCTCCTGGACGTTGTCGCTGGCCGAAACGAACACGTCGGCAGCCGACAGCCATCCCCCCTTTTCTTCGGGCGGGAAGTCGATGACCAGATGCACGCGATCGGCGACGCCCATGGCTGCGGCCCACAAGGCAACCATGTCGGACGTGGAGGTGCCCTGCCGTGCACCCGCGAGCACCAAGTGAAGGTCGCGAGAAGGTTCGCTGTGCACGAGCCACGAGAAGCTGCGCACGACCGGGAAGAGATCCATCTTGTCGTATTCGGAAAACCGTCCCATCGACAGCACGACGCACGCCTGTGACGAGAGCCCAAGGCGCGCCCGGAGAGCGTCACGCGGAAACGTCTGCGCACCGCGATCGAGACTGTCGAGATCCACGCCTAGCGGAATCAGTGGCTTTTCGCAGTTCAGGAGGACGGCCTCCGATCCGCAGCGTTCCGCCACATATTTCCAGCTCGCCTCGAACGCGGCCAGTCCCGCTGCACTCGAGCAGAACACCGCGTCTCCTGGACCTGGAGGGGCAAGAACGCCGCGCAAGTAGCTTTCGAGCATACGCGGGTACGAGAGGCTATGGATTTGTCCCGTGACGGGGACGTGTACCGACGCGAAGCGGTCGCGCAGCGCCACCAAATCGAAGAACCACCCCCAGTGACTCTCGTGGTGCAGCACCGAGATTTCACCAGCAGCGAGGCGGTCGGGAAGCGTCAACCGGTGGGCCACCTCGACACGAGCCGCATCGTCGGAGTTCAAAGAGTTCACGAATTGTTGAACGCCTGGTCGCTGCGCTTCTTCACCCACGAAGAGCAGGAAACGTGCGACGTCCGCGTGCCGGATCAGCGCCCGCAAGAACGCATCGTTCGCCACGCGCCGACCGACGAGGAGCCCATCGGCACCTCGCCCGCCGGCCTCGATGCCTGGTTCGATGAAAGTGCCCAGAGTGTGCATGCTTGTGCTATGGAACCCCCAAGCTTTCGACCCCGTCAACTTTCGGAGTTGCGGCGCGCGGCTCTTTGCCGCGGTACACTGGAGGTAGAACGTCGCAGCGTCGAAGGGAGGCACGGGGGCGAGCGGCTGCGGCCGGAGGATTTCATGACGTCGAGTGCCTCAGAATTCAGTGGGACTCCGACCGGCCTTTCCGACTTGGTCGCCCTCGACCGAGACCATCCGGGCTTTCGGGATGCCGGCTACCGGGCGCGACGCAACCAGATCGCCAGCGTGGCCCTTTCGCATACGGCTGGCGAACCAGCACCTCGCATCGACTACACGGCCGACGAAAAGCTCGTGTGGGCAACGGTGTGGCGGCGGCTGCGCCCCGTTCACCAGCGTTTTGCGTGCCAGGGGTACTTGCAAGGTCTCGAGCGGCTCCATCTGTCCGCTGAGGAGCTGCCCCAGCTGGCAGAGGTCAGCGCGCGTCTCGAGTCCTTGACGGGGTTTCGCATGCAGCCCGTCGCCGGGCTGGTCACGTCACAGCGCTTCTTGTCGCAGCTCGCCAGTTCAGTTTTCCTATCCACCCAGTACATCCGCCATGGAAGTCGCCCGCTCTACACGCCAGAGCCCGACCTCATCCACGAGGTGCTGGGGCACGCCGCGTCCCTGTGCAATCCCGAACTGGCTGCCTTGAACCGTCTCTTCGGCCGGGTGGCCAACCTCGCCCCCTCCTCACGCATCGACGAACTCGAGCGCCTTTACTGGTACACGTCCGAGTTTGGTGTGTTGCTCGAGTCAGGAAAGCCCAAGGCCTATGGCGCGGGGCTTCTATCTTCCTTCGGGGAGCTCGGCCGCTTCGCTAGCGATGCGTTCATGCGTCCCTTCGATCCGGACGTGGCGACCGCCCTGCCCTACGACCCCACCGACTACCAAAAGACGCTCTTCTTCGTGCCGGACTTGCCGTTCTTGATGGTGAGGCTCGAGCGCTACTTCGCAGACCGTTTCGGTACACCCTAGTCTCTTTCTGGCCCTGCTAGACTTCCAGGCATGAACGCCCCCTCCCCGCGCCACCTCGTCGTACCGGACGAGATGGCTCTGTTCATAGTCGACTTCCAGGAGCGGCTGGCGGCCGCGATGCCCGAGCCGGAGCGCGAGGCCTGCGAGCGCAACGTGCTGCTGCTCATCGAGCTTGCCCATCGACAGGGCTGGCCCATCCTCGTGAGCGAACAATACCCAAAGGGCCTCGGGACCACCGTGTCGCCAGTGGCGTCGGCTTTGGCGGCGAAGCCTGAACTCGTCTCCAAACTCGAGAAGCTTCACTTCGCTGCCACGGACGCCCCGGAGTTCGAGCAGGTCTTCGCCGGAATCAAAAGAGCCCGGTGGGTGGTCACGGGCATGGAGACGCACGTATGCGTGTATCAGACGGTTCGCGGGCTCTTGGCGCGTGGGCGCCACGTGCACGTGCCCGAGGACGCCGTACTCTCGCGCCGCCTTGGCCACCGTGCGCGGGGTCTCGGCATGATTCAGGAGCTAGGAGGCGTGGTGACGATCACCGAGACCGTGATCTTCGACGCCCTCAAGGTGGCCGGCACGGACGACTTCAAGTCCCTGTCGAAGCGCCTCCGCTGAAGGTCAAGCCACGGCGGCCTGACGCACCACCCAGCCCGGATTCGTCGCCAGCTCTGCAAGCGTGCTGCTGAGCGCGAGGGTCGCGCCGTGAACGGCCTCGTAAGCCCGGACAAAGTCCTCGACGCCGTCGTGTCCGGCCGCCTGCCGGCAGATGACGACGGCCGAGAGCAGGGCCTCTCGATCGCAAGGATTGAGCCGCAGGGCGGTCTCCGTATGGCGCCAGGCCTCCCACAGATCGCCTTTGGCCAGCGCCAACCTCGCCAAGCCCAGCAACGGGCGGGTGCTTGCCAACTGTCTGTCGCGGGTGGTCTCGTCGAGGGCCAGGCACTTGCAGAACTCGGCAGCGGCCCGAATCGGCTCGCCCGCCTCTTCCCAGAGTTCGCCCGTACGTAGGTGATACGAGGCGCTCGGCGAGATCCGATCTCCGAAGGGCAGAAGGAATGCCAAGGCGCCCTCCGGATTGTAGCGGAACAGACCCTCACTCAGGAGGACGAGCAGTTCCCCGGCGAAAGGGAAACCCGCCAGGGCATAAACGCCTTGTTTGTCGAGGAGAACCCGAAAGGCGTTCGCCGTGCCCGTCAGCAGCTCCGGATCCTTCCAGAATTGCGCCACCTCGAGCAGCTTGTACCAACTGTACAGATCAAACGGATCGGTCTTCAGACACCGCTCGAGCAGCGCCACGTCTCGCTGCTTTTTATTCTTGGCAAGCGCCCGCTCGGGTTTGTAGCCGAGGTGTTCCACCATGCCTCCGAGCGTCGCCACGCGCTGGCCCGAGCGCCTCAAGCAAGGCTCGAGAGAGCTCCAAACCTCCTCGTGTACCGGGAATCGGAATTGGGCCTCGCCGAAACGCCGAAATAGCCTGAGCAAACTCGAGACGTGTACGTTTCCGTGGGGAAGCTCGTTGCGCATCACCACCGTGGCCGCCCCAACAGCGGCATTCCCTGCGATCGCCCGGATTTCGCTCTTGAGAGCGTCCGAGATGAACTCGTCCGCGTCGAGGAAGAGAATCCAGTCTCCCCGCGCCTCTCTCAACCCGAAGTTCCGGGCCGCCGCGAAGCTGTGATCCCATTCTCGGTGTAGGACCCGCGCGCCGGCTGCCTTCGCGATGGCGACGGTCTCGTCTCGCGATCCCGTGTCGACGATCACCAATTCATCCCATACCCCTCGGGCCCGCTCGAGGAAGCGAGGCAAGAGCTCCGCTTCGTCGCGGACGATCATGCACAACGAGATACGCGTACCCGCCGGATTGAACGGCGCGAACCAGTCGACGGACCGCTGCGTTTGGGACACGATGGTCAGCCTTGATTGTAGGAGTGGAGCGCGCGCGCCGATGAGCTCGCACGCTGTGCGTCAGTGTGTAGTTGTGTCTGCCAGCGCGCCGTCAAGGTCACGCAGCGCTCGAAGAGAGTCTTGGCATCGGTCAGGGCACTGGGCGACAACCGGATGCCTGCCGACTGACAACGCTCACAGGCGTCGGCGAGCGCCTGCCCGGCTTCACCTGCCTCCTGCCATCGTCCCTCCGACAGATGCGACTCGAGCTGAGACAGCGCCGTACGAAAGGCCAACAAGGGCGCAAGTTCGGCCGATCCCATCACGCTCAGCGTGCCCCCGCCGCCAACTGCCCTTCGGCCTGCAGTTTGGCCACGGCACCCTGAAAGCCCTCGACGAGAGGACCAAACACCCGCTCTGCCTCACGTGCGGACTGAGCATTGAGGCCCACCGTCGCGCTCACCAAACGACCGTTGATGAAGCCATAGAGGTCTTTGAGCGTCGCACACAGCTCAGGCGCGCGTGAGTGATCCAGCGTCCTCGAAAGCTCCATCACGATATCCGACGCCTTCGTGAGCGGGGTGACCGCCTCATCGTAGCGGCTGTTCTCGAGCGCCTGGGCGCCGTTCCGGATGTGGCGCAGGCCCGCCTCGAAAAGCAGCACCATCAAGCGCTCCTTCGAGGCGGTGGCGTTTTGCGTTTGTGCGTACTTGTTGATTGGATTCATGGATCACTATCCCCCTTGCGAAGACAGATACGAACCGGTGACCTTTAGCCCCGCCACGATCTTCTCCATCGCCGTAAATTGGGTAACGAGCGCCTCGCGGAAGGCGTCGATCCGCAACTGCATGCTGTCTAGCTGTGTGTCTAGCCCTCGCACCTGCGCGTCAATACCCTTCTTCCGCGCAGTAAGCACACCATCGAGAGGGTCGGTGAAGCGATCGACCAAGCCGTCGACGAGGTCCGACACACCAGACGTGGCGGTAGAAAAGATCTCGTTGATCGCCGTGGCGTCGCTCGAGAGCGCCCGTTCGAGCGTGGTGTTGTCGATGGTGAGTGTTCCGTCGGCTTGGCTCGTCTTGAGCCCCAAGTCCGCCAGCGTACGAACACCCCCCAGGCCGCCCACCACGGAGGTGAGGAGCCCCTGCATCCCCTGCTGCAACGAGCGCAGCGACCCGTCCCCCGCCAGCGTCCGTGACCGATCCGTGCCCGCAGAGGGTTTGAGGTTGCTCGACACAGCCGACATGACGCTGTTGTAGGCATCCACAAAGGCCTTCAGGTTCGCGGCGGTCTTCGTCGTGTCGTTTTCGAGCACGAGCTTCTCACTGGCCCCCCCTTCCTCGATCAGGTTCAGCGTGGTCCCAGGAACCGCATCCGTGACCGTGTTGCTGGTACGGGTAAACGGTAGGTCGTTGATGACGAACGTGGCGTTCTCCGGTTGCGTGACGGTGAACGACAGGTTGGTTCCTGAGCCTCCAGTCTGGTTCGCCGTCAGGGTCAGGGCGGCCGCCGCACTCGAACCCACCGTGTAGCCAGAGTCTTTGCGAACGACGCTAAGGAAGTCGTTCGTGCCATCGTTCAGTACGACCGCCGAGACGGGCGCGCCCGAATCCTTGATGGCCGCGGCCACGGTGGCCAGATCATCCCCCTCGTTGATGGTGATGTCATAGTTCGTACCTTCGATACCGACCGTGAGGGTTCCAGACCGGATCTCCGCTTCGGGCGCCACAGAGCCTGACAATGCCCGGGCGTTCGTGGCCAGATTGGTGACCTGAACCTCGTACTGCCCCGCGGCCGCCGACGTGCCCGGGGTGACGGAGAACGCCGTATTCGTGGTCGTCGACTTGACCCCGAGACCACCGTCCGCCGCCAGCTTGGCGGCCGCCGACTTGACGGCATCGAGTTTCGAGGTGAGATCCCCGATCGCAGAAACCTGCCGCCGAAACGCGTCCTGCCGGCTCCTCAGGCGATCGAGGGGAATCGACTCGAGCTTCGTGAGCTGATCGACGAGGAAGTTTGTATCCAACCCCGACACGATGCCACCAGCCCTGAACGTTGCCTCTGCCATGTTCGTCTCCTCGTGCCAGGGGCGCTCCCGTCACACAAAAGGCCGCTTTTCTGGGATTCGACCAGAGACAGCGGCCCTTTGACCCGAAAACTTGAGTCCTGCCGCGGCGTAGACCGGAGACCCCGGGGCGCCGCGGCCAAACACGCGGGAGGCTAGCCGAGAAGCCGGAGCGAGATCTGCGGAATCTGGTTGGCCTGTGAGAGGGTCGACACACCCGCCTGGAGGAGAATCTGCGCCCGGGTCAGCTTCGAGGTCTCCTCGGCCACGTCGACGTCGCGGATACGGCTGTTCGCGGCGGAAATGTTCGTCGATTGGATTTGAATCGAGTTGAGGGCCGATGTGAACCGGTTGCCCGCGGCGCCCAGCGTGGCGCGGTTGCTGTTGATCGAGTTGATGGCCGAGTCGATCGTGCCGAGCGCGTTCTGTGCACCGGTCTGCGAGGACAACGACAGAGAGTTGATGCCGAGTGACGTCGCCGTGGCGTTCACGGTGGACACCGCGATACGGTCGTTTGCATCGACGTTGCGGATACCCACCTGGAAAGTCAGCGTGGTGGCGCCGTTCAGAAGGGCCTGACCGTTGAACTCCGTCGAGTTGGCGATACGATCGATTTCGGAGATGAGCTGCCCAACTTCGTTCTGGATGTAGGAGCGCTCGGTGTTGCCCACGCCTGCCGAAGACGCCTGGGATGCCAGCTCACGCAGACGAGAGAGGATGTTGGTGGATTCGTTCAACGAACCTTCTGCGGTCTGAATCAGCGACACGCCGTCTTGGGCGTTGCGTGAGGCCTGGTTGTAGGAGCGGATCTGCGCTTGCAAGTTGCTGCTGATCGCGAGGCCGGCGGCGTCGTCACCCGCCTTGGTGATGCGGTAACCGGACGACAACTTCGACAGCGAGCTATCGAGGGACAGCTGAGTATTGAACAACTGACGCTGGGCTTCGAGCGAGCTGACGTTTGTTTGAATTGACATGCCCATGGTGACTGACTCCTTGCTTCGGGTTTTCCGCTTTTTGAAACTTGCTGACGTCCCGGCCCGGGCGTCTCAGCGGACAACCCGTCCGCCTTCACTTGGTGTTTCGTCACGGCCGCGAGCGGCGATAAGGTGCTTTTTTAGAGCTTGTCCAACAAAGTGAAACGGAAGCTTTGCGCGGTCGCGCTGATGGCGGCTTCGAGCGCGGTGTTGGCCAGGGCAAGCCGTGTGGCGGACTCGGCCAAGTTGGTCTCCGAGATCTCCACCAGCTGGATCTTCATATGGTCGCGCCCAAACATGGAGACTTGCTCGGCTGTTTGCAGGATGTTCAGGCTTGCCCCCGCGTCCATACGGGCGGCCGACACCTGCGTCAGGCTGCTGTCGAAGCCCTCGAGGGCGCCCTGGATCCCAGCGATGTCGTTGCTCCGCAACGCGGCTGCAAAATCGCTCAGCACGCGTGGGATATCCACGCCACCTCCCGCACCTTTCACGGCAACGTCCACACGCAACGACACGGGCTCGAAGACGCCTGGTGCAATTTCCACTTGCCGCACGCCCGCGTCGCCCAGGTAACCTCCGTTGGCGTCGAAGGGCGGCACGCCATCTTGAAAGCCTCCGAAGATGTAGCGCCCCGCCACCTCGGTGTTCATGAGCCCCACCAGGGTCTGCAAGAGCCCGTCGACCTCTTGAGCCGAGGCTGCCCGGTCGTCCGGACCAAACTGCGAGCTGGACATCTGCATGGCCATCTCTCGTCCCCGCTGGACCACGTTGGAGAGCTCACCCATCACCCCTTCGGCGATGTTTAGTTCGTCTGAAGCGCGACCCACGGTGTCCTTGATGGCCTCGAAGCGGTCGTGCGTGAGGCGGGCGCGCGTGAGCAGCGCTGAGCCTGCGGGATCGTCCGACGGGTGCCGAATGCGCTTGCCAGAGCTCACCTCCGCCACGGCCTGTTCGAGTTTGGTTCGGGCGAGGCCCGTATTCACCCGGCCGGTCTCGAACATCATCTTCTCGGTGACACGCATGGTCTCACTTCAGGGTCATGAGGGTTTGCATCATCTCGTTCGCGGTCTGGATCACGCGGCTGACCGCATCGAAGGCGCGCTGTGCTTTGGTCATGTTCACCATCTCTTCGTCGATGGACACACCGGACACGGATTCCCGCATCGCGCGCAGGTTGCTGGCAATGGCAGACTCTTGCTGGGCGCGGGCTTCAGCTTCGCGGCTTCGTGCGCCGAAGCTGGAGATGATCGACGACAGGGCGCCCACGGCCGTCTCCCCCCCGGAAAGCAGCTGCGACTCCGTCGCAATGAGGGCCAGCACGTTGCTCCCGTCGCCGGGCCCGTTGCCGGCTGCGCCGATGCTGGCCAAAAGACGATGGTCTGAGATCAGGGCGGCGCTCACGGAAAGCGTTCCCGCGGTGCCATCGGAGGTGACGCCCACGTCGAACATCGGCTGCCCTGCATTGCCATTTAGATCGAAGCCCGCCAGGTGCTGGGTGTTGACGCTGTTCGCAAAGTCGAAGGCGAGCGTGTCGAGCGCATTTAGCGTTTGCTGCAGGGTGCCGTCCCGCGCGTCGAGAAAGCCACGCACCTCACCGCCCAGCAAACGGGAGCTCAAGATCTCCGTGGTCTGGGTGCCGATGCGCGTGACTTGTACCGAGAGCCGTCCGGCGTTGTTGGGATCCGCAGCTGCGGTGAGGGTGGACGCCTCATTGGCGCTCACGATCACGAGCCCCCCAGGCAAGGCCATGTTGAGGTTGCCAGCGGCATCGGGCACCGGATAGGTACCCAGGAGCTCCGAGAGCCGGTCGCTGGCCAGGCGGCGCTGGTCGAGCAGATCGTTCGGTTCACCGCCCATGGCGCGTGCCTTGGCGATCTCGCCGTTCAGGTTGGCCACCCGAGTGGCCATCCGGTTCGCTTCCTCGACGCTCTGCTCGACTTGTGTGTCGATGCCGGCTTGCGCCGACTGAATGCCGTTGGCGGTTCGGTTGAACGCGTAGGCCACATTGCGGGCGGCGCCGGTGACGGCCGCGCGCAGACCGGCCTGGCTCGGATTCTGCGAGAGCATGCGCATGTCGCGGTAAAAGGCCGAGAACGCCTCCGTGAGGCCTCCCGTCGATTCGGGGTTCAGCGCCACCATCGACCTCAGGCTGCTGCTTTCTGCGGTGTATTGCGCCTGAGCTCGCAGGGTGGCCGGAACCTGACGTTCGAGGAAGGCGTCGCGGCTTTGTGAGATCGCTCCTATGGCGACACCCATGCCGGCGTAGGCAGTGTTCCGCAGATACTCGGCCGGCAAGGTCTCGAGGTCGACCCGCTGTCGCGAGTAACCCTCGGTGTTCACGTTCTGAATGTTGTGGGCGGCCGTCTGCGCGGCAGCCCGGTGGGCCGAAAGTCCGTTGGCGCCCTGGCTGAGAATCGAGAGCAGGTCGGCCATGATGGCTCCTAAGCAGTCCCCGAATAAGTGGACCCCGTCACCGGCCGCGACTCCCCCCTCTGGTTATAGGTGGCGTTGCCACCCGTCAGCGCGCCCAGGAACCCTCTGACCACCGCGCTCGCTCTTTGGGCCAGGTGGTGGTTCAGCGCGTCCAGTTCGTTGAGCGTGCCTGCCAACGCCCTGATGTGCGCCAGGCTATCGGCCAAGCGGCGCGCGGGATCCTCCACCACGAGGGCTAGACTTTCGATGGTGACCTCCCTCAGGCCGTACCGCTCGGCCACCTCCGTCAGGTGCCCGCCAAGCTCCTGTTGAAGGCTTCGTACGCGACGGTTCCACGCCTCCCGAACCGCAGCACGGTCGAGCAACGCTTGCGCGTCGAAGTTTCGGATGAGCACCCGCTGGTTCCGGGCGCGTACAACTTCCTCCTCCAGCGTCTGCTCGAGGGCCTGGCTGGTGACAATCGCTCGTTCTATGTGTTCCATCGTCAACCCATGAAAAGGGCGCGCAGCCTTGCGTCCAGCTCGGCCTGGGCGAGGATCTCCTCGGCCACGCGAGACGGATTGGGCCTGTAGGTTCCGCCTTTGACGGATGCCTCCAGTCGCTTGAGCCGCGCCTCCCGGTCTTCGTTGACGGCCTTTTTGGCATTTTGTGCCATCTCGGCCGCGGTTCGTGTCTGCTCGACGCTCACACGATCCGGCTTGGCCCCCACGCGCTGTTGCTGCTGGTGGGCAGCGTCCGCGGCGGGTGTCCTGTCGACCTGGGTGACGGGTTTGTCGTTGGTGACTTTCATCGCTTGTCTCCTTCCTTTGGAGACAGCGGCCATTCGGCCGCTACTGTGTCTTCGACACGGACGCGGTAGGCATTAAGTGCCGCCCGTGGATTCGTCGGTTTTCCATCCACCCGGACCTCCAAATGTAGGTGTGGCCCGGTGGCTCGCCCCGACTGTCCCACTTCCGCGATGATTTGTCCCGCCTTGACCCGTTGCCCTGGTTCGACCTCCAGATGTGCGTTGTGACCGTAGAGCGTGGTTAATCCGTTGCCGTGATCGATTTCCACGGCGTTGCCATAGCCGCCCCGCGCGCCCGCCCCCTTCACCACGCCCGCGAGGGCCGCCCTCACCGGGGTCCCGGCGGGCATGGCCAAATCGATGCCTGCATGAAAGCGCCCATCCCCCGCAAGGGGGTCCACGCGCCTACCAAACTCGCTCGAGACCCGCGGGTGAGCCCCTGCCTCCCCTTCGGCCGGAAGCGCAAGCGGAGCCCCCGTCAACCCGTTCAAACCTCGCGGGCGACCGAACTCGCCGAGCGGCGAGAGCACCTCGGTGGCCTCGGCACCCGAAGTTTCAAGGGAGGCGCGCAGGAGCGGCCCCAGACCGAGGCCCTGGCCCTCGGCCAGCACGTCCGCCAAGGTCTCGATGAACATGTCGGTACGAATCTGGGATCCCGGGCCGTCGCCTCCGCCGAAGGCTTTGCTGGCCTGCAGAAGCTGCCGGGCCAGCGTGGCCTCGAGCGCCCGGACCGCCTCGTCCAGGTCCCCCACGGCCCGCATCACAGAACCTCCAGATCGGCATCGAGAGCCCCCTGCGCCTTGAGCGCTTGGAGAATGGCAACGAGGTCTATGGGGGTCACACCCAGGAGGTTCAGCGCTTTGACCAGCTCTTCGACGGTGCTGGTGGCCGGCAAGCCCACGACGGGGCCCGCCTTCTCTTTGGCCTCGACGCTGGCCACGTTGCCCTGGACCGTTCGCCCCTGGGCAAAGGCGTTTGGCTGCGAGACGAAGGGGGTCTGGCTGACCGCGATGGTCAGCCCCCCGTGAGCGATGGCCACGGGGCGGATGCGCACGCGTTCGCCAGCCACCACGGTGCCCGTGCGCTCACTGACGACGACCCGGGCCCGCTGGTCGGCTTCGACCTCGAGGGCCTCGATCTGCGTCAGCATCGCCATGGGGTTGGCCTTCTGGGCTTCAGGCACCTTCAGCTCGACCGCGGCGGGATCGAGAGGCGTGGCCGTTCCCTCACCCAACGCCGCGTTGATGCTTTGGGCGATGCGGCTGGCGGTGGTGAAATCGGGTGAGCGCAGACCGAGCAGCACGACCCCCCCGTCCAGACGCGGGGTCACGGCGCGTTCCACCGTGCCGCCTCCCGGGACGAGCCCCGAGGTGGGCTGGTTCTTTTGAAAACGCGAGCCCGCGGCCGACACGTCGAAGCCCCCCACTTGCACGGGGCCCTGCGCCAGCGCATACACCTGACCATCAGGCCCGGTGAGCGGCGTGACCAACAGAACGCCGCCCAGCAAAGACGTGGCGTTACCCATGGACGCCACGTGCACGTCGAGCTTGGCGCCTGGCCGCGCAAAGGTGGGCAGCTTCGCCGTGACCATGACCGCAGCCACGTTCCGCACGCGCACGTCGCGGGGATCGATGCGGATGCCCAGCCCGGCCCAGCATGCCGCTGATCGACTGGGACGTAAAAAACACGCGCTCCGTGTCGCCGGTCTGCCGCAGCCCCACCACAAGACCGTAGCCGTAAAGCGCGTTCTCTCGCACGCCTTGAACCGCGGCCAGCTCCTTGATGCGCACCGGAACGCCGAACGCGGGGCCGGCCGCCGCGCCCATCGCGACGAGCCCCACGAGCGCCCCCAGGCGCCGCAGGCCGAGCTTCGTCAGAACGGCCATAACCACCCGAGGTAGCGCGACAGGAAGCCTTGACGCTGGTTTTCAGTCAGCACGCCCTTACCAACGAACTCGATCTCCGCGTCAGCGACCATCGAGCTCTTCACGCTGTTTTCCTGGTCGATGTCGATGGGACGCACCACGCCCGAAATGTAGAAGTGCTGCTCTTCGCTGTTCACCAAAATGACCCGATGGCCTTCCACGAAGAGGTTCCCGTTCGGCAGCACCGTCCGCACGGTGGCGGGCACGGTGGCCTGAAAATACTCGCTGCGTGCCGTGCGCCCCTGGCCCTTGAAGCTGCTCTTCGAGCCGCCGGCCAGCTTGGCCTCGAAGTCCGGGTCGATGCCTTCAAGCTTCTTGAGCATGCCCAAAAAGGCGTCAATCTTGGCCTCGGCGGTGGACTCTCGATCCAGGTTGGTGTCGGCCCGACGGTGAGCGTCGGCGACCTCCTCGATCTTTACCACCACGATGTCGTTGACCCGCAGCGCGCGGGCGTCCGTGAACAACATGGACGCAGGCCGACCCGGAAGCCAAAGGCTGCCCTCCGAGTAGGGCTTGTCGACGTCTTGTTGTTCCGCAGGCAAATCGTACTTTCGTCGTTTCGGTTGATATTCGTTGATGTGGCCGCTGCCGCAGCCAGGTCCCCATGCAAGGAAGAGCGCAAGGAAGGGCCCCAGGAGAGCCCGGCAAGCCCCTGCCCTCATGGCGCGCGTACGACCAGGCGGCCGTCCTCCATCACGCCTTCGACGTGCTTGCCCGAGGGCAGCACCGCGCACGTGCGGTCAGCGCCGCAGGACACGAGGCGACCGGACTGCTCGATCGTCACGCCCCCAGAGCGCACCGTCACCTTGACCTGACCTCCCGAGGCAAGCCGATCGGCGCGCACCGAGGCGGCGTCCAGCACCTGCCCGGCCATCAATGTGCGCGCAGCGAAGGCCCCGGCTCTGGGGACCGCCGGCGTCGCCCCGGGCCCGATCTCCCTCCACTCCACCGTCGTGGCCAGGTCGAGCGGCTCGCCAGCCCGCAGCACCCGGGCTGCGATCATCACGGGCGCGGTCACCGTCACGTCCGCGCGAACCCATCCCGCACAGGTCTCTTGCTCCCGGTTTTGGCCGTTCAGTTTCGCCACCAGCGTGCCAGAGCCCTGAATGGGTCGATCGACCACGGCAGCAAGCGCCTTGCACCCGCGAGGCAGGCGCACGGTGGTGCGCCCAATCGTCACCCGCGCTTCGGCCAGGGTCACCGCGCCTGTCGCCGCCTGCTCCACGAGGGCGCGCACCTGCTCGTGCGTTTGGCCCCGATCGACGGCGCGTGCCGGTGCGGCTTGGCCCCAAACGAGCGCCGCCGCGAGCAGATGTGATACGCCGAACTTCATGGCCGTCGTCTCAACGCAGGTTGGTCAAGCGCTGCAGCATCTGATCCGCTGTCGAGATCACCTTCGAGTTGAGCTCGTACGAGCGTTGGGTGGAGATGAGACCGATCATCTCCTCGACCGCCTTGACGTTCGAGCCTTCGGTGAAGCCCTGCAAGATGGTGCCAGCGCCTTGCTCACCCGGGCGAACCATGATGGGAACGCCGCTCGCCACCGTGGACCGGAGCAAGTTCCCCCCTATCGCCTCGAGCCCCTCGGGGTTCGAAAACATCACGAGCTCGAGGGTCCCAAGTTCGAGGGGCTCCTCACGGCCGGCCACCTTCGCCGTCACGATGCCCTCGGGACGCGCCGTGATCTCTGTGGCGTCCTGGGGCACCGTGATGCCCGGGTCCACCAGCTCGCCGGCCTGGGTGGAGAGCCTGCCGGCCGAGTCGATGCGGAAGTTGCCGGCACGCGAGTAGGCGAGCTCGCCGTTGGTGCGTTGAACCCGGAAGAACCCGTCGCCCATCACGGCCAGGTCCAGGGGGTTGTTCGTGGTCACCATGTCACCCTGGGAGAAGCTGCGGGTCGAGGACACCGTGCGCACGCCCAGGCCCACCTGCAGGGGGGAAGGTCGCCCCCCCCCTTGAAGGGTCGGAGCGCCGGCCGGCTGCAGCGTCTCGGAGAGCAGGTCTTCGAATTGCGCGCGGTTGCGCTTGAAGCCCGTGGTGCTCACGTTGGCCAGGTTGTTGGCGATCGTGTCCATCTGGAACTGTTGGGCTTCCATGCCGGTGGCGGCGGTGTAAAGCGAACGCAGCATCGTCGATCTCCTCGAGGGTTGTTCCCCTCCGTCACGTTTCTGCCTTGTCGAGACCAGCAGCAAGACCAGGGCCAAGCCGTTGCGCCACACTTCTGTCTCGACGTGCTCTGCGCTGGACACCGGTGCGCAGCCCGCTCAAGCGCCCTCCCGCAGCTGCCGATGACTTCCTCCCGATGCCTCCCCGCACGCGACTCGATCCCGTGGTGCGCCTGGAAGAAAACCGCGAAGAGCGCAGCTTGCAGGCCTTGGCGGCAGCCAACCGGAAGCTGAGCGATTCACAAGACGCGCTCGAGCAGGCCCGACACCGGGCTCTCGCCGACCATCGCGCGGCCGGGCCGGCCGGCTTCTGGGAGCTGGTGGATAGCGCTCACGGCCATGCGCGCCGCTCGGTCGTGGACGCCGAGCGCGCCCTGCAGGCCGCCCGGACGGCCCAGGGGTCCTCGCGCACGAGCTACCTTTCGGTGCACGCCCGGGCCGAGGCCATCCGTCGTATCGCCGAGTCCCGGCGGGACGAACTCGTCCGCGCCGGCGACCAGAAGGCCGCCCGCGAGGTCGACGATCTCGTGTTGATGCGCCGCCACCGCCGGGCCGGCTGAGCGCCTTGGGGCGCTGCCGAAAAAGCGCCCCACAAGACGCTTGCGTCCCGAGGGCGGCTCGCGAGAATGCGAGCATGTCAGACGCAGGCGATCCCAAACGGCCAGCTGGCCGACGCCCCCTCCGCAGCGCCGGTTGGTTCGCGCGCCCCGAACCCGAGGGCCTGGTGCACCGTTCGTGGATGCGCAACCAAGGGCACCCGTCTCATCTGTTCGATGGGCGCCCCGTCATCGGGATCTGCAACACCTGGTCAGAGCTGACCCCGTGCAACGGGCACCTGCGCCAGCTGGCCGATCACGTCAAGCGCGGCGTCTACGAGGCGGGCGGGTTTCCCCTCGAGTTCCCCGTGATGAGCCTCGGCGAGACGCTCATGCGTCCCACCACGATGATGTTTCGCAATTTGGCGAGCATGGACGTGGAAGAGACGATCCGCGCCAACCCCGTCGACGGCGTGGTGCTGCTCGTGGGCTGCGACAAAACCACGCCCGCGCTGATGATGGGGGCCGCCAGCTGCGACCTGCCCACGATCACCCTTTCCGGTGGGCCCATGCTGAATGGCCGGTTTCGCGGCAAAACCATCGGGTCGGGCACGGCCATCTGGGAGATCACCAGCAAGCTCAAGACGGGCGCCTGGACCGAGGCCGACGTCCACGAGGCCGAGGCGTGCATGTCACGCTCCCCGGGCTCGTGCATGACCATGGGTACGGCGTCCACCATGGCGTCAATGGTCGAGGCTCTCGGCGCGAGCCTCCCCACCAACGCCGCCATCCCTGCGGTGGACGCGCGGCGGGCGGTGCTCGCGCACCTGACCGGTCGCCGCATCGTGGAAATGGTCCACGAAGATCTGCGCCTGTCGCAGGTGCTCACCAAGGCGGCCTTCGAAAACGCCATCCGGGTCAACGGCGCGATCGGCGGCTCCACGAACGCGGTCGTGCATCTGCTGGCCCTCGCGGGTCGGCTGGGCGTCGCGCTCAGCCTCGACGATTGGGACCGCCTGGGCCGCGACGTGCCTTGCCTGGTCGATCTCATGCCGTCGGGCCGCTTTTTGATGGAAGATTTTTATTACGCGGGCGGGCTGCCAGCCGTGCTGCGGGAGCTCGCAGACCATCTTCACAAGGACGCCTTGACGGTCAACGGCAAGACCCTCTGGGAGAACGTCAAGGACGCCCCCTGCTACGACCGCGACGTAATTCGCCCCCTGGCCGCGCCCTTCAAGGACCAAGGCGGCATCGCTGTGCTCCGGGGCAATTTGTGCCCGGATGGAGCCGTTCTCAAGCCCTCGGCGGCCTCACCCAGCCTGATGAAGCACCGGGGGCCCGCCCTCGTCTTCGAGGACATGGACGACTACCACCGGCGCGTCGACGACCCGGCGTTGCCCGTAACCCCCGACGCGGTGCTCGTCCTGAGGATGTGTGGCCCCAGGGGCTATCCAGGTTTCCCGGAGGTCGGCAACTTCGCTCTGCCCAAAAAGATCCTGCAGCAAGGGATCACGGACATGGTTCGCATCTCGGATGCACGCATGAGCGGCACCGCCTACGGAACGGTCGTGCTGCACGCCGCGCCCGAGGCGGCGATCGGGGGGCCCCTGGCGCTCGTGCGCACGGGCGACGTCATCGCGCTCGACGTGGCAGCACGAACGCTGCACCTCGAGGTGAGCCCCGAAGAGTTGACCCGACGCCAGGCTGCCTTTTCGCCTCGCCCGGCCACAGCGACCCGTGGGTACGCAAAACTTTTCGGCGACCACGTCTTGCAAGCCAACGAGGGCTGCGACTTCGATTTCCTGCGTGGGGGCAGCGGGGCCGAGGTGCCCGAGCGGGGCAATCACTGAGCGGGCGCGAAGCTTACGCCTCGGGCCGGACGGCAACCGGCTCCGGCCTTGGTGGCGGGGCCGCCGCGATCCAGCCGCCCCCCAAAACGACCTCGTCTCCGTACACCACCGCGGCCTGTCCCGGGGCGACGCCCTCCTGGGGATCGTCGAAGACCACCAAGGCGGCGTCAGGCCCCTCCGGATGCACCACGGCCGCGCGGGGCTTGCTGTGATGCCGGATCTGCACGGCGGCCCGCACGGGCGCCGTGGGCACGGGTCCCCACCACCGCATGCTTTCCACCCCGACCTCGCGACGCCCCAGCTGGTCCCGGGGTCCCGTGTAGACGGTGCCCGTGGCCGGATCGATGCGAACGACGAACCGCTTCACCCCATCGACACCTGGAAGGCCTTTGCGCTGTCCGACGGTGAAGTGGTGGGTGCCTTCGTGCTGCGCCAGGGTCTCGCCCTTTTCGTTCAGCACGGCTCCCGCTCGACCACCGCCACCGCGCTTCGTGATGAAGGCCTTGTGGTCACCATCCGGGATGAAACACAGCTGCTGGGAATCGGGCTTGTCGCAGTTCGGCAAGCCCAGCCGCCGGGCCACGTCACGGGTCTGTTCTTTGCGCAGATCGCCGAGCGGAAACATCACCTTCCGAAACAGCTCGGGACGCACCCCGAAGAGGAAGTACGACTGGTCCTTGTCCTCGTCGACCGCCCTCAAGAGACGCGGCCCTGAAGGCCCCTCGGCGAGCCGCGCGTAGTGGCCGGTGGCCAGGCGGCTCGCCCCCACCGCGTTGGCGAAGGCGACGAGCGGACCAAACTTGATCTTCTCGTTGCACTTGACGCAGGGGTTCGGTGTGCGGCCGGCGCTGTACTCGCTGACGAAGTCGTCGATCACGGACTCGTTGAAGGCCTCCACCTCGTCGAGCACGTAGTGGGCAAATCCCAGCTGGGCCGCGGTGGCGCGCGCGTCTTCGATGTCACGCGGGCTACAGCAGCGGCCCCCGATGCTCGCCGCCGTACCCGAAGCGTCATAGAGCTTCAGCGTCACCCCCACCACGTCGTATCCGGCTTCACACAGAACGCCCGCCGCGGTCGACGAATCGACCCCGCCGGACATGGCCACAACTATGCGTTCGCGCGCCATCACATCACCTCGGAGGCGGAGCACTATAGCCCACGCCCAAGGTCGAGGCGACCTCATCGACGAAGTTGCCCACGCCCCGGAAGGCCCGTCAGCCGTCGCCGTCGGACAAGGGCGCCATCAGGCCGTTCACGTCGTCCAGCGTCAGCCGCGCGCCCTGGGCGCGGGTGTCGCCCAGAATGCCGTCAGCCAAGGCCTTTTTGCGGCGCTGCAGGCCCAGCATCCGCTCCTCGACGCTGCCTGCGGCGATCAGGTTGTAGACGAACACGGGCTTGGTCTGCCCGATCCGATAGGCCCGGTCCGTGGCCTGGGCCTGGATGGCGGGGTTCCACCACGGGTCGTAGTGGATCACCGTATCGGCGCTGGTCAGATTGAGACCGGTCCCCCCGGCCTTGAGGCTGATCAAGAACACGTCCACCTGGCGACCCTCGAACGCATCCACCACCTTCTGACGGTTCGGGGTGGCCCCCGTGAGGGATACGAAACGAATGTCCCGCTGTGTGAGGCCTTGCCCAATCAGATTCAACATGGACGCGAACTGAGAGAACACCAGCGCGCGTCGGCCCCGCGGCAGTTGCTGCTCGAGAAGCTCCATCAGGGTCTCGAACTTGGCCGAGTTCTTCACGGACTGCGCCGACTCGAGCGGCACGAGGCGCGGATCGCAGCACACTTGGCGCAGCTTCATGAGCGCGTCGAGGATGGTGAACGACGACGCGGAAAACCCCTTTTCGGAGATCGCCTGGCGTACCTGGGCGTGCGCGGCCAGACGAATGCTTTCGTAGAGGTCCCGCTGCGGTCCGCGCAGCTCCACCGGCCGCACGATCTCGGTTTTGGGCGGCAGCTCCGTGGCCACCTGCTCCTTCGTGCGCCGGAGCATGAAGGGCGAGACCTGCCCGCGGAGCTCCTCGAGCCTCCGGCGGCTGCCTTCTCGCTCGATCGGCACCACGTATTTTTGTTTGAACCAATCGGCGCTGCCGAGCAGGCCGGGCATCAGGAAATCGAACTGGGCCCACAGCTCGTCCAGGCCGTTTTCGATCGGCGTGCCCGTCAGGCACAGCCGGTGCCGCGCGTTGACCGTCTTGACGGCCTGATGCGCCTGGCTCCGCGCGTTTTTTATGGCCTGCGCTTCGTCCAAGATCAGCATGTGAAAAGGCGTCGACTCGTAAAAGTCCGCGTCCCGCACCAACAGGGGATACGTGGTGATCACCACGTCGGTTCTCCGGGCGAGATAGCGCAGGCTCTTGCGCTGCGGCCCGTGCATCACCACGACACGCAAGTCTGGCGCGAACTTTTCGATCTCCCTGCGCCAGTTTCCCGAAAGGCTCGTCAAGGTGACCACCACGGCGGGCAGATCCAGGCGGCCTGCCTCCTTTTCAGCGGCGATGTGCGCGATGGTCTGGAGGGTTTTGCCAAGGCCCATGTCGTCGGCCAGGATGCCGCCGGCGTCGCTGTTTCGTATGTGCTGGAGCCAGCCAAGGCCCTCTTGTTGGTACGAACGCAAGGTGGCTTGAAGACCCTTGGGAGGTTCGAGATCGATCCGCGGCCTCAGGCTCCAGGCACGGCCCTTGTCTCGGACCTCTTGTGCGCCCTCCCAGCGCAGCTCACCCGGGGAATGGTCGCCGCCGAACGCCCCCTCGAGCTCGGCCAACGCTTGAGCCTGCATGGCCGTGAACTTCACGGCGTCTCCGTCCCCTTCGAACCGGTAAAGGTCGGTCAAGACCTTGAAGAGAACGCGGAGCCGCTCAGGGGGAATCAAGACGAAGCGATTGTCGTCGACCGGGATGGCCACGGGCCGTCCCCGACACGGCACGAGCGTATCGAAGGCATCGGGCCCGCCGCCCCGTTCGATGAGATCGAGAAGCGCTGGCAACAGGTTGACCTTGCGTCCGTCCAGCTCGATCCCCAGCTCCAGGCTGAACCAGTCGGGCTTTTCGTCGCCCGGGGGAGGGTCCGTGGCGCTCACGTTCGCGTACCACGCCGTCTCGGAGGCCACGACCTGCCACGGATAATCGGGGGCCAGCTCCACGGAGAACCCCAGCTTCCGCAGCTGAGGGAGGGCGGACGCCGTGAAGCTGCACCGAGCGGCGTCGTCGGCGTCGATGCCCACCACGTAGCCGGCCTTGCAGCCCAGGGGGGCTTCGTGGGTGTCGAGCACGGAGAGCTCGACGGGGCCGAAGCTCTCCAACACCTGTCGTGCCCGGGCCTCGGCGCCAAAATCCCGCGTGACGCGAGCGGCATCGGGTGACCACGCCGCGCTCGCTCCCACGCGGGTGCTGCCATACACGAAACCAAGCTCGATCACCGCAGCAAGCACCTCTTCCTCCCGCGCGCCCAGGCTCGCCGCGGCCACCAGGCGCTCCGTGAACAGGCGCACGTGGGGGACGAAGGGCCAGGCCCCTGCCGTACGCGCGGATGGGCCCCCGGAGTCGGGGTGAAGTCCGGCCGAAGCCACCGTCATGGAGCGAGCACGTATCGCGCCTGCGGACGAGGCGTGAAATTTTCGAGCAAGGGGCCGATGCGCGGGTTCATGTGAGCACGTTCGCACCTAGGAACACAGCCGGGGCCACCCAAAACCTGAACGAAATCAAGGGACTCAACTTCGCTCAGGTTGAGCATCCGAACAAGATGTCCTGTGGACAGTTTGCTCGATGCGGCCGTGCACGCGAGGCCTTATGGCCTGCGTCGGGGCAGGCGCCTCATTTGTCGGCCGCCGCCCTGACCCGTTCCACCACCCGGGCCACCAAGGCCGCGGCTTCGTCCACCTCGGTGAGGGTCGTCTCGCGGCCCAGCGAAAACCGCACCGCTTCTCGCGCCTCTTTCACGGTGAGGCCCATGGCCAGCAGAACCGCCGAGGGTTCGACCGAGCCCGAGGTACACGCCGCGCCCGTCGAAGCGCAGACGCCTTCGAGATCGAGACCGATCACCACCAGCTCGCCACGCGCCCCCCCGAAACCGACGTTGAGGGTCCCCGGCACGCGGCGGTCCGCGGCAGGCCCGTGCCGCCGGGCACCAGGGATCGCCAGCAGCTGGCCTTCGAGACGGTCTCGCAATGCCGCGGTCTGGGCAGCGTCCGCCTCCAGGCGCACCTCGGCCTCGGCACACGCGGCCCCAAAACCCGCCAGGGCCGGCGTGTTCTCGGTGCCCCCCCTCCGCTCGTACTCCTGATGGCCGCCGGTGACCAGCGGGTGCGGCACGAGGCCCCTCCGCACGAACACCGCCCCCACGCCCTTTGGCCCGTGAAGCTTGTGGCTGGACACGGTGGCCGCGTCCACCCCCAGATCGCGTAAGCGTACGGGGATGCGGCCAGCCGCCTGCACCGCGTCTGTGTGAAACCAAGCGCCCGCGGCGTGCGCGCGGGCCGCCAGCGCCGCCACGGGGGCCAAGGCGCCCACCTCATGGTTGGCCAAGGCCACGCTCACGAGAACCGTCTCGGGCCTCAAGGCGGCAGCGAGGGTCTCGGGGTTTACCATCCCCTCGGCGCTGACGGGTAGATCCGTCAGCTCGAACCCCTCGCGCACCAGCTCGTTCAACGCGCCCCTCACGGCGGGATGCTCGAGGCGTGTCGAGATCACGTGGGGAGGCTTGTCGCTCGGGGGGCGCTGTGCCCGCGCCGCAAGCGCCAAGCCCCGGATGGCGAGGTTGTCTCCTTCGGTCCCACCCGATACAAACACGAGCTCGTCGGTGTCGCAGCCCAAAAGCCCCGCCACCTGGCGCCGCGCCGTCTCCACGACGTTGCGCGCCCGCCTTCCGAGGGTGTGCACGCTCGAGGGGTTCCCCCAGTCCGCAAGCGCATTGATGAACGCCTCGCGGGCGGCAACGCCCATGGGGGTCGTGGCGTTGTGGTCGAGATAGAGGCGCCTCATGGAACCCGCAAGGGTGACGCCCCCGCAGCCTGCGCGCAATTCTCGAAGGGGCGCCCGGCTCAGGTCTTGGGCGTGAGCATGATTTTCTGCTCGATCGTCACGGCGTCGCCGGTGAACTTGGGGAACTTCCAGCGCTTGGCCACGCTCTCGATGCACTCGTTGAGGCTCGCGTCGATCGAGGGACGCACCGAAACGTCGTTGACCCTGCCTCCCGCGTCTACGGTAAGCCCGAGCAGGAGCTGCACCCCCGCCCTCGCCTGCAGCGAGGCATTTTTCTTGAGCGCCCGCTCGTAGCACTGCTGCAAAGCCCGGGCGCCGTCCATCACGATCTTGCTGGCTGCGGCCGGGTTCAGGTCGCCCTTGCCCACCCCGATCTCGCCACCTTCGCCCCCGCGTAGGTCGGCGATGAGCTCGATGATCTCGGGATCTTTGAGGACCAGCTTGCTGGGATCGGCCATCGCCGTGGCCAGCTGACGCTTGAGGCTCTTGACCTCGTTCGTGAGGTCGTTTGTTTCCTTCTTGCACGCAAGCAGCTTGTCGCCAGCCTCGTTGAGCCTCGTCATGAGCTCCTGGTTGGCCGAGTTGTTACAGCCTACGAGCGTCGCAAATCCCAGGCCTGCAAAAAGGCCAAGCGTCCGTTGAGCGTTCCGCATGTCCAAATGAATCCTTATGCCACTTCGCGGCGTTCCGCAATTCCCGCACACTGCCTTCGGGCGCCCACCTCGGGCAACCGCCACCCCGTGCCCACCACCCCGCCGGCGTGGCGGGCCGATTGTCGAGGTGCACCATACAACAGCTTCGTCATCGGGGGAAAGTCCTTCACCCTCCACGCTTCGTTCCAGGTTCCGCGGCCGGAGCCACCTGCCCCTCGCCCCTGCGCGCTGCGAGCAGCGCCGTCAGCCGTGCAAGGTCGACCTCGTGGAAGATCTCGCTGCCCGGGGAACCTGGCACCGGCGCGTGGCCGAAGGCGTTGGTCCCCACGGCGAGCATGACGTTGGGGCCTTGGTGGCAATAGCCCAAACAAATCTCCCGGTGAACCTGCAGGGACTCCGACCAGCCTCGCTCGTCCACGAGACATCGTGTCGCGTCGCACAAAGCTGTCCCCTCGTCGCCGCAAACGGGCCCCGTGCACACGAAAACATGTAAATCGCTTTGCACCAAAGACCATTCTCGCCGCCAGAGTCGTCCCCACTAGGATGTCGGCACCTCCGTGCGCCGGTTTGAGTGCGTCTTGCTTCAATACGCCCGCGGCGTCACCTCAGGCCCACCGCTACTTTCCGCGAGGAGGCGCTCGATGGCGACCTTGAGCGACGAGAGGGTCTTCGGCTCCTCGGCCACGTACAGGAGCAAGGTCCGGTCTTGCGTATCGCCCAACCTCGCGAGCACGTTGGCGGCCGCAATGAGAGCACCAGGCTGACTCATAAAGGCCGGATCCGCCCGGTATTGGCTGAGGTAGTCACGGAAGGCGGCTATCACCTCCTTGGCCTCGAGAGCGATCACGGCCGCGGCGATTTCGGACACGGCGCTGGGGTCGGTCTGCGGCAAGCGAATGTGGTCGACCAACGCCGGCATGGCGTCCCGGGCCCCCAGCTTCGCCAGCGCCCGGGCGATGAGCTCGAGCCGCTGGGGCGCGCGACCTTCGGCGTAATCGGGCTTGACCTCGATGGCCTCCAAAAAGAGCGGCAGCGAGCGCGGATCCTGCCGCTCGACGAGGCTGTCGGCAGCCTTCTCGAGCAGGTAGGGTTCGCCCTCGCCCCGTTGCAGCACCTCCAGCAAGGCGGCCGTGACGCCCGGTGCCTCCGACCGCGAGAGCTGCTCGATTGCAAAGACCTGCACGTCGTGAAAGCGCTTGTCCGGATCGAGCGCGATGGCCTTGAGCGCCTCCGAGATCGATACGGAGGGCTGTGCACCAGGGCCGGGTTTGCCAAACCCCTCCGCATCGAAGGACGCCCCTCGAACCTTGAGCGCCCCCAAGCCCGCGGGCGCGGCGCTCATCAGGAGGCGCCCCGAGCGTGCCTCGAGCGCGCCCAGGTTACCCTCGGCGTCCGCGAAGACCAGCGCAGGTCCCGTATGGACGGCGCCAATGGCGTCGAGCCGCGGGTGGCTGTAGGCCCAGGTCAGATCCGCGGTGGCGGCGTCCAACCCGAAAAAGAAGCGGAAATTGTGCACCACGACCTGACCGTTGCGGAACGCGGGAGCGTCGGGAGAGCCCGACACGCGCCACAGCAGCCGGTTCCTATCGATCGCCGAGTGGCGGGCGTGTGCCGGTTTGTACATGTCGTAGTGGTAGACGGGGCGCACGAACTCGGGAAGCTTCGCCTTGAGGTACCCGCCTCCCGCGTGGGTGCCGAGCGCGGTTTTCCTCGACGCCACGAACACACCCTGAGATCCGTACATGAAGCCCTCGGGCAAGCCCCGCACGAAGGCGGCCGCCTCGTCGCGGGCGAGAATGTCCGCGAGCGACTCACCCGTGCGTCCATCGAGCAGGGTCACGAATTGAGAGCGCTGGGGAACAGCGACCACGCCGCCCCGGGCAGCTGGAGCTCCCACCCGCTCGTCGAGCGGACGGCGAAACCGCTGCGTCCCTTGCTCGGACAGGCCCAGAATGACCGCGGGCGGGCTTGCGCCGGGCGGCCCTTTGTACACGGCGAAAACACCCTCGCCGTCGACGGCGTGCCCGAGCAGCGTTGCCGGCCCAGTGCCTAGACGCGGAGAGGCCACGCGCCACATCTCGCGTCCCGTGCGAACGTCGAGGCCCACCAAAGCGCCTGCGGGATCGCCGTAAACGACCACCTCCCGCCCCACCTCGGCACGCACGTCGACCTCGGCCGGGACGCACCAGATCACGCGGTTGTCTTCCAGGTCCACCGCCACCAAGACGCTTTGGCTGCCGCTCTCTCCGGCCAGCAAGGCCAAAGCCCGTCCCGTCGCGTTGCGCGGGGTCGAAGGTACGGCGCTCGATCGGGCGAGGGCCGCAGCCACCTGCCCGGGATCACCCGCGCTGCCAAAGCCATCCGAAGCCCCCCCCGACGTGGCGCAGCCGAGGAGGGTGCACGAGAAGCCCAAAACAAGGGCCCGGTTCCGCAAGCTCTTCATTCCGCGCTCCTCTGCTCGAGCAACGTTTCTGCCTCTTCTTTCGAGGGACGCGCTTCGCCCTCGGGCACGGAGGCCAGGTACTCCACCAGGGCCGTGGTGGCCTCGGCACCGGGAACGCGCCCCAAGGTGCGCACCAGATCCACGCGCAACCGGTCGGGCGCATCGGAGCGCTTGAGAAACTCCGCCAGCGCACTCGACAACGTGCCGTCATCGATGGTGCCGCGCAGTTCGGCGACCTGAGGTGCCAGGTCGAGAGGGGCCAAAAGGCCGAGCGGGACGGCCGCTCCGACGTCGCTCCTCTTGACGAGCTGAAACAGGCGCGGCACGGCGCGCACGTCTTTGCGGCCCGCGAGCGCGGCGGCGGCCGCGGCTCGCACCGTAGCGTCCGCATCGCCCAAGCGCTCGATGAGCAGGCCCGCGGCTCCGTCGTCCTGCATCGGGGCAAGCGCCTGCACCGCCGCCACACGCACGTCGGGGTGTCGGTTGCCTGCGTAGAGAACCAGGACCTGTAGCGCCTTCGTATGGTTGAGGCGCCCGAGGGCCTGGAGGTACCGGATCGTCAGCTGCGGCCACGTGCCGAGTGCCAAGGCCTCGACCAGGGCGTCGACGGCGGCCTCCTGGCCCGTTCCGCCAAGCCGCTGCGCAGCCGTCTCGGCGGCATCGGCCTCGGAGCCCACCAGAGCGCGCTTGAGCGTCTCGAGCTCGGCTTCACTCACCGGTGTGCGCGCAGGACCTGCCGGGCGCAAAGCCTCCCCCTTGGACGCAGCTGGGGCCGCGGGCCGCGAGGGCCTGCGCGCCAGCGCCGGCGCCGGCGCGCTCCCCACCCACACCCAGACCAACGCTGCCACTACGCACTTGCGAAACCAGGACCGCACGGGCCGGTCTTAACGCGAGGGCGGCCGGGGCGTCAAATGAATCGCGGGACGAGCCCGCGGTCCGACAGCCTATTTCGCCTCACCGTCACTGAACTCGACCTTCCCGGAGTACTCCTCCCCCTTGCCCCGCAACCAGAAGGTCGTTTGCGCCACGGTGCGACCGTGTGACTCGAGCACCATCAGGTACTTGCGGTTGGCGTCGAACTCGGGTTTCGACAGCTCCATGTCGGAGGCGAACACCCGGGTCCCGCGTTCGCGGGTCATCTGCGCGTCTCCCGCGACGTACCTACGGGTCCCGCCCGTGACGTCGTAGAACTTCACCATCACCTCGAAGTCATCGAGCGGCCGGGCGAAGAACGCCACGTACTCGACCTTCCAGGTCGCGTCGTCGTTACCCTTCTGTTCCTTCGGCCAAATCTTGTCTGTTTTCGACTGTTTGATTGCCGAAATGAAAGCTTCGCCTGAGGAAAACTTGGAGGGCAGACGCTTCTTCGTGACGACCACCTGGCCCTTGAAGACGTCCTCGGGCTTCTTGCCCGCGAACGCAGAGGGCATGAGCCGCCCCGCCCCGGTGGCGATGACGAGACCTGTGAGAACCCCAAAGAACAATCGAGCGCGGGATTTCATGGCGTTGGGTTTTCCTCCCCTCAACGAACGAGATGACGGATTGGGACGTTGGTCCACCTTATCAAGAAGTGGCCCGGGAGCCGCAAGAGGGCGCGTTTTTTTGACCGAAGCCCCGGCCCTGTTAGCGTGGACCTACATGTTGGTAGGGCCCTCGGATTCCGCCGGCACTTCCGTGCCCCTCGGTGGGGCGGACGGCCTTGCGCCCACCGCCGACCATACCGCTGCGCTCCTGGAGAGCCAGCGCCTCGCCGCGTACACGGGACGGGCCCCCAGCTCGGCCGACGTGCTCTTGGCCTTGGTGCGCGTGGGGGGGGCGGCAGCCCGCCTGCTCCAGCAACGAGGCCTCAACTCGGGGCGACTCGAAGCCTTTCTGGGTGAGGTCCGCCCCGAGCCTCTCGATGCGCTCCTGCAGCTTGCCCACGCGAGTGTTGCCATCGCCCGGGATCTGGGTGCGAAACAAGTCTCGTCCCTGCACCTGCTGCTGGCGATTCTTCGCAGCGGCGGCGCAGGCCTCGATCTGCTGCGCTTGGCGGGCCACGACCCGGCACGGGTCCGCTCCGTCGTGATGCGAGCGCTGACGGGCCCCGGACGTTTCGGAGACCGGCACATCGAGCGCGCCGGGGGGCGCGAGATCGCCCCCGTGCGCGCAGGCAGCGCCGCGGCCTTTCGCGCCGCGCCCCGCTCCGTGGCCCCGGCCCCTGTGCCCTCCCCCGTGGTGCCGGTCGCCTCGCCTCGCCAGGCCATGGAGCCTGCGCCGGCAGGACGCCTGAACGTCGACACCGAGCCGCCCCCCGCGTTCGTTCCTCTCGGGCCACCGCCGGTCTTGCCTTTGCACCGCGATAGGGAGCTCGGGCGCCTGCTCGACCTCGTTCGCGCGCACCCGAGCCGGGTGCCTTGCATCGTGGGCGAGCCTGGCTCGGGGCGCACCACACTGCTCGAAGCCCTCTCAGCCTCGTTGACCGAGCCCCTGCTCTGCCCCGCCGAGGGGCCCGCGGGCGGCAGCCCGGGTAGTTGGCTCTCGACCCTTCACCGGACCGCGCCGCCCAGCGCCATCGTGGCCCTCGACGGCCTGAGTGTGCTGGGTGCCGAGGGCAGCGACGGCCCGCCCCAGCTCCTGGCCGCTGCGCGCGCGGGTCGACGCTTCGTCCTGACCGCGACCCCCGCCGACCTGCGCCGCCTGGAGGTGCATGCGGCCGACCTGACGAGCAACCTCGAGCGGGTCACGCTGGGGCCCCCCGCCCCCGACGCCCTTACCGCCATGATTGAGGCGGGCCTGACGTCACTCTCCGAGACGCGCCAGCTCCGCTTCGCGCCACAAACCCCCCGTACCCTCGTGAGGCTCTCGCCACGCTATCCCTCGGATCGCAGCGAACCGGGACGTTCGCTCGCCATTGCCGATCTGGCGGCCGCGCGGGCGCAGCGCCTCGGGGCGGCGTTGGTGACCGACGACGAGATCGCCGCCGTCATCGCCGATGCGGCATCCGTGCCCGCAAGCCAGCTCCTGCGCACGGACGACGATCGGTACCGCCGGCTCGAGCAGCTCCTGGCCACGCGCATCGTGGGTCACGACGGCGCGCGAGGGCGCATCGCCGATCTGCTGCGCAGGAGCCACGCCGGGTTTCGGGGCAAGCGCCCCCTGGCCTCTTTGCTGCTCCTGGGCCCGACGGGCGTGGGCAAGACGGAGACCGCACGTGCCCTGGCCGATGCGCTTTTCGACGGTGAGTCGGCCCTGCTGCGCATCGATCTGTCCGAGTATAACGAAGCGCACGCGGTGGCCCGCCTGGTAGGCGCCCCGCCAGGCTACGTGGCCTACGAAGAAGGGGGACAACTGACCGAGGCGATCCGCCGGCGGCCGGCCTCGGTGGTGCTCTTCGACGAGTTCGAAAAAGCCCACCGCGACGTGCTCCTGCTCCTCCTTCAGGTGCTCGAGGACGGGCGCCTCACCGACGGCCGCGGTCGCACCGTCGACTTTTCAGCCGCAGCCATCGTGATGACGTCGAACCTGGGCAGCGAGCTGTTTCGTCAAGGCCGCTCTCCCGCGGAGAGCACCGTCCTGGCGCTGGCGCGGTCGCGGCTGCCGGCCGAGCTGTGGAACCGCATCGACGAGGTGTTGTGCTACGGCACGCTCGGCGAAAAGGACCTGCGCGCGATCGTGGGCAAGGTGGCCGAGGCCTCGAGCGCCCGGCTCGAGAGTGAACGGGGCATCAGCTTCCGCATCGACGAATCGGTGATCGACCAAGTGCTGGCCGAGGACCTCGACCGCAGCCTCGGCGCGCGCCCCTTGCGCCGCGCGTTCGAGCGGCTCGTTGAAGGCCCCCTGGCTGCCCAGATCGTGCAGGGTCAGCTCAGGCCCGGTATGCACGCGCTCGTGAGCTTCGACGAGCGCGGGCAGCTGCGCGTGCTCCTCGGGAGGTGATGCCCCCGCCGAGCCCGGCGCCGGGGCTCAACTCTTTCGTACACCTACCGATGCAGCCCTGCGACGGATGGTGGTTTCGATGCCCTTGGCTTCGTGGCAGCTGCGGCGGGGGAAGCAGGCGCGTGCTGCGCCGGGAAAGCCAAGCCGTTGATGCGCGCCACTCGCCTCATCTTGGTGGGCTTGGGGAGCCTCATCCTGGCGCCTGCCACGAGCCGTGCGGAGGACACGCCCCCCGTCCACGCGGTCGCTCCGCCGCCCAGTGACGAAGAGAGAAAGGCTGCCGCGCTCAAGGCACGCATCGAGACCCTGGAGAAGACGGTGGCAGCGCAGTCCGCTTTGCTGGACGCGTCCTTGGCCAGCCAAATCGACGACACCCTGGGCGCTCTGGCGGCCGGCGATCAGGAGCAACGCCCCGGTGCGATCTCGGTCTACGGCTTCATGGACATGGGCCTGCAGCGGTACCTGTCCCCCGATCCGCTGGTCAAGGGGCTCGTGGGCTCGTCGGAGACCACGTTCATAAGCGGCAACAACAACTTGTATTTCGACGCGCGCCCTCGGCCACAATGGCGGGCGCTGCTCGAAACGCGGTTTTCCCTCCACCCGCACGGCAACGTCACCGTGGGAGGGATCGGACCGGCCCGCAGGCAAGACACGAGCCTCATCGACAGCACCAGCGCCTCGGGGCGGAGCATCGTGCGCTTGGGGTCCATCATCATCGAACGGGCTGTCCTGGAATGGCACTACGATGCCCGGCTCACCATCCAAACAGGGTACTTCCTCACGCCCTGGGGGATCTGGAACATCGATCACGGCACCCCCACCCTGATCTCACTGCTGATGCCGAGCTTTCTGCTCAACGAGGCCATTTTGCGGCAGCAGACGGGTGTGCACGCGTTCGGCCGCTTCACCCGCGATGATCTCACCTTGGGCTACAGCGCGTACGTGAGCAACGGCCGCACGGCGTCTCAGTTCGACCTGACCGATGACAAGGCGCTCGGAGGCCGCCTGAGCGCCAGCCGCTTTGGAAGCGTTCGCCCCACGCTGGGAATCTCGGTGTTTCACGGCACGTCGGAGGACGAGCAGCGCGCGGTGGTCGTGGACGCGGGCGGCAACCTGGGGATCGACATCACGCAGACCATCGGACGCCAGGAGACCTCGTTCGGGGCCGACCTCTCGGTCGACTGGAAAGGCCTGCGGGTGAGAACGGAGGCGGTGATCCGCAGGGTCACTCACGACCCTGGACTCTACCCGCGCGTCCTGGTCAACCCGGCCGCCACCGAGCCGAACCGCACCGAAATTTACGGCTACGCCCTCGCCGCCTACCGATTCAACCTCATCGAGCCCCTCGTCTACGTGGAATACATCGACGCGAACAAGCGCACCGACCTCATCGACCGGGGGCATGCCTTCTCGTTGGGCGTGAACATCTATCTGTCGCAGGTCGCCCAGATCAAAACCCAGTACGTCCTGTCGGTGTTGGACAGCGTCTACGGCGACAACGTGAGCCTGGGGTTCTTTTCGTCACGCTTCGTCCTGAGCTTCTGACCATGCCGCTGCCCCACACGACGCCCTGGCTCTCCCGCCTACTTGCAGCCTCGACGCTTGGGGCCGCCTTGCTCGTCGCCAGCTGCCAGCCCGAGGACCGCTGCGACGTGGGTTACCGCTTTTCCTACGGACAGTGCCTGCCAGAACCCGGCGCCGCCCCCGACGCCGGCGCGGCATCGGACAGCGGTGGTGCAGACGGCATTGGCTTCGGAACCCCCTGCGAGGACGGGATCAGCCACCGGGACTGCCAAAGCCCCACCACCAGCGTCTGCCTGATCGCCCCCGGCACGACGGGCGGGGTGTGCTCGCAGGTGGGCTGCGAGCAGGCGCCAGCCCTTTGTCCCCCGGGGTGGCGTTGCTTCGACCTTTCGTCTTTCCAGCCCGGGGCGCCCTTCGGGTGCGTGCCGTTTTAGGCTTGCAGCTCTTCGAGCTTGTTGGCGACGGCCTGCGCGTGTCCCGCAGCCTTCACTTTGGCCCAGCGGTGGGCCACCTTGCCGCTGGGGTCGATGATCACGGTCGACCGGATCACGCCCGTGGTGATCTTGCCGTACATGTTCTTCTCACCCCAGGCGCCGTACTTCTCCATCATGGCGTGCGTGGGATCCGACAGCAGCCCCACCCCGAGCTTGTGCTTGGCGATGAACTTTTGGTGAGCTTCCGGTGAATCCGGGCTACACCCGTACACCACGGCCCCCAGTTTCTCGAACCCCGCAAGCCCCTCCGTGAACTCACACGCTTCGGTGGTGCAACCGGGCGTGTCGTCCTTCGGATAGAAGTAGAGCACCACCCACTGGCCCGCAAGGTCAGCCAGCTTCACGGTGTCCTCCGCCTGGTTCTTCAGCGAAAACGCGGGTGCCTTCTTGCCAACTTCAATCGCCATGCGTCCGGTTGCCTCCTGGGCGGGGAGTAAAGCGCATCGCCGGCGCAGCGCAAGGCGTCTGACCTCCCTGATGCTACCGTCGCCCCTTGGGTTCCGGGGGCTTGGCCGTGGCGCCGTCTTCGGGCCAGGCGTGCCGCGGGTACCGCCGGCCGAGCTCCCGGCGCAACGGCGGGTAGTGCTGGCGCCAAAAGTTGGCGAGGTCGCGCGTGACCTGGACGGCACGATGGTTGGGCGCGAGCAGATGCAACACCAGGGGCACACGGCCGCGGCAAATGCTGGGCCCCTCGGCCATGCCGAAGAAATCTTGCAAGCGCGCTTCGACCCAGGGCGGTCGGTCGGGTTCGTAGTGAACGGGAAGCTCACGACCGCCCGGCAAACGAACGCGCAGGGGAGCGTCCACCGGCAGTCGAGCCTGCACGTTTGGCGGAAGCCCTGCCACGAGCGAGGCCAGCGGGTCTCGGGCGCGCAGCGCCTCGAAGCTGGTGCAGCCTTCACACAGCGCCTCCAGCAACGCCGCGGACGGCTCTCCCTCGCCGTCAAGCTCGGGCACCTCGAGTTCCGGCAGATGCGCACGCAAGAGCGCAAGGCGCAGGGACAGCGTTTGCAGCCCCGTGCCCTCGCCGAACAGCCCTGCGCCTGAGGTGGCGGCGGCCTCGGCCAGGATCCGTGTGGCCTCGAGGCCCGGCTCGGCCGGCCGACGTGTCTCATCCAATGTCACCGCGCCATAGCGCAAGCGGCTCAGCCGCTCGACACGCTCCGTTTGCGGGTTGAAGCTCAAGGCCTCGTCCTCTTCGAGCTGCTCCGGCGCCAAGTCGATGAGCCAGTCTGCTTCGATGGGCGCGGCAAGGCGCACGCGGACGCCCCCGCGCCCCCGCGCAAGGTCGACCTCCTGCGCGTCGAGCACCACCAGCAACGGCCCTTCAGGGCGTGCGCCGAGACCGGCAGAGCCCCCGCCCGAGAGCACCACGTCGCTTTGAGGCCCCGCCCGCCGCTTGCCGACCCGATCCACGAAGCCCGCCAGCAGGGCTTTCGAGAGCGCGTGGTCACGCTCGTCGAGGGTGCGCATCGGCCGCGTCACCCCGCCCCGCCCCAGCTGACGTGCGGCCTTGCGTACCGCCTCCACCGCGCGAGGCTCGAGATCCAGGCCGCGCAGACTGCCCGCATGAAAGCGCGCGGCTGCCGCTTGCTCGAACAGGTCCAAGACCTCGAAGACGTCCGCCGTCTCTTCCCCCCCGGGCCGCCCCCCCTGCCCGTCGAACCCCACCCGGGCGCGGCGCCGGATGTCTCGTTCCCCCAGGATCGCGACCAACGTGGCCGCCGGCTCGCTGACCCCGAGCCGCTCGGCCTCGACCAGGATGCGCGCCAGCCTCGGGTACACGGGGTGCCTCAGCATCGCGCGCCCCACAGAAGATAGCTTTCCCGCGCCGTCGAGCGCGCCCAGGCCCTCGAGCAGTGTCTCCGCCGCCGTGAGGGCCGGCACGGGGGGAGACTCGAACCAGCTCCAGTTGGCGGGGCGCTCGACGCCCAGGGCGTGCAGCGCCAAAGCGGCTTCGCCGAGGTCGAGCCGCGCCACCTCCGGCACGTCGTAGGCCCGGCGGCCCTCGAAGTCGTGCTGCGTGTACAAACGCAGCGCCCGACCCGGGCGGGTACGTCCCGCTCGGCCCGCGCGTTGAATGGCCGAAGCTTGGCTCACGGGTGCCACCTTGAGCACCGGCAGCCCGGACCACGGAGAGTGCGAGGCCACGCGGGCCAGGCCAGAGTCGATGACCGCCACCACCCCATCGATGGTGACCGAGGTTTCGGCCACGTTCGTCGACAGGATCACCTTGCGTCGATCGGCGGGGCGAACCGCCCGGTTCTGCTCCGCGAGTGGCAGATCGCCATGCAGAGGCAGCACCAACAAATCATGGCGTCCAGCCAGCTCGGTGAGGGCTTCGGCGCAGCGGCGGATGTCCCCGGCGCCCGGCAAAAACACGAGCACGTCGCCGTCGAGCCCCTCCTGGATGAGCCGCCGCACGGCCGCCGCGACCTGGTCGGCCAGGGGCCGGATGTCGGGTTGAGCCAGAGGCTCGACCTGCACCTCGAAGCGCCGTCCTTCGCTGCGCAGCCGGGGGGCATCACCCAGAAAACGGGCGATGGGCTCGGCATCCAGCGTGGCCGACATCACCACCAGGCGGAGGTCCGGGCGTGCCCGGGCCCGCAGGTCTCGCAGGAGCCCGAGCGCGAGATCGGTCGCCAGATGCCGCTCGTGAAACTCGTCGAGCACCACGGTGCCCACGCCCTCGAGCTGCGGGTCCGCCAGCAAGCGCCGGGTCAAGACCCCTTCGGTGACGAAACGAACCCGCGTCCGCGGCCCCGCCACGTCCTCGAAGCGCACGGTGTACCCCACGCGCTCGCCCGGCGCCTCGCCCAACTCTTCGGCCACCCGCTCGGCCGAAAGCCGGGTGGGCAGCCTTCGCGGTTGTAGGACCACGATCTCCCCCTGCGCGTCGAGGCCCGCATCCAGCAAGGCCCGCGGCACACGCGTCGTTTTGCCGGCGCCCGGGGGGGCCTCGAGCACGACCATGCCCCGCGCGCGCACGAGGGCCACGAGTTCGGGCAGCAAAGAATCGATGGGCAGGGCGGGAAGCGGACGCGACATGGACAGCCGTCCTTCTAGTCGCTACCACGCCCGCCGCAAAGCCCCCTGCTCACGGATGCTGAGACGGCTTGAAGACCGAGACGGTTGGCAAGCCTCAGGGGAAGGTCTGCACGGCGCGCCCGCGCTCGAGGTCGAAGTCGAAAAAGCCCTCCATGGTCCCCAGGACGTCCGGGCGCAGAGGGCCGGCGACCCCTGGCTCCGGGTCGATGAGCTGATCGTCCCGCACAGTCAGCCGGAACCTGGGCGCCCAAATGCGGCCGCCGAAGTCCACCTTGAAGCTTCCTTCGACCTCCGGGCGATCCGTGGGCGGCGTGCCGGGATCCACGAAGGCGGAGCCGAAGGCGCGCACTTCGATGAACGACTCCCAGCTGTCGGGATCGTCCGCCGGGCAGCTGGTCTGCCCCTGAGCGGGCGTACAAGGAACGGCCGTGCCCACCACGACCTGGGGTGCAACGCTCGAGCGGCACGTTCGGTATGGGGCGAGATGGGCACGTACGTAGTCCGTGGGGCCCACGCGCAGACGGGCGGGGCCTTCGGGCGAGGGCCAGTAGCACACGCGGGCGTCGTAATCGGGCAGCAGCACGCCGCTCGTGGACAGAAGCTTCCGCCCGCGCACACACCGGGCCACCTCGCGCGAGTTGACGACGTCGAAAAACAGCGTGTCGCTGTTCTCGATGCCGCCGCCATCGCGCTGCAGGCGAATCATGAGGCGGTTGGTCTTTTCGCCTTCGCGAATGTCTTCGACGGGCTCACCCGCAAAAAACGACGGGTCCAGATCGAACACCTTGAATGTCGAAGGGTCGTTGACGTCGACCGGCCCCCCGAATGCGCCGCACGAGCGAACGAACAGGGGGCCCGCCGCGTCTCCGCTGCCGCTGCCCACCGTGCAGGCCAGCCCCGACGTGACGAGCAGTCCCACCACGCCCACGAGCGTTTCCAGGCGAGTCATGTCTCGATGACCTCGATGCTCAGGTTGACGCCCCTTCGTAGGCCGAAGCGGGCAGCGGCCGACCCGTTGCGTACGGCAATCTCGAGGAGCCCCGCCGAACCGACGTAGACCAAAGCCGCGTCGGGGTCGACGTCCGCGAAGGTTTTTCTCACGGGAAGTTGGAGCGGCAAGGGACCTTCGTCGCGCGTGACGAACATGCGCACCGAACGGGCCCCCGGGGGCAACGCCTCCTGACGCAGAGACGTCACCACGTTGCCGTAGTGGTCCACGTGAACCACATGGGCGTGCCCATCGGCCTCGGCCCCCACCGCATTGGCAAGCGGCGCCAGGGTCGACATCATGCGCCCCGCCTCCTCGGGAGGCACGCCCGCTGCCAAAAGCCCGGCGGCAGGCGCGAAGACATCGCGTCCGTGAAAGGTGGGGCTGACCGGATGGCGACGAAAAGCAGGCGACTCGATGGCAAAGATCGCGTCGGGCCGGGGAGCCACGAGCGTCAAAAGGCCGTTGTCGGGACCCACGAACAGGTGGTTCTTCGCCAATACGATCACCTCGGCCCGTGCGCCGCCCACGCCGGGGTCGACGACCGCCACGTGAACGGTTCCGGGCGGAAAATGAGGCGCCGCCTGGGCCAACGCGAAGGCACCCGCCGCCACGTCTTGCGGCGGAACCTCGTGGCAGATGTCGACCAACGTGACGCCCCGGGCGCGGGACAGCACCACGCCCTTCATGGCTCCCACGTAGCCGTCGGCCCACCCGAAATCGGTCGTGAACGTAACGATTGACATGTATGGCCGCGATTGTACCGCTCTTCACCCGCCTCGCGAGACCTCACGCGTCGAAGGCGTTCCGCCGGGACAGGTTTCTCGCGGGAAAGGCCGAGGGGCGGCACACTCCACGGGTGTCCACGTCCTCCAAACCACCCCTCCCCCCCGACGCACGCGCCGCGTGGGAACGGGACGTTCTCGCACCCGCCCGGGCGCGGGGCTTGCGCAAGCCTTCGTTCGAGACCCCCTCGGGCATCCCTCTGCCGGACGTCTTCGATGAAAGCGACCTGGCCGCACGCGCCTTCGAGCCTGCGCAGGCCCTCGGTTACCCCGGCGCGTACCCCTTCACCCGCGGCGTTCAAGGCACGCAGTACCGCGGCAAGCTTTGGACCATGCGACAGTACGCCGGTTTCGGGACGGCGGCGGAGTCCAACCAACGCTACAAGTTCCTTTTGGCCGCGGGCCAGACCGGGCTTTCCGTGGCCTTCGATCTGCCCACCCAAATGGGGCGCGATCCCGATCACCCGCTGGCCGCGGGCGAAGTGGGCCGCACCGGCGTGTCGATCGCCACGCTCGACGACATGCGGGTTTTGCTCGATGGCTTGCCGCTCGACAAGGTGTCGACCTCCATGACCATCAACGCCACGGCGGCCACGCTGCTGGCGCTCTACGTCGCGGTGGCGGACGAACGGGGCACCCCGCGTGCGCAGCTCTCCGGCACCATCCAAAACGACATCCTCAAGGAGTACGTGGCTCGGGGCACGTACATCTATCCGCCAGGCCCCTCGCTGCGTCTCATCGCCGACACCTTTTCGTTCTGTCGCGCCGAGCTGCCCCGCTGGAACACCATCAGCGTGAGTGGCTATCACATCCGGGAAGCCGGGTCCGACGCGGTTCAAGAGGTCGCCTTCACCCTCGCCAACGGCGTGACCTACGTGGAAACGGCCCTGGCCGCAGGGCTCGATGTCGACGAGTTCGCGCCGCGCCTGTCTTTCTTCTTCAACGCACACGCCAATTTACTGGAGGAGGTGGCCAAGTTCCGCGCCGCGCGGCGCCTGTGGGCGCGGCTGATGCGTGAACGCTTCGGGGCCAAGGACCCGCGCTCGTGGGGGTTGCGCTTTCACGCCCAAACGGCGGGCTCCACCCTCGTGGCACACGAACCACTCAACAACGTGGTGCGCACCACCGTCGAAGCCCTCGCCGCCGTGCTGGGGGGCGCGCAGTCGCTCCACACCAACGGCTACGATGAAGCCCTGGCGCTGCCCACGGAGGCCTCGGCCCGCCTGGCGTTACGTACTCAACAGATCTTGGCTCACGAATCCGGCGTGGGCGACATTGTGGACCCCCTCGGGGGGGCCTACGCCGTCGAGGCGCTCACGAGCGACCTCGAAGCCCGCGCCCTTGCCCTCATGGACGAGATTTCCGCCCGCGGAGGCATGCGGGCCGCCATCGAGGCCGGCTTCCCGCAACGGCTCATCGAGGAGCGCGCCTACGCCCACCAGTTGGCTCTGGAGAGCCGCCACGTGCTCGTGGTGGGACAAAACGCTTTCGTCTCCGGGACGGAAGGCAGCGCCGGCGCCCCAAGCGACGAGCCTTCGGGGATCCCTCCGCTTCACCGCCTGGATCCGGCCGTGGAAGCCGCCCAGGCGGCACGGGTACGCCTCCACCGGAGCGTGCGCGGCCCACGGGCGGGCGAGGCGTTGAGCCAGCTCGCAGAGTCCGCAAGGGGGACAGACAACCTCGTGTCCGCTATCTTGACCGCGGTGAAGGTTGGGGCCACTTTGGGCGAGATCGCGGACGTCCTGCGGCAGGTGTTCGGCGAACACCAACAATCCGCGTAATGTCCTATTGCGCAAAACGGAACAAGTGGTCTAAGCTAAAGAACGGTCCAGTTTTCGCGATGTTCTAGCTCGGGGGCGGGATTCTCAAAATGACGAAGTCGGACCTCATCGAAATCTTGTGTGAAACGCAAAAGCTCCCCAAGGGGCGCGCCGAACTGCTGGTGAACACCGTGTTCGACAGCATGGAGGCCTCGCTACGCCGAGGTGAGCGCATCGAGATCCGCGGCTTCGGCAGCTTCGAGATTCGCGAATACAAGGCCTACGAAGGGCGGAATCCCCGCACCGGCTCCGCCGTTCCGGTGCGCCCGAAGCGCCTGCCCTTCTTCAAGGTGGGCAAGGAGCTGAAGGAGCGGGTGAACAACGGCAGGCTGTCTGCAAGGCGCTCCGATGGATCCCGTGGCGAGGTCGGACGCGTGATCGCCGTGGCCGAAAAAGCGCCCCAGACTGTCGAACGCGAGGTGGCCCCACTGGCGGCGGCCGCCGGCGGCGATTCGCGTTCCTGACCGAGAGGGCCTACGCCCTGGCGGGCCAGGCCCCGCGGCCCTAGATCTTGGCCTCCACCTGCCCTCCGATTTTCGCGGTGGCCTTACCCGAAGGGGCGGACTGCCCGGCTTCGATGGTGACCAAGGTTCGCGCGATCACCTTGAACGGAGTTTGAAAGTTGGTCGCAAACTGAGAAAACGCGGCCTGCCCCGCGGCGTCGACCTCATAGGTTTCGGTGCCCATGAATCCCGCGGGATGTGCCGGCACCACAGCGATCTTCTTCGCCCGGGGATCGGCCCCGCTCGCGGCGTCCTGGGGGGCCACGAACACCTCTATGGGGGGCAGCGGAATGTTCAGCCCGTTGTTCAAGGTGATTTTTATGTTCTTGAGTACGATATCGGACAGCGCCGAGGTGGCGGTCGACGCCAGCTGGGGGACTTCCTTTTTCAGGTCCACCAGGGAGTCCATCTCGAAGGTGAACTGGAACGCGCACTGACCGTTCCAACACACTAACGGGTACTTCTGGCAATCGATGGCGAAGGTGCTACTGAGGGGCTCCGGAAGCGCACAGCAATCTTGCGTGGCCCGACCCGGCCCACACGTCACAGTGGGCGCGGTCCCGGACGGTGGCGTTTTCCACTTCGGGTCTGCGGTGTCCACCGCATAGGATTTTTCGGGCAGAGAGAACGTGATGCCTCGGAAGCTCTCGAGGTCGAGCAACCCGCAGCCGAACGAGCCCATGGAGATGAGGCCGGCCACCCCAAGGGCAATGACCGACCCACCGCACGCGGGCCGAAGCCCTCCCCGACAAGGAACACGCTTCACGTCTTCATCGTATCACCGGGGCGCGCGGGCCACGAATCGCCCCGCACGAAGGTAGGCCTCTCGTCAGGTTGACGACGTAGGCAAGCGTAGGTTCGTGAACACCCCCGCGACGGCTTCGTGAAAGGCGCTGCGGCCTGCGATGACAGCCTCCGCCCGGGCGGCCCAGCCCGCGGCGCCCCCCGCCGCGTCGTCAGCCAACACTGCCATCCGGGAAAGCACCGCCGCACGCAAACGCAGCTCGGTCCGGCGACGCCGGCGGGCTTCTCGCGCCTGTCGATCGAGGGTCACACGCCGGGCCTCGAGCACGTCGAGTAGCCGCTCCACACCCACGCCTGCCGAGGCCTGTGTGCGTACGATGGGCACGTCCTTCGGGCCCACGCCCCGGAGCGCCAACATCGTCTGAAGGTCTTTTTCGACGAGGTCAGCCCCCTCGCGGTCCGCCTTGTTGACCACGAACACGTCAGCCAACTCGAGCAAACCCGACTTGAGCGCCTGAACGCCATCGCCGAGGCCCGGCACGGTGACCACCAGCGTGACGTCGGCCAGGGCCGCCACTTCGACCTCGTCCTGCCCCACCCCCACCGTCTCCACGATCACCACCCCGAACCCTGCCGCGTCGAGCACGTCCACCACGTCCTCGGTGGCTCGCGACAGCCCCCCCAAGTTTCCTCGCGACGCCAGGGAGCGAATGAAGACGCCGTCGTCTGTGGCGTGCCGCTGCATGCGGACCCGATCTCCCAGCAAAGCTCCCCCCGAAAGCGGACTCGAGGGATCGACGGCCACCACACCCACCGCCTGGCCCCGCGCCCGATAAGCCACGAGCAGAGCATCCACCAGGGTGCTTTTGCCAGCGCCTGGAGCCCCCGTGACCCCCAGCACGAAGGCGCGCCCGAGGTGCGCCGCCAGCGAGGCCAGGCACACCCGAGCGGCAGGCACTCCGTTTTCCAGGTCGCGCATGAGCCGGGCCAGCGCCCGCGGTTGGCCAGCCACAATCTCGGCCGCCGCGGGAACGCCACCCCCTGCACTCACGCCACGTCCTTGAGCAACTCGCGCGCGATGACCATCTTTTGCACCTCGTTGGTCCCCTCACCGATTTCGGCGAGCTTGGCGTCCCGGAAGAAGCGCTCCACGGGGAATTCGCGGGTGTAGCCGTATCCGCCATGAATCTGGATGGCCGCATTGCAAGCGCGCATGGCCGCCTTGCCTGCGAAGTATTTCGCCACCGAAGCCTCGCGGGTCATTTTCTGGCCTTCGTCCAACAGACACGCCGCACGCCACACCAGCAAACGCGCCGCCTCGAGGTCGGTGGCCATGTCCGCCAGCATGTGCTGGATCGCCTGGAAGCTGGCGATCGAGCGCCCGAACTGGACACGGTCCTTGGCGTACTTAAGCGCGGCCTCGAAGGCGGCCGTGCCTATGCCCACTGCCCACGCGCCGATGCCCACGCGCCCCTTGTCGAGGATCTTGAGCGTGTCGAAAAAACCAGCGTCGATCTCTCCCAGCCGCTGGGCGTCCGACACCTCGACGTCCTCGAGGATGAGCTCCGTGGTGTCGGAGGCATGAAGGCCCATTTTCTCTATCTTGCGCCCCACCCGGAAGCCCGGCGTGCCCTTTTCGATGACGAAGGCCGTGAGCCCCCGCTGTTTTTTTTCGGGGCTGGTCGAGGCGAGAACCGTGTAAATGCCGGCCACGCTTCCCTGGGTAATGAAGGTCTTGCTTCCCGAGATAGACCACGTCACCGCCCCTCCCGGGCTCTCCTTGCGGGTCGCCCGCGTGCGCGCCGCGCCTGCGTCGGATCCCGACCCAGGCTCCGTGAGCCCCCACGCCCCGAGAACTTTGCCCGAAGCCAGTTGCGGCAAGTACGTGCGCTTTTGGGCCTCGTTACCGGCCTGGAAGATGTGGCCGGTGCAGAGTGAATTGTGGGAGGCCATCGTGAGCCCCATCGACGCATCGGCCTTCGCCACCTCCTCGAGAGCCACGACGTAGTCGAGCGTGCTCATGCCCGAACCGCCGTACTGGGTGGGGATCTGCATACCCAAAAGGCCAAGCTCAGCCATGGGCGCGATCACCTCGAGGGGAAATCGCTCTTCGGCGTCCCACGTGGCTGCGAAGGGGACTATGTGCCGCTGGCAGAACTCGCGTACCGATTGCTGCAGCAGCGTCTGCTCTTCGTTCAAGGTGAAGTTCATCGGTTGTTTCCAGGTTGCGGGCTGACCGCGGGAGCCGCGGAGGGAGTTTTGGGATTTGATGCCGGCGCACCGGGGGCGGAGGCGGGCTGCCCCGGCGCGTGTTCGGGGCCTGCGGGCGCAAAGAGTCGGACGGCGACCGTCGGAGCCTCGCCCTCGAAGCGGGGCGTATAGGGCTGTCCGGCAGGTACGAAGACCGCGTGGCCCGCGCCAAATGACACATCCTCGGCGCCGGCCTTTACGACACCTCCCCCCGACACGACCCACATGAAGGCCTCGGAGCTTGGATGAAGCTGGCGCGGCAAGCTCGACCCGGGGGCGAACTCCGCCACCTCGAGCGCGAGCGAGGCATCGCCCGTGGCGCTCGGATCGAACACCAAACGGCGCTGCCCCTTGCCCCCGGCAAGCGGGCTCGAGGCGCCCTCGTCTTTGCGAACCACGGCAAGCTCGGCCCCGGGCGGCGCTCCCGGCGCCGCGCCGCGAAGGACCTCGAAGGCCGCGCGCCCCAAGGGATCTTTCGGGTCACGGTAGACCAGCTCGGGCCCTGCAGGCGAAAACACCTGGAGCATCACGGCTGGAATCTGACGCCCCATGTTCTCGATCACGTGGGGGTACCCCCTGGGAAGGAATACGGCATCTCCCTCGGAAAGCTTGACGGGATCTTGTCCCTTGGGACCCAGAACGCGGGCGGCTCCACTGAGGACGAAGAGGATCTTCGCGCTCTCCGCGTGCCTGTGCATCGCCACGCGGTTGGCGGGCGCTATCGTCAGGTGGGTGACGGCCATGTGGCGCGCCCGCACGTTCGTGCGATCGGCGAGAATCTTCACCTGGAAGGGAGGCACCACCTTGCCTCGGGCTTCGGGGCGCGCGGGCACGTCGGCGGCATTCACCACGAACTGGTGTGCCTGGCCTGCGAAAGTGAAGGGCAACACGACCGACGCCCCGGGTTCGATGCCTTCGAGCTGCCAGGTCGACGAGGCCTCCCGCACGCAGGCGGCGAGGCCCTCGGGAACCGCGTCGGACTTCGCCGTGACCTCGCTGCTTTTGACGTTGCCCCCGGCGCCCACGGTCACGTCCAGCTCGAGCTTTCCCGCCACGTCAAGCCGGTCTGCCAGAGCCCTGCCAAAGCAGGCGTGTACGTCGCCCGCGTGCCGCTGCAACGCCTTCTCGACAGCGGCCATGACCTGCTGCGCTTCGGTGGGCGGCTCCGGAGCTGCAAAAACAGCGGCACCTGGGAACACGAGGGCGCCCGCGGCAAAGAGAGTCATTCGTCGTGGCATAGGCGGTTTCATGCGGGTGGAAGATCCTGGGGAGGGGGCCAAGAGGGTTCGTTCAAGGCTGGACGCAAGGTCGTCTCGATCCAATTCACGATCTGCTGCAGGGACGTGCCCGGCTTGAAAATGGCGGCGGCGAGGCCGGACGAAATGAGGCTCTCCGCGTCTTCGTCCGGGATGATGCCTCCGCCGAACACCGGTACGTCGGCCGCGCCCCTGGCTTCGAGCGCACGCTTGACCGCCGGGAACTGGGTCATGTGAGCTCCGGACATGATGGACAGCCCCACCGCGTCCACGGACTCCTGCACCGCGGCCGCTGCGATCATGTCGGGGGTCTGGTGAAGGCCCGTATAGATGACTTCGTAACCGGCATCTGCCAGGGCACGGGCCACCACCTTTGCCCCCCGATCGTGACCATCGAGGCCGGGCTTCGCCACGAGAATCCGCAACCGGCGTCCCACAGGTTCAGACATGTTGCGTCTCCCTCAGCGCCTGCAGGACGTGGCGGGCCACCACCAGCTTTTGAATTTGGCTGGTGCCTTCGTAAATCGTCATGACGCGAGCATCGCGCACAAAGCGCTCCACGGGAAACTCCCGTGTGTACCCGTAACCGCCATGGACCTGCAAGGCGCTATCGCAGATCCGCTGCGCCGCCTCGCTGGCAAACAACTTGGCCTCCGCGGCGGCCTGCGTGCACGGCAATCCCGCGTCCTTCGCCCAGGCGGCCCGCGCCACCATCAGCCACGCTGCCTCGAGCTGGGTCGCCGCGTCCGCCAAGGAGACCTGAATTGCCTGAAACGCGGACAAGGGCTTCCCGAACTGCTCACGCTGCTGGGCGTACGCCAAAGCCGCCCCCAGCGCGGCACGCGAAACGCCCACGGCCATGGCGGCCACGTTGATGCGACCGCCATCGAGCGCGGCCATGGCGATGCGAAAGCCGTCGCCCTCGGCGCCAAGCCGCGCGTGCGCGGGAAGATCCACGGCCTCGAGAGTCAAGGGCACCGTGGTCGACCCGCGCTGTCCAAGCTTGTTTTCGGGCGGCCCTACGGAAAGCCCCGGCGTGCCTGCGGGCAGAACGAACGCAGAGAACCGCGGCCGCTCCCCCGGCGGCCCTTCGTGACGGGCCATGACCACGAAGACCCCGGCCCGGTCCCCTGAGGTGATCCACTGTTTGCTCCCGTCGAGACGGTACCCGCCGCCGTGCTTGCGACAAAGGGTCCGCATGCCCGCCGGGTCACTGCCCGCTCCCGCTTCGCTGAGCGCGAACGCACCCGCCACGAGACCGCCCGCGCAGAGCGGACGCAAAAAGCGCGCCTTGACGTGGGCATCGCCTTCGCGCGCGAGGCTCTCGGCCACCATGTTCGTCACGGCCAAGGTCACCGCCACGGACGCATCCGCCTCGGCGAGCGCCGCCACCACTTCGGCCTGTGCCAAGGCGCCCATGCCCACCCCGCCCTCGCTCGGCGGGACCGTCAGGCCTACCAACCCGAGCTCTGCCATGCGCCGCATCTCCTCCTCGGGAAAGGTGTGTGCGCGATCCCGGGCCGCGGCCCGGGGCAGCAGCACATCCTGGGCGAAGGCGCGGGCGGTGCGGGCCACGAGGGCCTGTTCCGCAGACGGCTCGAATCGCATGGTTTCTCGATAGTTTACGCGACAAATCCCCTCGCTCCCAGGGCGACACGACACCTACCTGCGCGCGAACCGGTGCGCGGCCGTGGCTCCGCTGCCGTGATTGCGGGATAGTAAAACCGTGGAACCTGCGCCCCCCTCCCCTGCGTCCCGACGGCTCGAGATTCGCAACCCCGCCACTGGGGGGTCGCTTGGGCACGTGAGCGTCGCCAGCGCCAGCGACGTGGCGTCCGCTGTGCAGAGGGCGCGCCGCGCGCAGCCCGGGTGGGCCGCCCTGGGGCTTGCCGGCAGGCGGGCCGCCCTGCGGAGCCTCAGCGCCCGCCTGGCGCGCGATACGGCCTTGGTCGACACCTTGACGGCGGAGAGCGGGCAGCCCGCCCACGAAGCCGAGGCCATCGAAGTGCTGTACACCTGCGAGCTCATCCGACACCTGACAGGCCGCGCCGGCGCGCGTGCGCTCGGCGACGAATGCCGCAGCCCCTTTTTCTTTGCGAACAAGCGTGCCCGTATCCTCCAACACCCCCGCGGAGTCGTGGGGGTGATCGGGCCCTGGAACTGGCCCCTCTTGAACAACTTTGCCGACACCGTCGCGCCGCTGGTCGCCGGCAACGCCGTGGTGCTCAAGCCATCCCCGTTGACACCCCTGTCTTCCTTGCACGTCAAGACGCTGTGGGATGAGCTGGGGCTGCCCGCCGACGTCTTTCAGGTGGTCACCGGAGACTCACAGACCGGTGAAGCGCTCGTGGAGGCCGTCGACATGATTTTCTTCACGGGCAGCGTGGAGGCGGGGCGGAAGGTGGCAGCGGCGGCCGGCGCGCGCCTGATTCCCGCGGTGGTGGAGCTGGGTGGGAAAAGTGCTGCCATCGTGCTCGAGGGCGCCAACCTGAAAGACGCAGCACGAGCGATCGTCTGGAGCGCCTTCATGCACAGCGGCCAGGCCTGCATTCGCACCGAACGTGTGCTGGTGGAAGCCACCGCAGCGTCTGCCTTGACGGCACATCTGGCTCGAGAAATCGCCCAGCTGCGGGTGGGACCGCCCGACATAGAGCCCGACGTGGGGGCCACTATCTTCGCGCCCCTGCGTGAGCGGTGGCAAGCGCAGATCGACCAGGCGGTGGCGGCGGGCGCCCGAGTTCTCGTAGGCAACGAGCAGCGCCCGGGCCCCGGCTGCTTTTTTTCGCCAACCCTGCTGGTGGGCGTCACCCCAGAGATGACTGTGGCAAAGGAGGAGACCTTCGGGCCCGTGCTGCCTGTCATCGCGGTGGCCAACGCAGACGAAGCCTTACGCGTGGCCAATGCCCTGCCGTTCGGTCTTTCGGGGGCCGTTTTCGCGCGCAGCACGGCCGAAGCCCGCAGGGTGGCTCGCCAGCTCGAGACGGGCAACGTATGCCTGAACGACACGGCGGTGCACTATTTTTGCGTCGAGTCCCCGCTTGGCGGGATCAAGCAAAGCGGGCTCGGCGTGCGGCATGGCCACGAAGCGATCCGACAGTTCTGTTGGACGGAGACGGTGATCGAAGACCGGCCCCTCTTCGGACCGCTCACGCGGGCGCTCATGGGCCAGCTACGGTACCCCTACCGCCCGCGCGTGCGGCGCGCGTTGCGCTTTCTCATGCGCAAGGTCTACGGTTAGAGGGGCGACCCGGTGTGAGGCCACCGGGACGAGCCCACGGTCCCCGCTTACGACGCCCGCTTCAACGCCTCTGAGAGCTGCTTCAGATCGGGGTGGTTCGGGGCTACACCCAGACCGCGATCCACCATGCCGCGGGCCTTCGACGTTTCGCCTTCGGCCAGGTGCAGCCGCGCCAGCGCCAGATACACCTCGGGCTTCGTGATGCCGGCTGCCCCTTCGTCGAACGAGAGCAGAAGTAAGTTTCGATAATATTTGAAGGCTTTTTGTAGATCCCCCGCTGACTCGGCCAAGCGCCCAAGCGCCACCGCCACCCTGGGCGACGAAGCGTCGAGTTGCTGGGCCGCTTCGAGATGCGCCAGCGCCTTCGCCACGTCTCCGCGGGCCTCGGCCGCCAGTCCCAAAGTGCCCCGCAGGCGCGCGACGGCCTTCATCTGTCGTTTCTGCATGAGCCCTTCGATGAGGGATTCGAGCAGACCTTCGCCCTCTTCCACCCGCCCCACCGAAATCAAGACCTGGCCGTAGGCTTCCCGCACCTCGAGGTCGTCGGGAACCAGAGCGGTGAGTTTTTCCAGCGCCGGAAGACCCGCGGCCGCGTTCCCCAGCGGGCCGCGGTAAAGGTCGGCGATCTCCCTGAGAAGAGGCACCTGCTCCGCGGCCTCCGTTGCCACCGACGCCCGCATCTCGAGCAGCTGAACGAGGTCTGACGGGAGGTTCGCGGCGCGAGCCATGCCCTCGAGCGCCCCCAAGGCTTCGCGGTGGGAGCTATCGGACTCGAGCGCGCGCAGAAACTCCGCCTGCACCTCGGGCGCCTCGGCCCCTTGCGCTTGCAGCAAGCGCCCCATACGGAAGTGTAGGTCTGCAGCGGTACGCCCGCGGGGACCGGCAGCCTCCGCCCGGCGCAGGGCGCCCAATGCCTCCTCGTAGCGCTGGGCTCGTTCGTAAAGGCCCCCCAAGGTGACGAGCGTGGGCAGATCGTTCGGGTGATTCGCGAGGAGTGCCTCGACCGACTCGCAGGCACTGTCCGGCGCGTCCAACTTTTCGGACCAAATCTCCGCCACGGCCAAGCGCAGCCGCTTTTCCTCGTCGGTGTCGCCGCCCGCACGTGCAGCCTCGGCGCGGGACTCGAACAGATCCACGAGGTCGTGCCACCTTTGCCCCGACGAGAGGATCTTCTCGATGCCCTCGAAGGCGCGTGTGTCGTTAGGATCCAGATCCAAGACCTGCCGGAGGTAGCCGAAGGCCCGGTCCTCGTCGGTCATCCGGCGCTGGGCGTTGTCGGCCAACCGGAAAAGCAGCTGTTTCTGCTCGGCCTCTTCAGCCGCTCCCATCCGTTGCAACAACACGTCCTCGAGAGCGCTCCAATCCCCGCGTTGCTCCTCCAGCGCAGCCAACGCGTGCAAAGCAGCCACGTTGCTGGGATCGATGTCCATGGCCTCACGGTACGCCTGCGCGGCAGCATCGAGATCTCGCAGCGACTGCGCGCGCAGATTGCCAATCTGCACGAACGCCCGCGAACGTTCCCCCGGCTCGTCGAGCAGGTGAGCCAGCTCCTCGAGCACGCCGACCCATGCTTCGTGCCGTCCCTCGCGTTCGTAAAGCGCCGAGAGAGCGCGCAAGACCGGAACCGTGCCTTCGTCGGCCTGCCGGGCGGCCTCCCAGGCCGCGATGGTGCTCTCGAGATCGCCTCGCTGCTCGTGCAACGAAGCCGCCTCTGACAAGAGCGCGACCCGGACCGAGGGCTCTAGCTCCACCTCAGCCCTTTGCTCCAAGGTTCGGGCCAGCAGGGCACGATCGCCCTTCTTTCGATAGAGCGCCTCGAGCGAGGTCAAAGCGACGGCATTCTCGCTGTCCTCGGCCAAGATCTTCTTGTACAGGGCTTCCGCCGCCCCTGCCGAGGGTGCGTCCTCAGCACTCTCGAAGAGCTTGGCAGCCCGAAGGGCCAGGTCCACCATGGCGCTGCCGCTGACTTTCCCAAGAGCCGCCTCGATGAGGCGCGCGGCCTGGGCCGGGGCGTTCCCCCCCCACCCTGGCCACGTCGTCCGCAAACTCGGGGTTCTCTGGATCCAGGGCCAAGGCCTTTCCGTAGGCGGTCAGCGCCCGGGACGGATCGCGCAGCTCGGCCTCGGCCACGTCGCCCACGCGCCGCCACCAGCCTGCCGCCGCGACCCTCGTCATCGGCCAGCGCGGCCCGCTGCTCGTAAAGCGTCACCCGTTCGGCGTGGTCACCGCGCGCTTCGGCGAGCGGCTCCAGCACATCGATGACGTCTGCCCGCAGCTCTTCGTGTCGCATCAAGTTGCGCAAGGCAGCCAAGGCCTCCGCATGGCTTGGCGCGCGCTCGAGGGCGTCACGAAAGGCCTCGAAGGCGCCCCGCCGATCGGAGAGACGTTCGAGGCGCACCTGGCCAAGCGCCGCCAGTGCCTGCGCCTGTTCGGAGGGATCGAGCGATGCCTCCGCGCTCTTCTGCAGGATCTCCGACAACTCGGGCCACTTCGCCCGCTGGCGCAGCAGAGCTTCCATGCGGCCAAGCACCGCCAGTTCGTCGCCCCCGCCGAGCTCGAGCGCCTTTCGCAGGGCGGCCAAAGCCTTGTCCGGGTCGCGAAGCTGAAGCTCGTAGAGGTCGACCAAGCGCAAGGCCAGCTGTCGCTGAAGGTCCGTGTCGTAAACCTCGTCGAGCTGCTCTTCGTAGATCTTGGCGAGGCGGGCGTGATCTCCGCGCGCCTGCGCCACCCGCTCGAGGCTTTCGCGCACCTCCTCGTCGGCCGAGTCCTCCTTGAAGGCCCGTACCCAGAGGGCAAATGCCTTCACCAGATCGCTGCGCACGTGTTCCTCGATACCCGCCATCTCCGACAACACCGCAATCCGGGCCGCAGGGGACGTCTCGGACTGGGCCTTGATCTCGAGGAGGTCGATGAGCTCGGCGTGCGCCCCCTGGGCACGCAGCAACGGCTCGAGCGCTGCGATCGCAGCCGGGCGCGCGTCCTCGTCGGTCGCGAGGTTCCACAAGGCCTCTCGCGCCGGCTTGAAGGCAGGAGTGCGCTCGACGATGCGCTGATAGCGCTCGATGGCCCCGTGCAGATCCGAAAGGTCCTTGTGGACCAGGGCGGCCGCCCGAAAGGCAAACGCGTCCGCATCCGCCGGCGAGGTCGCCACCTGCGCGCGTCGATCGAGGATTTCGAGCAGCTCGAGGTTCTGCCCCTCGCGTGTGTACAGCCGATCGAGCCCGTCGAGCGCCTCGGCGTCGCCGGGGAACTCGTCGAGGACGTGGCGCAGGCACGCCGCAGCTTCGGCCGCATCGTCCAGCCGCATTTCGAGAAGTGCCGCCAAGGCGAAGCGCAGCGCGCGCGCCTGCTGCACGTCCTGGGAGGCATCGATCTGCCGTTGATAGACCTCTGCGAGGGCTGGCCACCGCTCGGCGCTCTCGAAGAGCCGCGCAAGGGATTCGAGCGCCTCGGTGTCGCCGTCGGCGAGGTCGAGGACTTGATTCCACGCCGCGATCGCCCGGCCTGCATCGGCCAACTCCCCCTCGGCCAAGCGCGCCACCCGCCTGGTGAGCCGCAGACGGTTGTTTCCGTCGAGTGCCGCGTCTGCGTGTTTTTCGAGGACCCCGACGAGTTCGGCCGTCCGACCATCCGTCTCGAGCAAGCGCTCGAGGGTCACAAAGGCATTCTCGTTTTCGGGGTTGGCCTCGAGCGCGCGGCGCCACGTCTCGATCGCGCGGGCCCGATCGCCCACGTGGGTCTCCAGCACCATCGCAGCCTTGCCCAAGAGCCGTCCCTGCAAGTCGGGATCGAGTGCTGATTCGGACCCTTCGAGAAGCAGCTCGACGAACCGAGGGAAAGCCCGCGCCGCGGGGACCGCGGCTTCGAGGGAAGCCAGAGCGCCCTCGTTGGCCACGTCCTCGAGCCACACCCGGCCCCGGGCCTCGAGGGCCCTGTCGTTGTGCCCGAGACGCTCCTCGAGCACGGCAATTTCTTGCAGAAGCAGCAACTGCTCGCCGGGTTCGTCGCCGTCCTCCAGGCGAATCGTGAGCACCGGAACCAGACGGTCCCAGGCCTGGAGCTCGCGGTAGCAAGGCTCGAGTTGAGTCGCGGCCGACAGCCGCAATCCGGGGTCGCTCAACAAGCCTTCGAGGGCCGTGCGCGCCGGCGCGTTGTGCGGATCGCTCGCGAGCACCTGACCGTACATGTCCAGGGCGGTCTCCACGTTCGCCAAGGGATCGGCGTAGAGCGCAGCCAGACGCAGTTGAATCTGCCTGCGGGTTCCCGCATCCGTCTCGACTTCGAGCCGCCAGATCAGGTGGTCGGCCAAGTCGCCCCAGCGCTCGTCCTCACGGTAGAGCCGCTCCATCTCGTCTGCGGCCTGCCGATCATGAGGCGCTTCGTCCAGCAGGTTGCGCAGCGTACGTGCCGCACGGTCGCGATCGCCCAGCTTCTGCTCGGCGACCCGGGCGCTACGCTTGAGCAACGCCACCCGCGCGGCCGTGTTTTCGGCCCTCGTGATCTCGTCGTCGATGAGGTCGAGCAGATCTCCCCACGCCTCCCAGCGCTCGAGGGCCTGCTCGAACAGAGTCACAGCCTTGGCGTTGCCAGGTTGCGCGTCCAAGTAGCGGCGGTAGTGCTTGCGAGCGGCGTCGCGATCCTCGAGATGCTTGTCCCAAATCTCGGCGGCCAGCTTGACGTTGGCCAAGACCTCGGGCGCCTCGGAAAGCTCATCGTAGAGGTAGTCGTCGAGGAGCGTGGCAAGCTCACGCCAGCGATCGAGCTTCGGGGCCAGCCTCAGGAGCTGCTCTTGAACCGCCCGTTCGGTTGGCACCTCGAGGAAGAGTTTGCCGTACCACTCGAAGGCCTTGCCCAGGTCCTCTACGTTCTCCTCGTAGACGCGCGCGATACGGCGCGTGTACACGACACGTGCGGTCGGGTCGTCCAGTTGGTCCCGTCGGGCCTCGTCGATGGCCACCAAGCGGTCCCACGCGTTGCGTTTGACGTACACGGGCTCGAGCAAAGCTGCCGCGTCCATGACGCTTTCCGGTTCTTGCAGCAACGTCTCGGCCATACCGATGGCTGCGACGTGGTCGGGATCGCGGTGAAAGACCTGCCTGAGATGCTCGACCGCCGCCACGAAGTTTCCGAGCTCGTCGATCTCGAGTCTGGCCATGCGCTCATGAATCTCGATCGCCTCGCTGGACGTGAGCTTCGCAGAGAGGCGGCGCTCGAGGAGTTCACGCAGGTCCACCCAGCGCTCTGTCTGCTCGTAGAGGCCCTGGAGGGCCGCAATGACGTCGCGGTTTTGAGGCGAAAGCTCGAGTGCGCGCTCGTAGGCCGTGATGGCGTCGTCGGCGCGTTCGAGCTTGACCGCCAGGGCCCCTGCCTCGACGCGCAGCCCCAGCTCCGCCGCGGGGGCATCCAGGGCCAGCTCAGCCCGGCGCAACACCAGCTCGTAGAGCCGGTCGTGATCGCCTTGAGTGCGATAGATCCCTTCGAGTCCCGCCAGGGCCTCGTCATCGTCGGGCGCTTGGTCGAGGATGCTCAGGTAGCGCTCGGCCGCGGTCCCGAGGTCGCCCCGCTCCCGCGCGTAAGTAGCGATACGTCTTTCGATGCGCAGCTTGACGTCTTCGCGCAAAACATCGGGTTCGACCTCCTCGAAAAGCCGAACCACTTCGGGAATCTTGCCCAGCTTCTGCCCAAGCTGCTCGTAGGTGTCGAGCAGCTCCGTGATCTCGTCTTCTCCCAGCGCATCACGAATCGCGTCTCCGAAGGCCGCCAGTGCCCCGACGTCGTCGCTCAGCTGGTCACGGCGCAGGGTCGCCAGGCGCATCCAGTGCCGCATGCGTGCGCGTCGGTCGTCTTCGACCGCCACGTAAATCTCCAGCACCCGGGCCAGCGAAGGCCAATCGCTCCGCAGCTCGTACACGGTCTCGAGCGTCTCGGCCCCCTGCCGTCGTAACTCGAGATCGTCATGAGCCAGCAAGGTCTCGATGCAATCGATCGTGCCCGCGTCCTCCGGCGCCAGGGTGAGAATTTCACGCCACTTCTCGAGCGCGTCGGTCGGCTGCTCGAGCGGACCGGCGAGCAAGGCGGCCGCTCGCCGAAGCCAGGTGATTCTTTCTTCAGAACCTTCCGTGAGCGTGAGCCGACGCTCGAGAACTTCGAGCCGGGAGCCGTGAGCCTCTTTCTTCTCGTAGAGCCGCTCGAGCACGTCGAGCGCCTTTTTTTCACCCCCCACCTCGTCAAGGTTCGCCGAGACCGTCGCGATCGCCTCGTCGAGATCCTCGAGCTTCTGTTCCTGAATCTCGGCGATACGCCATCGCAGCGCCCTCCGCGCCTTGTTGCCCACCGCCAGCGCCATCCGGCGCTCGAGAACGACGATGAGATCTCGCCACTCACCACGCGCCTCGAACACGGGTTCGATGCGGTCGAGCAGCTTCGGATCGTCAGGTGTCGACTCGAAGGCATGCCGTAGGCAGTCGACCGCCGCCTCGGCGTTTCCAAGCGCCTTGTCGTGCAGGTCCGCGATGCGTACGAGCAGCTCGGCGCGCTCCTGCGGGCGATCCTCCCACTCGAGCTTGGCCTGCAATATCTCCACGAGCCGGGCATACTCCCCAATCTGGGGGTAAAGCGCTTCGAGAGCCTCGGCGGCCGGCCGCCCCATCTCGTGGCTGGCAGGGTCGAGGTCCAGGACCTGCTGCCAAATCTGTGCGGCGCGGGCGCGATCTCCCAAGCTCGAGACACACAGACGGGCTGCGCGGGTCAAGCTCTCCGCCCGACCCCTGAGATCGTCGGCATCTTTCTTCGCCGCGATCTCGAGGTGGAGGTCCACGAGCGCCGAAGGGCGCTCGAGCATGGAGGCCAGCCGCTCGACGGCCGCAAGAGCGTCGCGATTGCCTGGGTCCATGTCGAGCACGCTCTGCCAGGTGGCCAGCGCGCTCGCCTCGTCAGCCAGCTTCGTCTCTTGGATCTCGGCCACCTTGGCCAACGCCGCAACGGCCTTCGCTCCCGACAAGGAAGCACGCCGAATTTGGAGCACCTCCACCAGGCCTTCCCAGTTTCCCGCCCGGTTGTAGAGCGGCCCCAACACGGTCGCGGCGCGCTGCTTGGCTTTCGGCTTCCGCAGCAGCCGCTCCACTGCCCGGCGGGCGTCATCGTGGTCGGGGTCCGCCTTCAAGATGTCCCCGAGAATGTCGAGCGCGTCGTCGAACGCGCCGATCTTGTCGGTGAGCACCTCCACGCGGCGCAGAATGATGGCCTCTTGGTCAGCCCTGGGGACCAGCGCGGCCTCACGGGCCAACACGTCCGCCAACTGGTTCCACCGGCCAAGCGCGGTGAGAAGGCGTTCGAGACCGTGGTAGTGGGCAAGGTTGCCCGGCTCGAGCTCGAGTTGCTTCTCGAACACGCCCACCGCGTGTTCCCGATCTCCGAGCAACGTCTCGTCGATTTCGGCGATCTGGCCATAGAGGGCCAACTGGTCCTTGACCTCGGCACGCGCAACCCGCGCGTCGAGCAGGTCGCGCAGGTCGGCCCACCGCTCGCCTTCCCGCAGCAGCTTCGTCAGGGCCGACAGGGCTTTGTCATGCCCGGGATCGATCGCGAGCAGCTCTCGGTAGGCCTTTTCGGCCTTGGGCTCATGCCCAGGGTGTTTTTCCTCGAGCTCGGCCAGGTGCCCCAGCAGTTTTGCCCTCGAGGCCCCTTCGTGAGTGTGGGCCAGGACGCGGTAGAACGCCGCGACCAGGTCGTCTTGTTTGCCGGTCTCCGCCGAGAGGCGCAGCAGCCGCGCCAGATTGCCGTCGTCAGCGGGATCGAGCTCGAAGATCTGGAGCGCCGGCTGATAAGCCGCGGCGCGGTCGGCCGCCGGTCCTTCATAGATGTCCGCGAGTTTGTGCAGGTACTTGAGACGTTGCGCTGGATCTCGCGCAAGGCCAGACAAACGCTGCAGCACCTCGGTCCAGCGGTCGTACTTTTCGGTGGCTTCGTAGTAGCGTGCCAGATGGCTCGCGATGGGCTCGACCTCGTCCGCGGGTAGCCCGTCGTCATCGAAGGCCCGTTCGAGGCCCGCGATCACCTCCGGCACGTCGGGCCCCTCCGCGAGGGCCCGCGTGTACGTGGCGCGTGCCGCCGCACGATCCCCCAACCGCTGCTCTTGGAGGTTGGCAAGCCGTAAAAGGAGGGACAGGCGATCTGCCCCCGCTGCCTGCGCGGCTTGCTGCTCGAGCACCTCGGCAAGACCCGCGTGATCGCCGCGGTGTTCACTCACCCGCGCCAGGGCCGCGAGCACTTTGGGATTCCCGGGATCCAGGCGCAATGCCGCCCGCAACGTCGACTGGGCCGTTTCGGAGCGGCCAAGCTTTTCCTCCTCCACCTTGGACGCGGCGACCAACAGCTCCGCTTGTGAAAGCGTCGACCCGCCTGTACTCGCCAATTTGGCCTGTCGGCGATGCATCACCTCGACAACCTCGGGCCACTTCTCCTCGGCGGCGAAGAGCTGCTGCAAAGCGCTCTCGGCCTCGTCGTCACCCGGCGCGACGGCCAGCAGCTCCTCCGCCAAGCGGCGAGCCTCGGCGGGGCGCTTGGTCTTCCCGGTCGCCAGGACGAGGGCTTTTCGGAGCAGCGTCGCCCGCTCCGCGCCCTCGGTCCCCAGCTTGAGGCGCCGGCCGTAAAGGTCGGACAGCGCTTCCCACTCTTCGCCGTCGCGCCCCAGTCGCTCCACCTCCGAAAAGAGTGCCACGTCCCCGGGCGCAAGCTCCAGGCCGCGGAGCCCCCATTTGAACGCAAGCGCCTTCGAACCCAGCTTTTCCTCACAGAGACGACGCGCCTCGGCCATCAAGGTCAGCTGCTCCGGTACCGGCAGGGGGGCCCTCTCCCCCTCCCCGTCTTTGCGCTTGCGCTTGCCGCCGGCTTCCTGTGCAACGCCTTCGCCGCTACCCAGCCGCTGCTCGTACGTTTCGAGCAGGCGCGACCACTTCTCGGTGTTCCGATAGAGGCCCGCCAACGCGTCCACCGCACGTCGGTTCTCGGGCTCGATACCCACGATGCGCTCGTACGACTTGATGGCACGTTCAGGTTGGTTGAGCTTCTCGATCGCGACCTGTGCCACGCGCTCCCGCAGCGCAACGGCAGCCTTGGAATCCGACAAGCCCTCCGCCAGATCCGTCATCACGTCGCACAGTTCGCTCCACTGGTCACGCCGGGCATACAGCGTCTCGAGGGCGGCGTAGTCGTTCAGCTTGCCGTAAAGTTCCCGCAGGACGCGGAAGACCTTGTGATTGTCCGGAGCGAGAGCGTGCACGCGCTCCAAGTCACGGGCAGCGGCCTCGAGCGCCCCCAAGCGTTCCGCCAAGAGCAGGCCGCGCCGCTCGAGCAGGCCTGCAAGGGCCGCGTCGTCCGCCATCAACTTCGCCTGGCGGCCCAGCACCTCGGCGAGTGGCGCCCACGAGCGCTCTTTTTCGTAAAGCCCGCCCAGCGCCGCGAGCGCCTCGGCATCGTTCTCGTCGAGTTCGAGAACCTCGTTCCAAAGTTCGATGGCTTGCTTCTCGTCGCTGAGCTTGTCCGAAGCCAAGCGCGCCATCTCGACCAGGCGAGGTCGTTTTTCGCCCACGGGGAGCGACGCGAGCAGCCGCCGGTGCAGGTCGACCAGTGAGCGCCACTTGCGCCCCTTCGTGTAGAGGTCGACGAGGGCGGCCGTCGTGGCCGCGTCCTCTGGCTCGAGCTGCAGGATCTTCTCGTAGGCGTCGGCCGCGTTCTGAGGCTTGCCCAGCTTCTCAGCCCACAGGGCCGCCACGCGGCGGTAGAAGGCAACCTTCTCCGCCGGCTCCGTGGCCACCTCGGCCCGGCTGCTGAGGACATCGACGAGATCCGCCCAGCGAGACTTCTTCTCGAACCACTCCGTCAGGGCCTCGAGGGTGGGCTGGTGGTTCGGTTTCAAGCTGCGGATGGCCAGGTACGCGCTCTGAACCATCGGGTCCAGCTTCATGCGATCCCGGTAGATCGGCACCATCTCCTCGTGGAGAGCCACCTTCTCCTCGACGGCATCGTCCGGGAGCCGTTCCAGGCGCTCCTTGAGAAGCTCGAGCAGCGCGTTCCACTTCTCGGCCCTCGCGTACAGGCGATGCAGCGCCTCGAACGCATCTTCCCTGTTCGGCTGCTTGCGGAGTACGCTCTTCCAGATGTCGATGGCTTTCTCGATCGTGCGAGGCTCTGCCTCCGCCAGCTTCGCCATCTCGACAGACAGCTGCGTCTGCGCGGCGGCATCCGTCTCGGCGCGCAGCGCCTGCGTGAACACGTTGAGGAGCTGGGGAATCTCGTTGCGCGCGGTGTGAAACGCCCGGTAAAACGCGAGCACTTCGGGCGCACGGGGATCGGCTTTGCGGGCGCGACGAAAGATCCCTTCGGCTTCTTCCATCTTGGATAGCCGCTTCCAGTACACGTTGCCCAGAGCCACGAGCAAGGTCTGCTCGCCCGTCCCGCGGCGAGCCGTCTTCAAGGCCGTCTCGTACAGATTGGCGGCCTCTTCCCAAGTCTTGGCCTCACCCAGTTCGTCAGCCGTTTTCTGAAGTTTGGACAGCGCCTCGGCGCTGTCGGGATTGGTCTTCAGGGCGGCCAGGGCAGTCGTGACGTCAGCGTCCATCGTTCCCACGGACTATACACCCCATGACCCACCACCGAAACGGCGTGGACACGGAGGTCGGTGATTCACCGCGCACGGGAAACGAGGCCCCCACCGCGCCCTGGACACGCCCTTGGCTGCCAGTTGAGCTCGGTTTTTTCGCGCTTGGAGGCTCCCTACACCCGGTGGTACGGTCATGGGATCCTCGTCTGCCCCTGGAGACCTCCATGCGCCGCATTCCGTTCAGCGTGCCCCCCCTGTCGGCCTTGACCCTGGCCTGCGCGCTCGGCGCCGCAGCCTGCCCTGCCTCTCGACAAAGCGAGCCCAAGACCTGCTGCGACCAGCCGAAGATCCCCGGCGGCGTTCCCTCGTTCAAGATCGTCGCGGACGAGGTCAGCGGGCCGTCGGACGGCCAGGTCGTCAGCCTCAAAGCGGCGCTCAACCAGCCCGCGGACCGCCAACAGGTCTACCCGGTCCTACACACATTGTATGCCTGGGCAATGACCCGGGGTGCGTTCGAGCCCGTGGAGTTTCGCGCCGAAGTGTTCGCCTCCGAAGCCGACGCCAAAGCGAACGTCAAGCCCCTGGCCATCGTCGAGCGCCCGCGGGGCCGCCAAGGGCCCACCTGCGACAATGCCGTACCCTTGACCTTCCCCCAAGCGGTCGAACGCGCGTTCGACGCCAGCTTGAACCGGGCACCGGTCGAGGACCCCCAAGACACCTGCCACGTGGAGACCCCGAAACCAGCGGTTCGCGTCGACGAGGGCTTCGCACACCAACCGAAGCTAACGCTCGACGAAGCGTCCCGCTCCGCCGTGGTCGAGTTTCCCTTCCTCGAAGACGGCAAGGACAGCTACGCGCCAACCCTTTCGTTCAACAAGGCCATGACCTATTGGATCGAGTTCACCACGTCCATGTTCCGGCGGGCCCCCGACCTTAAAACCTTCGCGTTCGTCGGCCTTCACCAAGACACGCCGGTGGTGAGGATCCAGATGTCCAAAAACGTTTTCGAGTCCCAGTTCGCCTCCCTTCAAGAGGAGATTGCAGCGCACGCGGCCGTCACCTTCCAAAGACTGGGCATGAACACCACCACCGACAAAGCCGCGGAGAAGGAACAAGAAGCGTTCAAGAGCAAGACCTTCAAGGAGGCGCTCAAGCTTTTGCCCCCGGGGCAAGTTCAGCTGGCCAAGTCGCTCAAGTCGTCCTGACGGCCAGTCGAGCCTGGGCCCCACCCGAGCCGGGAAGGAGCCCGGAGCAAGCGTTGCCGAAATGGCGAGCCCGAGCCGTTCCCCCCGCCCCTCGTTTCTGCTAACAGGAAGCGCATGTCGGTTCCACGCAAGTTCACGGTGGGTTTGCTGCAGATGGCGATGTCGGACAAACCGTCCGAGAACGAAGATAAGGCCGCCGAAAAGGTCGCCGAGGCGGCGCGGGCGGGCGCCCAGGTCGTCTGCCTTCCCGAGCTCTACCGCAGCCCCTACTTCTGCCAAAAAGAAGATGCGGAGCTGTTCGACCTGGCAGAGACGATTCCGGGCCCCTCCACCACGCGTTTTTCCGAGGTGGCACGGAGCCACAAAGTGGCCCTCGTGGTGCCGTTGTTCGAGAAGCGGGCTCTCGGCCTTTACCACAACAGCCTCGTGGTCATCGACGCCGACGGCCAAACGGTGGGCGTGTATCGCAAAATGCACATCCCCGACGACCCCGCCTTCTACGAAAAGTTCTACTTCACCCCCGGTGACCTCGGCTTCCGCGCCTTCGACACGCAGGCAGGCCGCATCGGCACCCTCATCTGCTGGGACCAGTGGTACCCGGAAGGGGCACGCCTCACTGCCCTTCAGGGAGCGTCGGTGCTCTTTTACCCCACCGCGATTGGCTGGCATCCCCTCGAGAAGGCGGAGTACGGCGTGCAGCAACGACAAGCGTGGCAGCTCGTCCAGCGCGGCCACGCCGTGGCCAACGGCGTCTACGTCGCAGCTGTCAACCGCGTGGGCCACGAACCGGGCCCGCCCGGTCAGGCCGGCCTCGAGTTTTGGGGGACGAGCTTCGTGTGTGACCCACAAGGCCAGATCCTGGCCGAGGCGTCGACCGATCGTGAAGAGACGCTGCTCGTCGAGATCGACCCTGCACGCATCGAGGAGGTGCGGCGCGGTTGGCCTTTCCTGCGGGATCGCCGCATCGACGCCTACGGTGACATCACCCGCCGCTTCCTCGACCAGCCCCCCCGTTGATTCACGCCCCTCGAACGCCCATGCCCCCCCGCAAGCGCCCTGCCCGCCTGGCCGAATCCGCCCCCGTCCCCGCGGGGAGTGATCTCGGCGTCATGCCCGCCGAATGGGAACCTCACGAGGCCACCTGGCTGGCCTTTCCCCACAACACGCGCGACTGGCCCGGAAAATTCGGGGCCATCCCCTGGGTGTGGGCCGAAATCGTGCGGCTCCTCACCCCCGGCGAACGGGTCAATCTTCTGGTCAACGACGCCGCCCACGAAGCCAAAGCGCGGCGGGTCCTGGACGCTGCACACGTCGACCGTTCGCAGCTGGACTTTCGTCGCTTTCCCACGAACCGGGTGTGGGCCCGAGACTTTGGCCCCATCTTCGTGCGCCAAAAGAAGGGGCGCCGGGCCAGCGTGGCCATCGCAGGATTCAAGTTCAACGCTTGGGCCAAGTACCCTGACTGGCAAAAGGACACAAAGGTCGCCGCCAAAGCCGCCAAGGCGCTGGATGTGCCCTTGCTTCCCGTGGAGGCGGCCGGCCGGCCCGTGGTGCTCGAAGGGGGCGCCATCGACGTCAACGGCAAGGGGACGATTCTCACCACCGAGGAGTGCCTGCTCGACCCCAAGGTGCAGGTGCGAAACGCAGGCTGGACCCGCATCGACTACGAGACCCTCTTCGCCCGGGCTCTCGGAGCCCCTCACACCATCTGGCTCGGGCACGGCATAGCCGGGGACGACACGCACGGCCACGTCGACGATCTGTGCCGCTTCGTCGATGAGGGCACGGTCGTGCTGTGCCAAGAGACGAACGCCCACGACCCGAACTACAGGCCTCTCTCCGAGAACTGGGAGCGTTTGCAGAGCGCACGCCTGGCCGATGGCCGTCGCCTGAACGTGGTGCCTCTGCCCATGCCGAGCCCCCTGTTTTTCAAGGGCTATCGCGTGCCCGCGAGCTATGCGAACTTCTACATCGGGAACCAGGTGGTGTTGGTGCCCACGTTCAACGATCCGCGTGACCGCCAGGCCCTTGGCCTCTTGGCCGAGCTGTTCCCCGGTCGCGAAGTGGTGGGAGTGCACGCCGTAGATCTGGTCTGGGGCTTCGGTACTTTGCACTGCCTCAGCCAGCAACAGCCGCGGCCTTGATCCCGAAAAGATCGCCGCCAGGGAGCTTGCCTTCCCTGCAAGTGGCCTGGAAAATCCCCCCGCGAAGGCTCATGCAGAACGAACACCCCCTGGCCGGCCGGCTGGTCGCCCTCCCCGAAACCCGCGAGCTCGACCGATTGGCCGCGCTGCTCGAGGCCGATGGCGCCGAGACGTTGCGCTGCCCACTGGTCTCGATTCTCGACGCCCCGGATCCCGCACCGGTCGACGCCTGGCTGGACACCCTCGTCGCAGGGGGGTTTGACGACGTCATTTTTCTTACAGGCGAGGGCCTTCGGCGCTTGGTGAGCCGAGCCACCCGAGCGGGCCGCGTCGAAGCCGTCACCGAGGCGCTCGCCCGCGTCCGTCGCATCACCCGCGGTCCCAAGCCGGCCCGGGCCCTTCACGAGCTGAAGCTCAGCACGGACCTGCCTGCGGCCGTGCCCACCACGGCCGGCGTCATCGAGACGCTGAGGCCACTTGACCTCCGCGGTCGACGGGTGGGCGTTCAGCTCTACGGCACCGAGCCGAATCTGCCCCTCATGACCTTCCTGGCGGAAGCGGGCGCTTTCGCAACGCCGGTCGCTCCGTACATTTACGCGCCTGCCTCCGACGAGACCCGGGTGGCCGCGCTCATCGACGGCCTCCAGGCGGGGCGAATCGACGCGATCGCGTTCACCAGCGCCTCCCAGGTCGACCGTCTCTTCCAGGTAGCCGAAGCGCGGCAACTGCGCGAGGCGCTGGTCGAGGGCTTGTCGAAAAGCCTCGTCGCCAGCGTGGGCCCCGTGGTGGCCGAAGCGCTTGCGGATCGCGGGGTCGACACCGACGTCATGCCCGAAAAGAGCTTCGTGATGAAGCGTCTCACCAACGCTCTCACGGCAGCCCTCGGCACAACCGGCGCGCCCGCCCCGGGCGAAGACTGACCGTGGCTGCCACACGACCTCAGCGGGCCCAGGAGGCCCCTGCCCCCTACGCAGGCCGCAGCCGCCGCAGTGAGGGCGAAGAGCCGAACCACCCTGCTTCCCCCTTTTTGAAGTGGGCCGGGGGCAAGTCGCAGCTCCTGACGCGCTTCGCGACCTTTTATCCCCCTGCAGGCCAAGTGGAGCGCTTCATCGAGCCTTTCGTGGGTGGCGGCGCGGTATTCTTCCACGTCAAGCATGTCTTGCGCCCCAAGCGCTGCTGGCTCTTCGATCGGAACGATGAGCTCATCACCACGTACAAGTCCCTTCAAAACGACTTGCCCGCGGTGCTCGAGCTGCTGGCACGGCACAAGAGCCTTCACAACGAGGATCACTACTACGAGGTCCGTGCCCAGCGGCCCGAAACGCTCTCCGAGGCAGCCCGCGCCGCCCGCTTCATTTACCTGAACAAGACCTGCTACAACGGCCTTTACCGGGTCAACAGCCGCAACGAGTTCAACGTGCCGATGGGCCGCTACGTACGCCCTGGCGTCTATGACACCCGCAACCTGGAAGCCGTGCGTGCCTGCCTGCGCGGTGTGAAGCTAGAAACGCGCGAGTTTGCCCACGTCTTGAAAGTGGCCCGGGCGGGCGACTTCATTTACTTCGACCCGCCCTACGATCCCGTCTCGGGATCGGCCTCGTTCACGAGCTACACCGCTCACAGCTTTTCGCGCGAAGATCAGGAGGCCCTGGCCGAGGTGTACGGAGCGCTGGGCGCACGCGGCTGCCACGTGATGCTCTCCAACAGCGATACCCCGTTCGTCCGGCGTCTCTACCGCGCCTTCGACGTACACCAAGTCCCCGCGCGACGAGCCATCAACACGCGGGCTGACCGCCGGGGTCCCGTCGCCGAGCTGGTGGTCCTCAACTACCGTCCCCCCAGAGCCTCCAAGCGTTGACGGGCCACGAAACCTCGTCCGATCCCCGGGAAGTCCCGAGGCTGCGCTCACGCCCTTCCGTTGCCTTTCCTCCGGGAAGCAGCTGCGGGGCGCCCCGATCCTTCCTTCTGCGGTCCATCGCCCGGGGCGGCTGCGTCGGCTGGCGTGCCATCGGGGCGAAAGAGCCCCCGCAGAGTCTCACGAACCTTGCCCTCGAGCTCGGGCATCCGCGCTTCGGCCACCTGAAGCACCTCCTGCCCCAGGCGCCGGTAAAGCGCCGCCACGTCGGGAAGAGCGGTCTCGAGTGCGTGCAAATGTCGTTCGACCGTGCCCACGTCACCCCGGGCTACGGGCCCGGTCAGGGCCTGAGGAAGTCCCTGGCGCGCGAGGTTGTCGGCTGTGCTGCGCAGCAAGGGGACCAGGGCGGGCACCACGTGAGACGGGTCCACTCCGGCCGCCGTGAGCACCCTGCGAGCCAGGTCCACGAGAGCCACCACCAGGTTCGAGCCAATGGCTGCCCCGGCGTGATAAAGCGGCATTTTTCCGGGCGCAAGCGCCATGGGCGTTCCCCCCATGCGATGCACCAATCGCCTCGCCACCGGCAGGGCCACGTCGTCCCCTTCGACCGCAAAGGATGCCTGATGCAAACGCGCATGAGCCTGAGCGCGTTGGGAGAGCGAGGCCAGGGGGTGAAGCGTTCCCAGGCCCTTCACCTTTCCGCGGAGCCCTGCGAGAAGCTCTTCGGCGGCCCACGCCCCCGACGTATGAAGCACCACCTGGTTGCTCCCGATCACGCCTTTTCGAGCATAGGCCTCTGCGACCTCGCCGATGCGGGAGTCTGAGACCGCCACGATCACCACGTCGGCCCCCCGAACGAGCTCCGAGACATCCTCGCAAAGACCCAGCACGCCTGCCGAGATCGCGGCCTCCATCGCTTGGCGTTCGGTTCGCCCGTAAAGAGCCGCCACGGGCACCCCCGAGCGGACCAGCTTGCCCGCAAGGCCCGCGCCCACGGGACCTGCACCCACCAACGTGACCAAGGGGGTGGGACTCGCAGGGTCGAGTTCCGCGGTGTCGCTCATCGCGCCTCCCGAAACCCGTAAAGCGTGTGGGCACGAATCACGTCGAGCACGGCACGCGGCACCTGCGCGTCGACGGGCTTGCCCTGTGCGAGGCGCTCCCGGACCTCCGTCGAGCTCACGGCGGGCATCTGAACCGCAGCGTCCGGGTCTGCGCCGGCGCGCCCCACCACGATGAAGTTTACCAACGTCGCGAGTTCGTCGGCTCCGTACCAGGTCGAGCGCTCGTGCCGCAAGTCAGCCCCGATCATCAGCGAGAACCGCACCCCGGGATAGGCCACACGCAACGCCTTGACCGTATCCAGCGTGCGGCTCACCCCCCCCCGCTGCCCCTCGATCGTCTCTACCCGCACCCGCGGCCCGAGCGCCGCCGCCATGCGCTCGCACATCTTCACCCTGTACTCGAAGCGCTCGAGGGCCTTGTCGAACGCGTGCTGAAAACAGGGCACGAGCCACAAACCATCGACAGGCGCAGTCTCGAGGACGTACAGCGCCGCCAACTGGTGGCCAACGTGGGGAGGGTTGAAGCTGCCCCCGAATAGGGCGACGTGCATGGCTCCTGCTACGGGTATAGCAGGTGGGGCGCACGTCGCTCGGGGAAGGCCGCCTCGGCCGCCCGCCAGGTTTGCTCCAAATCGCCGAGCGAGGCCCCGGCATCTACCCCTTCCCTCACCGCGGCGCTTCCCGTGAGCAGATCGATGGCCGGGTGGTCCGCCACGAATTCGTAGGGCTCGGTCCGCCACGAGAAGGCCTCACCGCAGAGTCGGCGCAGCTGCCGTAGAATGGCCACGCCGGTCAGATAAGGCCGAAAGGCAGCCCGGTCGCTCACGTGGACCTGAACCCCCCCGCAAGGCAGCCCGGCGTGCTTATGGAACGTGGGCCGAAACGTGAGCGGACGAAACCGAACGCCCGGCAGACCATCGCCCGCAAGGGCCTCGGCCAGTGCATGACCGTCGACGAAAGGCGCTCCAAAGATCTCGAACGGGCGGGTGCACCCACGGCCCTCTGAAAGGTTCGTTCCTTCGAGCAAACACAGGCCCGGATACACGAAGGCCGTGTCCACGGTGGGCATGTTTGGGGAAGGCAAAACCCAGGGCAGGCCCGTCTCCTCGAAGGCCATGGTGCGCCGCCAGCCCCGAAGCGGTACCACTTCCAGTTCCAGGTCCAGGGGGAGCCCGAAGCGGGAAGCTCCCCAAGGCAGGCCCGCCTTGATCAGCCGGGCCACTTCCCCAGGAGTCAGCCCGTGCCGCACCGGGATCGACCCCAGGCCCACGAAGGACTCGATGGCCACGTCTCCCCCCTCGATGGCCTCGCCGCCGAGCGGGTTCGGTCTATCGAGCACCACCACCATCACCTTCGCCTCGGCGGCCGCCTTCATGGCGAGCGCCATCGTCCAGATGAAGGTGTAATAGCGGCTCCCCACGTCCTGAAGGTCGATCAGCAGAACGTCCAAATCACAGAGCGAGGTCTGGGACGGAACGAGCGAGGCGAACGTATCTCCGTAGAGGCTTATTTCGGGCAGTCCGGTTCGCGGGTCGCGACCCGCATCGACCCCGATCATGTCTTGGGCCTCGCCCCGAATTCCGTGCTCCGGACCGAAGAGGCGAACCGGACGGATTCCCAACTGGATCAGGCGATCGAGTGCGTGGGTGAGGTCACCTGCGACGGAAGCGGGATGGCACAAAAGACCAACCCGGCGCCCTCGACAGAGCGCCAGGCGATCCTCGCACAACACGTCGAGCCCGCTCGCAACCAACATGGCTCAAGCCGTGCGGTCAGGCGATCTTCACGGCACGAAAAACGATGGTCTCGCCGCTGGCCACCATCACGAAGCGCACCATCCGACACTTCCACTTTCGCTTGAGCCCACCCTCGGTGAGCCGAAGCTTGGCCGTGAAGGACTGGACGCTGACACCGTCGGCCCGTACACCTGCGTTCCGAAGCGCGGTGACATACTCGTTGAACAAGCGCGGGTAGTACGCAGCCTCGCTCTCTTGCGCGAGCGCCTGCGGGTCTACACCCGGGGGCTGGCCTTCACCCTCTTCGATGACCATTTGCTCGGCCTTCCACCTCGTACCTTCCTCCTCCTCTACCTGGTCCTCGTCCGGCTCGTCGCGTCCGAGAAGACGGGCCAGCATCACGTTGAGGCCGTTCGAGAGACCCTCGAAGTCGGGGCCCACGGGCTTGAAGGTGTAGTCGATGTTGCCGTTGATGACCTCGGCCACGCCCATTTCGATGTTGTCCAGGGGACGCACGAAACGGCGTGCCGTCATCGCGGCGGCGAAGACCACCGCGAGCACGCCGATGAGACCCAGAAGCCAGATCTGACCACCCGCCATCGAGGCCAGGTTCGCGCCCTGGGCCCTTGGGACCAACACGGCCACACCCGCCGTTTTGTCCTGCATGTTGCCAACGATCGGAGCCGCGACGAGCTCGTAAGCCGTGCCGTCTATCGCAACGTCAATCGCTTCGGTGGCTTGTCCTTTGGCCAGCGCCATATCGGCCGGTTTGTCGGCCCCGAAAAGGACAGACGACACCGCTTGGGTTTTGTTGCCGTCCTCTTTGCCTTCGGACGTGACGAAGCTCGAGGTCTGGACCTTGCCCTCGTGAAACACCGCAAGGGGAGCGCCGACGAGGTCGCTGAGGTTCCGGACCTCCTGATGGCTCATGACGTAACCGAGGAGCAACGCACCCACCACCTCCGAGCCACTTTTGATGGGGGCCACGGAGACCCTTGTCATGCTCCGGGCGAAGTTCCAAACGTCGAGCGCCGGACGCCCCGCGAGCGCTTCTTGCACGACCTGCTTGTCAGAGAGGTTGTCGCCGTACATGGCATTGGGGTTCAGGTCGCGCGCGATGACCTTGCCCGCCTTATCGAGCACAGCCACGATTGCAGCGCGACGAGCGTCCGCCTCCAACAACTTTTGGACCGTCTCGGCCTGGGTGAACGCGGCTTTCCGTCGCTCGGTCTCGTCCGACTCGAGGAACACTTTCGGCATCGCCTCGCGGGCAGCGAACTTTCCGGCCGCGTTTGCGAAGTCCAGGCCCTCGAGGCGGCTCAACTGTTGGAACACGACGGCGGATCGGGTGGCCTTGGCCTTGGCCTGGGCCTCGGCTGCGGCGTCCAAATTCGAGGTCACGCCCAAAAACACGGCCACGGTCGAAGCCAACAACACCCCGGCGGCAATGAGCCCTATCTGGAAACGGTACATACCAATCGCTCCTTCTGGTGGATGCGCAAACGATCAAACGACGAAGCTAGGGAGAGAACGATACAGAGTTCGAGGCTGAAGGCCCCGGGGACGGGTTCGATTTCGGAAGCTGATTCCAGATGAGTCTTCCGGTCGAGCCAAGGCCCGCCTCTTACGGGTCAGAAACTTCTTCTCTTGATTATCAGTTGGATGTGCGCAGCGAGTCAAGTGTGCAGGAGGTTTTGTTTTCGGAGCCCGCGTTCATGGTCACGGCATGAGGGATGTCCGCGAATGGCGTCGGGCGACGACACGCAAGCGAGCCTCGGCCCGCCCGCGGGGTGCTCTTCGACCGGTGGTCTTCCGAACTTGACCGGTTCCGTCCAACAGTCCCGTGGGAGGAAGGTCACCGCTAGGGGGGGCAGCACGAGTTCGCAGAGTAAAACTTGCGACAGAATCCGACATGGTATTACATGTCGTACCTGTGACTAACGATCGTCCTGGCCACCTTCAACCGGCGATCACCCCCCCCTTCAGGAGAACGTGCATGACTTCCACCGACACCCAAGCCTCGGATCGTCGCCGGGACACCCGCGCCCCCGTGGACCTTTTCATGAACCGCTTTCTGGGAGGACACCCTTACTTGTGCGTCGCCCGCGATGTGAGCATGACGGGCATGCGCCTCCAGACCCTCCTTGGTCCTCACATCGACACACAGTACATCGGCCTCCAGTTCCAACTGCCGGGGAGCGAGGACGTCCTTACGGCTTCGGGAGAGGTCATCCGAGAAGGCGAGGGCGAGGTAGCCGTTCGCTTCACCCACGTCCCGTCTTCGTCGCAGGAACGGCTCGCCAGCTTTCTCGCCAGCAATTGAGCACAGAAGGCGGTGTGAGACCGCGGGCCTTCCCTCGTTTGCTGATCGCCCGGTGCACAACTTCGCGTTATGTCCGGGGAAGTTATTCCCTTGACACTGCTGCCGCCCCCGCGATGATATTCGCTGCTTCAGTGTCAGCACGGGCCGCTTCGTTCGCGCCCTCGACTCAATCATTTCGGGAGGACGTCTGTTGGACCAGCCGAAGAAACCGGCAAGAGAGATTGCCGATCTGAAAGCGCGACTTGGCCTGCTCAAGCCGGGAGCCGCACCGGCGGGCATCGGCGGGGGGCGCGCCTGGCGCTGCGGGTGCTCCGAGCCTCCAGCAGCCCCTCCCGGCGCCCGTGGCGGCACAAATGCCCCAGGCTCTCGGTCAGCCTCAGGTGCGCGCTCCGGCCCCAAGCTCGCCGGGCAACGGGGGGCTTCGCGGCTCACCCAGTGGGGTTCCCGTCGCGCCCGGGGCTGCGATGGCTCCGCAGGCGATGCCGCCCGACCCCTATGCTTCGTTCCGTCCTGCGCCGGGCCAACCGCAGCTCTTCGACCTACGGCCCGTCGACGACGGCGTGCCGGTCGAGAACGTGCGAGAGCGCGGAGGGCGCACCGGTATCATCATTGCCCTGGTGCTCGTGACCGTGGGTGTGGCCGCGGGGTACGGGCTTGGTGCCGCTTCCGTGGCGCGCCGGGCGTACAACAACGCCAACCAGGCGGCGAAGGTCGTGAAAGTCGAGCTGGACGGCATCCAGAAGAACGTCACCGCCATCCGCGACGCCGTCGCGTTGAGCCAGCAGCGCCTCAAGAACGACCCTCTTGGCTACGACCCCAAGGTGGTGGAAGATCTGTCCAAGCTCGACCTCAAGAACAAACCCAGCACCACCCGTATCTTCAAGGTGGACTACTACCGCCTTCCTGACCTCGTGGTCGACAACCTGATGTCGTACTACTACGACACCATTGCCCTCTACGGTGAGGTCGACGAGCACGTACGCCGCACACAGGCCGACAAGGAGTCGCTTGAGGCCTTCGAGAAAAAAGCCGCCGAAAAGGCCGCTGAAGGTGGTTCTGCCAACTACGGCGTGGTGTTCGACCGGGCAGGTGTGCTTGCGATCGCCAACCTCGTGGAGGTGGGCTCTCCCGTGTGCAAAGATGGCGGTTCCGACTGTCCGGGCAAGGACATCGAGGCCTTCCAAATTCGCGCCTCCACCGGGGCCAGCTGGACAACTCGCAAGATCGCCCCCACGCCCGAGGGCAACACGGTGGTCCCCATCAAACCAACGCCCCTCTTCGATGCCGCAATGTCGGGCTCACCCGAGCAGGTGCGGATGGAGGCGTACAAGCTGCGTTACCTGGCGATTCAACGCACGATCAAGCGCCTGGAGCAGGTGCAGAAAGAACTGGTGGAGGCCGTCGACAAGGCCGCCGCCCGGCCCGACCTCTTCGCGCTCTAGCCTTCTCGGGCTTCGAGGAGGTCGCGAGGGCCCCCGCAGGGAAATTACCCGCGGGGGCTTTTCTTTACTGCACTGTTAGTCGAGGCCGAGGGCTTCGAGCTCGTCCTCGTCGAGGCCGAAGAAGTGACCCGTCTCGTGAAGAAGCGTCACCCGAATTTCTTCGGCGAGCGACATGTCGTCAGGCGCCACTCTTTGCAGGTTGTGTCGGTACAGCACAATCTGCCTCAGCCCGGGCCCAGGGCCCATCGTCTCTTCCTCGGGCATGGGCAAGCCCCGAAACAACCCCAGAAGACGCGGATCGAGTCCCTCGGCCACTTCGTCTCGGCCGGGTCGGTCGTCGATCAGAATGGGAACATTCTGCAGAAGCTTGCGAGCCTTCGCAGGCAGCTCTTCGAATGCACTCGCCGCGATGGCCTGGACCTCCTCGGCGTCGGCGGCGAACGTCTCGTTCTCCGCTGACAAGCGCTCGTCCAGCTCGTGGGTCCGCACCCAAGCGCGGCGCTTGGCCGTCTCGTCTCCGCTGGCCTCTTCCACGAGCCCCATGGTATGCCACGCATCGGCCAAGGTCTCTTCGTCCTCGTTGGCATCGATGAGAGACTGCACGAGGGCCCGCGCACGCGCCGGTTGACCCAAAGACAGGTGGAGTTCGGCTGCATCGATGGCAACCTCGGGCGTTCCGGCCAACACCTCGGGCGGCGGCAGTTCGTCCAGAGCCGCCTTCGCTGCAGCCGGATTGTCGCTTTCCAATTCGAGGCTCGCGCGGAACACGACGGCCGAAAGAAACTCGTCTTCATCCTCAGCGAGGTCAACGGCTTTGCGGGCGTGCTTGAGGGCTTCGACGCCGCGGCCTTGCAACAAGAGCAGCTCGGCCATCCAAAGATGCGGGGTGGCCCACTCGGGATCCCGAGCGGAGGCCCGCCCCAGCACCTCGAGCGCCTCATCGTCGTTGCCCTCCTCGCGCGCACAGGCGGCCAGAAGGAGGAGCACGTCAGCCTCGCTGCCCTCCTCGGCGACGAAGGTCTTCACCAGCGCACGCGCGCCCTCGGCGTCGCCGGCCTCGAGCAGAGCCCAAGCCTGCCCCAAGCGCTCATCCATGGGCCCACCCGTTCCGTCGGAAGCTTCGTCGTGGATCATTCGCCGGTCTCTACAGCATTGCGGCGGCGGACGCCACCAGGTATCGCGCGCCAAGCGCGCAGGTGCGCGCTGCACCGTCGGGGTCCCCCACCGGCGGAGCCACCTCCACCAGATCCGCGCCCAGGATGTCGAATCGGGCCCCGATCGCGGCGATGACGGCCTCGACCAACTCGGGCGCGAGCCCCGCCGGCTCTGGGGTTCCCGTGGCCGGGGCCACCAGGGCATCGGTCCCGTCGATGTCGTTCGAAATGTAAACCTTCTCTATGCCCGTCCGCGCGAGGTGGTCGACCACCTGCGAAACCGTGTCCGGAATCGGGCGCGCCCTCACCTCCTCGGCCCAAAGCTGCCGAACACCCAGCTGCGACTCCCAATGCCCCCGCTCGCGCCCGGATGCCCTGATGCCGATCTGGAGCATGCGGGCCGGATCACCCAGCAGCGCCAGGGCGTGGAATGCCCAGGTGGCGAAGCAATGCCGGATGCCCAGCCTGGAGGGGAGAAGATCGGTATGGGCGTCGAAGTGCACGATCCCCCAGGGCTCCTTCACGTGTCGGCTCAGGGCCGCCACCACCGGCCATGCTACGGAGTGGTCCCCGCCCAGCACCAGCAACTTGAGGCGTGGGTTGCACGTCAGAAGCTCGTCGATGACCCGCTCGGCGATCGAAAGGGGCGACACGGGCAGCTGGCTTGCCGTAGCGGCTGGCACCTCGTCCCGTGGGTAAAGGGCGTGTCTCGTGGCCTGAACCTGAACCGGCGCGAGCATCTCATCGTGGAGCAGTTGCGGCACGACCCGCACGTCGCCCACGTCCCGGAGTCCAGGAACGCCTCGAGGACCCCGGGCGTCCAGGGCGAGCCAGGCGCGGCGGAGCTCTTCGGGACCATAGGCGGCGCCCCTGACTAACCCCGCCCCCACGTCAGACGGGATCCCAAGCACCGCGCCGCGCGCGCTCGACAAGGTCGACAGATCATTTATCCAGGCCGCTTCGACCTCTCCGGGCGTTGCGACACCGTAGAGCCTTTGCTGCAACTCGGCTTGCCGTGCCCGCCCCGTGGAGACCGTATAGATTCCCCCGCCGGCGGGTCGCAGCATCCACCGAAGCGGCTCCATGCTGTGATCGTATCCCGCCCTCGGCCCCCCCCGCCAGGTGAGTCGCCCCAAAACGCGCGACGCGCCATGGTGCTCAGACCACGTGCGCGTCGCTTCGAGGCCCCTCAGGATCGCTGTTCCACGGGCACGTAGTGGGTGAGCGTGTTGCCCGTGTAGATCTGACGTGGGCGTCCAATGCGGGTCTGCGGATCCGCCAGCATCTCGCGCCAGTGCGCCAACCAGCCCGGCATGCGCCCCAGAGCGAACATGACCGTGAACATGTTCGTGGGAATGCCGAGGGCGCGGTAGATGATGCCGCTGTAAAAGTCCACGTTCGGGAACAGCTTGCGGTCCACGAAATAGGAGTCCTTGAGGGTGTCCTCTTCCAGACGCCGGGCAATGTCGAGCAGGGGATCGCTCTTTCCGAGGCGCGCCAAGACCTTCTCGGCCTGTTCACGAATGATGCGGGCCCGCGGGTCGTAGTTTTTGTACACGCGGTGGCCAAAGCCCATGAGGCGGAAGCCGGAGTCTTTGTTCTTCGCCAGCTCGATGAACTTTTTGTGGTCTCCCCCGTCCTTCTCGATGGCCTCGAGCATTTCGAGCACCTCCTGGTTGGCGCCGCCGTGAAGCGGCCCCCACAACGCACAGATGCCGGCAGAGATGGCGGCGTAGACGGAGGCGTGAGAGCTGCCTACCATCCGCACGGTGGAGGTGCTGCAGTTCTGCTCGTGGTCGGCGTGGAGCATCAGAAGCACGTCCAGCATGCGCACGACCTCCTCGTCCACTTCGTAGGGCTCCGTGGGAACCGCGAACATCATTTGCAGGAAGTTCGCCACGTAGCTGTGAGAGGTCTTCGGGTGCATGAACGGCTGCCCGATCGACTTCTTGTACGAGTATGCGACGATGGTGCGCACCTTCGAGAGCAAGCGGGCGATGTGGATGTCGTTGGCGTCCTGATTTTGGACGTCCTGGGAGTCGGGGTAGTACGCCGACAGGGAGCACACCATGGCAGACAGAATCGCCATCGGATGCGCCGTCGAGGGATAGCCGTCGAAGAAGTGCTTCATGTCTTCGTGAAGCATCGAGTGCCGCTTGATGAGCGCGCGAAAGTTCTCGAGTTCGGTCTTTGTAGGAAGCTTCCCGTAGATCAGCAGGTAAGAGACCTCGACGAAGGTGCTCTTTGCCGCCAGCTCTTCAAGCGGAATGCCCCGGTAGCGCAAGATCCCTGTGTCACCGTCGATGTAGGTGATGGCGCTCGTCGTGGAGCCCGTGTTGACGAACCCCGGGTCCAGCGTGATGAAGCCCGTTTCGGCCCGCAGTTTCCGGATGTCGAGGCCGTGCTCTTGCTCGCTTCCCACCACGACAGGCAGGTCAACCGTCTTGCCATCAAGGACCAACTGGGCTTTTTGAGACACGCGCATTCCTCCAAAATCAAAGCAATCTTCGGGCTAACCGAGGATATCCAATCGCCAAGGAACGTCTATAGCGCATCTCACAAATCCTCCCAGCCTGGCCGCGCCTCTCGATTTAGGTTTCGGGTAGGTGTCGGACGAGAGAGACATCGGTCGCGTGAATGACCTCGGCGCCGAGCCCTTCCGTCGGACCTGCGAAGAAAAGGTAGTTGGCCGTGGTGGCGGGCACCCCGAAGCGCTCGAAATGGGCGTCTCCGTCGAAGCCTTCGGGAGCCTCGTCGATCTCGCCGAAATCCACGTTTCGTACGCCGTGTTCGGTAAGCACCGCCACGAGCTTCTGATAGCGAGGCAGCAACACAGGGTCGAATACGCCCGCCCGCGACTGCTGCTGCAGCAGCCAGTCGCGTTCGCCCGGCCGGGGCGCGACCAATTCCATGCGCAGCTCCTGCACGGCTGCGAAGGGCGCCAGGGTCGACAGCGACACCCGGAGGTAGAGCTCCTGCACGCGCGCGCCCACGTTTTCACCAATCACGCTCTCGGCCGAGGTCAGACCCTCGCGGGCCTCGAGGAGACAGGGCTTCCGCCCCAGGCATAAAACGTAAACGTAGTCGCTGAAGTCCTCGGGCTCTCCGGGGCAGAACAAGGCGAACGCCTTGAGCCGCTGAGACAGTGCCTCGGCCAGGGCAGGTCCAAACTGCGCCGCAGGCCCCCCACCCGCCAAGGGCCCGGCACCGTGGTCACGCTGGTCCCAGCGTCCCGTGGGATAAAGCTGCTGGAGGGCCTTCTGCACCTCCGCCATCATCTCGTGCTTTCGCGAGTCGCAGCCCCCCTTGCGGCCGCAGTTCGTACATCCTCCGGACATCGGACAACATTAGCACCTGGTGGCGCCAAACCTCCGCTACCGAGACGCCGCCGCCGCGGCTTCTTCGATCATCGCCTGGTGCTGCAAAGGATCGGCCCAACGCCGTTGCCCCTCCTCGGGCAAGGTGTCGAGCGGGTCGAAGTAGTAGAACGTCTCGTCGGGCTTCACGGCGGGACTCGTGAACACCGAGATCCCCGTGGTCCTGTCGTAATGCTCGAACGAATGGGCGTCGCGCTTGCCGCCACCGCCCGGCGCGTCCACGACGAAAATTGGGGTATTGAAGCCCGTGGTCGCTCCGCGCACCCGCTTTTCGAGGTCCAGCGTCACCCAAAGCGGGGTCCGCAGGTCCTCCACGCCTCTCACCATGTCGTGTTGATACGCGTAATAGGGGTGAACGTTGACGTAAGACAGCCGCTTCACGAGCAGGGTCATGATCTGCGGAGTGTCGTTGACCCGCCGCTGAAGGACCGTCTGGTTGCGCACGTAGATCCCCCGCTCGAAGAGCCGGTTCATCGCGGCGCGCGTGAGCTCCGTGATCTCGTTCGGGTGGTTGAAGTGCGTGTGCAGCACCACGTCTTTGTGCTGCCGGCGGCCGCGTTCGACCACCCGTGTCAGCGCATCCGTCCAGTCCTCGTCCGTCAGGATCTTCTGGGGCATGACGGCAGGCCCCTTCGTGGCAAAGCGCATCCGCCGCACGTGGGGGATGGCCAGGAGGCTGTTTCCGATGTGCTCGAGCTGGTCGGGCCGCAGCTGATAGGAATCGCCTCCCGAAATCACCACGTCCTCCACCTCGGGGCGGGAGGCGATGTAGGCGAAAGCCTGGCCCCATCGCTCCGGGTTGGCCCTCAGCTGGAACTTGGTGACCTCCTCGGTGTCGCGCCCCACGGCGTAGCTGCGGGTGCAGAAACGACAGTAAACGGGGCACATGTCGAGGGGCAGGAAAAGGGCTCTGTCGGGATAGCGATGGGTCAGCCCGAGGACAGGCGCGTCTTTCCGCTCGTGAAGGCTGTCAAGGTCCACCTTGGGATGGTCGGGAAGACGGCTACTGGCCAGAGGAATGAATTGAGTGCGAAGAGGGTCGGCGACGGGGTCACTCCAGTCGATGAGAGAGAGGAGGTAAGGTGACACACGCACCGACATCGGCGCACGCCGGAACCCCTCCTCCGCATCCGCAATGAAGGCAGGGGGAACCAACGCCTGCACCGCGGACAGCAACTTTCCCACGCTGGTGATGCTGTGCTTGGCCTGCCACTGGTGGTCGTAAAACTCCTGCCGCCCCACATCCGCGTAGGCAGGGATGCGCCTCCAGAACTCCCCGTCGAGGAGCTCGCGGTGTTGGACGGCCTCGGGGCCCGCGGCAGGCTTTTGCCCTGTCCCTGTCGGGGCGGCCAAAGCCATCGGCGCCATCGGCAACGACTGACCGCTCATAAACAAAGGGTAGCGCCCACTCCGATCATAGGCCAATTCATACGCCCACTTCGTGCCGCCGGGTGACGTCCTGTGGGTAACGCCCCGTCTTCAAATACGAACGAAGGTCAGTTCGGCGCTGCCTTGAGTTCGGCCTCTGCCTCTTTGAGCCAAGTACGCCATTGTTGTTCGTAGGGCGCCGCGGCCACGGCACGTCGGTACAAGCGAACCGCGTCCCCGATCCGCCCCGCCTGCCGCATGAGCTGCGCATAGTCGATGAGCGTCTGATGGCAACCGTCGTGGTCGTGGCGCAGCGCCAACTCGAAGAGCTCCGCAGCCCTTTCGAGGTTTTCCGCTTGAGCGTGTTCCAGCGCGCCCTGGTGCAGCGTCCAGTGATCTTCGGGCTCGTAGATGAGCGCCTGATCGTAGCTTTCCGCCGCCTCCTTGTGCCGTTCCATCGCGGACAGGATGTCACCCCGCACCGCAGCCAGAAAGAACGCATCCCCCCCAAGTTCGCTAGCGTTGCCTATCGCTTCGAGCGCCTCGATACGCCGGCCCTGCTCGAGCAGCGCCTGAGCTTTTTTTGCATGCAATAGACCGTAAGCCGGGTCTCGCTTTATGCCTTCATCGAACGCCTCGATGGCGGAAGCCATGTTGCGGCCCTCGATGTGGGCATCACCCAATTCGCGCCAGCCATCGACGAGAGCGGGGTTCAGCTCGATGGCGCGGCGGGCGTAGTCTACGGCCTGCTTGCTGCGAAGCGCATTGAGCGCCTCTGCCAGCAACGCGTGCGCGATGGCCAAACTCCCGCAGGCCCCGATGGCCTCGCGGGCCGCTCGGGCGGCGGCGTCGAAGTCACCGTCGTCGAGCGCCGTCCGGGCCCGTACGATGGCCGCCACGGAGGCGCGAACGGCCGGGCTCGCGCCGGCGAGGACCGCAGCGTCGGTATCCTCGGGGATGAGGAGGTCCACCAGGCGAAGAGCAAGGTCGGCCCTCGTCCCGTCCCCCACCGCCAGGGCGCGCACGGCCTCGGCCCGCCAGTAGGCCCCCGTGGCGGCCATGGCGTTCTTCAGCGTCGACCGCGCCCGTTTACCCAGTTGCGAGTCGCCGCTCTCCTTGGCGACGAGCAGAAGCATCGCCGCCGCGTCGAGACGGGCATCGTCATCCCTGGCGGTCATGGCCTCGAGAGACACGGCGTCTTCTAGCGCGTTGCGGGCCGCCTCCAGGTCGCCTGCCAACAAAGCACGAAAGCCGAGGCCGGTCAGCAACGCCGGGCCCGGAGGATGCGCTGCGGCCAGGCCCCGTTCGAGTGCCTGCTGTGCCCCTCGTTTATCGCCCGCTTCTTCCAGCAAGTCGGCGAAGTCCACCCAGTGGTCGGAGAGCTGAGGGTCCAGGTCGCAGCGCTCACGCGCCAGCTCCAGCCGGCGGAGTCGCAACTCGGTATCCTGCTGCCCCTCCGGTTCCGGGCGCTCGTCGGGCATGCGGAGCTCGTAGGCGGCTTCCGCCATCAGCACCAGCAAAAAGCGGAGCAGCGACGAGCCGAGCCGGTCCACGCTCCGGTCAGCTACCTGCACGACCGGCCACTCCGCCTCTTCGGTCGTGGGCGCTTCAGCGTCGAGCGCCACGATCTGCCCCCCGCGCTGGAGTACCGGCCACAGCCCCTTGAGAGACGCACCGCCCTGCTCGCAGAGCGAAACCGCCTCGTCGAAGGTGATGAACCTGACCAGAAGTTCGGCCTGACCCTGCTCGCCCGTTTTCCGAGAAATGGTGCCGCCGTCGTAGGCACCAAAGAAGGCCGCAACGCCCTGAGGGACGGGCCGCCCGAGCCGGGCGGAGAGCCGGCCTGCGACATCGGCCTGCGCCGAAGCAGGCTGCAGATCCACGGAGGCGTCGAGCTCGTGCAGTGCGCGCTCGAAACGGAGCAACAATGATTTCGCCGGGTCGGTCACGGGCGAAGTGTATGCACCAAAGTGGGTGCGTGAGGGAAAAATGCCGCTTTTCCAGATGTGAGCGGGATCGAGAGACAAAGCCACCGCATGCGGCGCCAACGCGTCCGAGCGGGTCGTATTCCGGGGCGTCGGGAGCCAAGTGAATTGCGTTGGCGCGCACCCCGAAAGCACCCGCGCTCGTGTTGAGAAGCACCGCTCCCTGGGCGCGGGAATAAACCGTCAACTATCGGCCGCCTTACACATCGGCTTGACCCAAAAATTGAACCCGTGCCATAATGGCGTGGCGCGGCCTATGCTCTTTCAGTCAAGATTACAGCCACTTAACTTACATCTGCGCCTTCGTGGGCGGGGGTGATCGAACCACCTAGTTCGCCCCCGTTTCGCCCCTGTCTGACTACGCCTCGCCTCCGGTCCCCTGCCCTTACTTCCCCTGGAGCTCTGGTGAGAAAGCTACTACTCTGCGACGACGAAGACTCGCTTTGCCGAGGCCTGGCCAGGCTGCTGCGCACCCTTTCCTTCGACGTGGTGACAGCGGACGGCCCGCAGGGCCTGGGTCACGTCGCGAACGGAACCTTCGACGTGATCGTGACCGACCTTCGCATGCCGGAGGTGAACGGCTTCGAGATCCTGGAAGCCGCCCGGCGCCACAGCCCAAGCACCCCCGTCATCGTCATGAGCGGAAGCGCGGAGATCCCCGATGCCGTGCGGGCCATGCGGGCCGGAGCCCGAGACTTCCTGATCAAGCCCTTCGAGTTTCCGGCACTCGAGGAGGTCTTGGATCACGTCCTCGGGTTCTCGGAGAAAACGCCGCCCCCGATCCTCGATCCCTCAGCTTGGAGGGATCGCTTCGCGCCGTGGCTTCTCGGGGAAGACCCTGCGATCATGCCTGTGCTCGCGATGATCGCGCAAGTCGCGGACACCTCGTGTACCGTACTCATCACCGGTGAGTCGGGCACCGGCAAAGAGCTCGTGGCCCGCTCCATCGTGGCGGGTTCGCCCCGCGCGAAGACGCCTTTCGTGGCGGTCAACTGTGCAGCGATCCCCGAGACCTTGGTCGAGTCGGAGCTTTTCGGGCACACCAAAGGTGCCTTCACGGGCGCCAACAACGCCCGCACGGGGCGATTCGGCCAAGCAGACGGAGGCACGATCTTCCTCGACGAAGTTGGCGAGATGGAGATGGGCGTGCAAGCCAAGCTCCTGCGCGTCATTCAGGAAGGCGAACTTTACCCGGTCGGACAAGAAGCCCCGGTGCAGATTGACGTGCGCGTGATTGCAGCGACGAACCGTGACCTGGCCGCCGAGGCCGAAGCGGGCCGGTTCCGCTCTGATCTCTACTGGCGCCTGAACGTGATTCCGATCGAGATGCCGCCCCTGCGATCCCGCCCGGCCGATATCCCGCTTCTGGTCGAGCACTTCATGAAACGCGCCAACCAACATCACCGGCGGGCCATCCTGGGACTCGAGCCGCCCGCGCTGGATCTGCTGAAGCGACACAGCTGGCCAGGGAACATTCGTGAGCTCGAGAACCTCATCGAGCGCCTCGTCATCATGAAGGGCAGCGGCCGTATCGGCGTCTCGGATCTGCCGTCGAACATCCGGCTGCTTCAGACGAGCGCCGCGCCTGCCCAGAGCAGCCAGAGCAGCGGCGTGATCCCCTCGCTTCCCGAAGAAGCAGGAGCCACCGACCTCAAGACCATCCTCGAGGCCGTGGAAGAACGCATGATCGCCGAGGCACTCGAACGCACGGGGGGAAACAAGAACAAGGCCGCAGAGCTCCTGGGGCTCAACCGCACGACCCTGGTCGAGAAGCTGCGCCGTAAACGGCTTACGCCCCACACCGTATGATAGGGGCCTCCCGAAAACGCCGGCACGCAGCGCCTTGGCGGCAGGCGGGCGTTTCAGGATGTCCGGTCCAAGGAGACGAGGTGCAGGGGCTCACCAGGCCCGCAGGGCCTCGCTCACTTGAGCTGGGCGAGCGCCTCGGCGATGCGCCCGAGGCCCTTTTCGATGTTTGCCTGAGACGTTGCGTAGGAAAGGCGCACGAAGCCCGGGGCGTAGAAGGCACTTCCTGGCACCAGAGCGACCCGCCCCTCGCTGATCAGGTACTCGCACAGATCGAGATCGTCCTTGATCAACTTGCCACCTGGCGTGGTCTTGCCGTTGTAGGCCGAAACGTCGGGAAATGCGTAAAAAGCACCCATCGGCTCGACACAGGAGACGCCCGGGATCGCGTTGAGTCCCTTCACCATGAACTGGCGGCGCTTGTCGAACTCGAGGCGCATCCGCTCGACTTCGTCTTGAGGACCGCTGATCGCCGCCAAGGCAGCCGCCTGGCTGACGGCTGCGGCGTTCGTGGTGGACTGCCCCTGGAGCGTGCCCATGGCCTCGATCACCTCCTTGGGGGCGCAAGCGAACCCGATGCGCCAGCCCGTCATCGCGTACGCCTTCGACACCCCATCGGCGATGATGGTGCGCTTGCGCACCTCGGGGCCAAAGGTGGCCGGTTGAACGAACTTCGCGTTTCCGTAGCAAAGGTAGCGGTAGATGTCGTCTGTCAGCATCCACAGGTCATGCTTGACCACGAGGTCGGCGATGCCCCGCAAGGTAGGCTCGTCGTAGACGGCGCCCGTGGGGTTGCTGGGTGACACGACCAGAATGAGCTTGGTCCTGGGTGTGATGGCCTTCGCGATGGCCTCGGGACGGACCACGAAATTGTCGGCCGCGGTGGACACGACGGGAACGGGGACTGCCCCCGCGAGCTTCGCGATCTCAGAGTAGCTCACCCAATAGGGCGCCGGCAGGATGACCTCGTCACCCTCGCTCAGCACGGCCTGGAACGCGTTGTAGATCACTTGCTTGGCACCCGCCGAGACCATCACTTCGGACGGAGACACATCGAGACCGTGGTCCTTCGAGAACCAGGCTGCGACGGCCTTGCGGAGCTCGGGCGTGCCGGCCACCGCGGTGTACTTGGTCGCGCCCGCATCAAGGGCCTTCTTCGCGGCTTCCTTGATGTGCGCGGGCGTATCGAAGTCGGGCTCACCGGCTCCGAAGCTGATCACGTCCACGCCCTGAGCTTTGAGCTCAGCTGCCCGTTGGGTGACCTTGAGGGTCATCGAGGGTTCAATGACGTCCAGACGCTTCGAGAGTTTCATGAGTGTCGATCCACGTGGCCAGGGGTTTTCGTTCAGCGACGGTTGAGTTTCTCGTGCAGGGCCCGCACGACGGCAGGCGGCGCTATGCGGTTGATGTCGCCGCCCATGCTGGCCACCTCTTTTACCAGAGACGAAGAAACATAAAAGCTCTCCTCGCTGGTCATCAAAAAAATGGTCTCGACGTCGGGCGCGAGGTGCCGGTTCATGTGCGCGAACTGGAACTCGTACTCGAAATCGGCGATGGCTCTCAGGCCGCGCACGATGGCGCGGGCGCCGCGCTGGCGTGCGTAATCAACGAGAAGACCAGAAAACGCGTCTACCTCGAGGTTCGGGAGGTCACCCACAGCCGCGCGAACCATCTCGACGCGCTCCTCCACCGAGAAAAGCGGCGCTTTGCGCACGTTGTGTGCCACGGCCACGATCACCTTGTCGCATAGCCGTACGGCCCGCTTGAGGATGTCCACGTGCCCGTTCGTGATGGGGTCGAACGTGCCCGGGTAGATGCCCACCATGGGTGCGGCGCTCACGCGGCAAGCCCTTGCTGGCATCGGTAAAAGGAAAGTCCGGTGTCACCGTAGTAACGCCGGTCGGTCAGGATCAAGCCCCCGCTCTCGTCCGGCGGCACGCTGCGCTTGTCGTGCTCGACGATGACCACACCCCCGGCCGCCAGGCCGTGGCAGCCGAGAGCGCGCAGCACGTGCTCGACCTCGCCTGCGGCGTAAGGAGGATCGACGAACACCCAAGCGAAGCGGCGGCCCTCGCTGGCCAGGCTGGCGAGCGCCTGAAGCACGTCCCGTCCCACGACGGCGGCGCGCTGCTGAAGGCCGAGCTCGGCCAAGTTCTTCCGCAGCGCCGCAAGCGCCCGGCTGTCACGCTCGACGAACACGGCCGAGGCCGCGCCCCGGGAGAGTGCCTCGATGCCCAGGGAACCCGTTCCGGCGAACAAATCCAGGACGTCGCCATTTGGCGGCGGCCCGAGGATGTTGAACACCGCCTCGCGTACCTTGGACGCTGTGGGTCGAGTTTTTAGACCGCGTGGAGCCTTGAGCTTTCGCCCTCGGTCAAGGCCCCCGGTGAGCCGCATGATGACTGGCGCGCTCTTTACCGCGGGCCTGGGGCGAAGTCAAACCGACATGTGTTTCGCTGGGCCGAGGCCAAGGCGTTTCAGGGTCGTGACATACGCCACGGATCGGGTGGCGAGATGTCACGCTGCACGCTCAAGACTGAAACCTGAACGCCCGAAAACCATCCTAAATTCTAGGAACAGCTAGGTCTCTGACCGCGCACCTCGTACACTCCTCCCGGCCGTCCTTTCTGCACGGCTCCGGGGCGTGGCCGAGCCCCCACCGAGGTATGACTTTGCGCCCCGTCGCTTTTTTCGATCTCGACCGCACGCTGGTCCCGGTGAACACCGGGCGGCTCTTCGTCGGTCACATGCGTCGGCGCGGAGAGCTTTCCCTGGCCCGGGCGCTCCAGGCGCTCACCTGGATGGCGCGGTACCATTTCGCGCTGCTGGACCTCCCTGCCGTCGCAGGCCGGGTCGTGACGATGCTGCGCGGTCAACGCGAGGACGAGTTCGCCGAGATGTGCCAGCGGTGGGTGGAGGACACGGTGTTGCCAAGGCTCCTCCCCGAGGGCCTTCGCCGCGTCGAGGATCACCGCGCGGGGGGGCGCTTCCTGGCCATCTTGTCGACGTCTCCGGCCTACGTGGTCAAGCCCGTGGCAAGGTCGCTCGGCATGGACGCTGTGGGCGCCACAGAACTGGAGGTCGAAAAGGGCCTCTTCACGGGCCGGCTGCTGGGTCCCGCCTGCTACGGTGCAGGAAAGATTCACTGGGCCGAGAGCCTTGGCTCTCGGTTCGCGCTGAATCTCGAGGAGAGCTGGTTCTATACGGATTCGTACACAGACCTGCCCATGCTCGAGCGTGTCAAAAATCGAATCGTGGTGAACCCCGACCCTCGGCTTCGACGGGCAGCCCGGTTGCGAGGCTGGCCGATCGAAAGCTGGCTTTAAGGCGGCCGTCGCCGGGCCAGGGCGACCGAGATTGAGATTCGAGGCGCAACCGAATAGCTTACGCCTCGTGTTGCCCTGGAATTCGCCACATACCCGTGGATTGATCGACTTGGCGCTCGAGGAGGACCTCGGACGCGGAGACGTAACCTCCGTCGTCAGCGTTCCCGCCGAGATCGGGGCACGAGCCCAGCTGGTGGCTCGGGAGCCGCTCGTGGTGGCCGCCCTGCCTTTGGCGGCCCTGGTGTTCGAGCGGGTGGAGCCCCAGGTGCGCTTCTGCGGGCTCGTGGCTGAGGGCGACCGAGCCGAAGCGGGGACCGTTCTGGCTTCGGTCGAAGGGACCGCCCGCGGCGTGCTGGCGGCGGAGCGCACGGCCCTCAACTTCCTTCAGCGTCTTTGTGGGGTGGCCACACAAACCGCGCGCTTCGTGGCGGCCGTCGAGGGAACCCGCGCGCAGGTCACCGACACCCGAAAGACCACGCCGGGGTACCGCGCCCTCGAAAAATATGCCGTTCGCGTGGCAGGCGGTCGCAACCACCGCTTCGACCTCGGTTCGGGTGTTCTCATCAAAGACAACCACGTGGCCGCCGTGGGGTCCGTCGCGGCCGCGGTGCACGCCGCCCGGAAACAGGCACCGCACGGATTGAAAATCGAGGTCGAGGTCGACACCCTGGCTCAATTCGACGAGGCGCTCGAGGCCGAGGCCGATATCGTCCTGCTCGACAACTTCACGCGGACCGACATCCTCGTAGCCGTCGAGCGCCGCAACGCCCGCGGCCGCAGTGTGCCCCTCCTCGAGGTCTCGGGCGGGGTCACGCTTGCGACGGTTCGCAGCTTCGCGGAGACGGGCGTGGATCTCGTCTCCGTGGGCGCCCTCACCCATGCGGCACGCGCGGTGGACATCGCGCTCGACTTTTTACCTTCGTGACGACGAGATGAACTGGGAACTCGAGCTGCCCCAGCGGCTCACGACGGCGTGGATCGGTCGGACGCACCGCCATTTCGAGCTCTGCGGATCGACGAATGACGAACTCGCGCGTGCCTCCGACGAAGGCGCCCCCGAGGGTTCGCTCGTCACCGCGGACGCCCAGAGCAGCGGGCGCGGCCGCCTGGGCCGCGTGTGGCATTCACCGGCGGGAACGAACCTTTACTTTTCCCTGCTCTTGCGTCCCACGCTGCCACCTTCCTCTTTACCGCCCCTGACGTTGCTCTCGGGGGCCGTGCTGGCTGAGAGCTTAGGGGACTTCGGCGTGGGCTGTCGCCTCAAGTGGCCAAACGATTTGGTGTTGCCCACCCCGTCTGGCTTCAAGAAGGCGGCCGGGATCCTCACCGAGATGGCGACGTTCGAGAACCGCATTCGGCACCTGGTGATCGGCGTGGGCGTCAACGTGGGCCTGCGCACCTTCCCGGTAGAGCTCGCGGACATAGCGACGTCGGTGGCACAGATCGCGGGCGACGCTGCCCCTACCCGCCTCGAGCTGCTCGCAGCTTTCCTCAATCGCTTCGAGACCGCCTACGAGACCTTCACGCGCGAGGGGCCACCCATGGCGATCGCGGCCTTCCGGTCCTTCGCGTGGCTCGGGCAACCCTGCCGGGTCGAACGGGGCGGGGCGTACCTTTTCGGTAACGCCGTCGATGTCGATGCCACAGGCGCCCTCTTGATCGAGGACGAATCAGGAAAGCGCCACGCGGTCCTTTCGGGAGAGGTGGTGACGAAGCTATAAAGCCGCTCGTGACTCCGCTCGAAGCCGTGCTGCTCGGCCTGGTGCAAGGCCTCACTGAATTCCTGCCGATTTCGTCCACGGCGCACCTTCGTATCGTGCCCGCCGTGCTCGGCTGGCCTGATGCCGGGGCGGCCTTTACCGCCGTCCTTCAGTTGGGCACGCTCGCGGCGGTGGTGGGGTACTTCCTGCCCGACCTGCTCCGCATGCTCCGCGCGTGGACTCGGCCCCGCCCCCTGCAAGACCCAGACGGGCGCCGCCTGCTCGAACTCGTCGTGGGGACCCTCCCCGTGGGGGTAGCGGGCCTGCTGTTCAAGGATGCCATCGAAGGCCCGCTGCGTTCCTTGTGGGTCATCTCGGCCACGCTGGTCATCGTCGCCTTGCTCATGGCGTTCGTGGAAAAGCGCGTGACGCCAGAGCGAGACATCGCCACCGCGGGCATGCGGGACGCGCTGCTGGTGGGCTTGGCGCAAACGCTGGCCCTCGTTCCGGGGGTCTCTCGCTCGGGCATCACGTTGATGGCGGCCATGGCCCTCGGGCTGCGCCGAGAGGCCGCGGCGCGATACTCCTTTTTGTTGGGGGTCCCGGCCATCGCCGCGGCAGGGATCTTCGAGCTGCCCGATGTCCTGCGCGCCCAGAACATCAGCGGCGGGGTTCTGCTCTTGGGCCTGGCGGTATCCGCCGTTTCGGGCTACGCCGCGATCGCCTGGTTGATTCGCTTCCTGAGAACCCGCAGCGTGCTGCCGTTCGTCGTTTACCGTATCGCCTTGGGCCTGCTGTTGGTGGCCGGGTTGCTGTCGAACTGGTGGTCGTGAGCGCCCGTGCGACCCGGCAAGGGCTCGTGAACCTGGACAGAGATGGGCGCCGGGAGTAGATTGCCGCCCTTGACGTAATGGAAAACACCAATACCGGGCCCATAGCTCAGCGGTTAGAGCTGGCGGCTCATAACCGCCTGGTCCTAGGTTCGAATCCTAGTGGGCCCACAGCCCCACCCGCGGTGCCTTTCCGTTCGTTTCCCGTCTCGTCCCTTTGTATCCTGACCCGGAGGAATCCCGTTGCGCGATCAGTTGAAGTGGCTTGAAGCACTGCAGAAACACGACGCGAAGATCAAAGATCTGAATGAATCGCTCGAGGCCATCCCGGCCAAGATCAAAGCCACGGAAAACGACCTCGCTCGTGTGGAGGCGCTGCTCGCCTCCGAACGAAGCCAGCTCGAGGACACACGAAAGTACCTGGCCGAACAGCGCGGCCTCTCGGAGCTCGAGGGCGCCCAGGTCACCGGCGCAAAACAAAAGCTCTCGCAGGCAAAGAACCCCCGTGAAGCCAACGCCGCCCAGCGGGAAATCGAGCAAACGCGGGAAATGCTCCAGAGCCGGGAAGGCGAAATCAAGAAGCTGCTCGAAGCCATACACTCGAAGGAGTCCGTGCTGTCGGAGCGGGCCGGCGAGGTGGAAAAGCTTCGTGAGGCTGTCAACGCCGACAGGACCGTAGCCGAGGCGAAGCTCGAGGGCGTTCGTGCGGAACTCGCCGGGCTCGCGAGCGAGCGTGAGGGGTTGGCCCGTAACCTGAGGCCGGATGTCCTCAAACGCTACGCCGTGATCCGGAACAAAAAAGGCCTTGCCATATCGCCAGTGCGCGCGGGCTCCTGCACGGCTTGCAACATGAATATTCCTCCTCAGCTCTTCAACGTGCTGAGGCGTGGTCTCACCATCGAGAGCTGCCCCTACTGCCATCGCATCATCTTCTGGGAGGAGTTGCTGAAGGACGAAGGCGTCGAGTCGGGCAACGGTGGCGGTGCAGGAACGTCGAGCGGCGCCGCCTCTCCCGCAGAATCTGCCTGACTCTGGCGCGCGTTGAAGATTAAGCCGGGTGCAGCCTGGCACGATCTTCTACGGCCTGTCATCATGCCTCGGCTTTTTGCCGGAGCCGGACGGAAGGTCGCGAGGGTTTCCCTCGAGGAAAGTCCGGGCTCCTTGGGCCAGGGTGCTGGCTAACGGCCAGTCGGGGTGACTCGAAGGAAAGTGCCACAGAAAACAAACCGCCGGCTTCGGCCGGTAAGGGTGAAAAGGTGCGGTAAGAGCGCACCGCCCTCTCGGTGACGAGAGGGGCACGGTAAACCCCACCCGGAGCAAGACCGGTCGGGGATCGCGGGGTGACCCGCCGGTGTGGCCCACACCGATTCCAGATCTCCAGTTGGTCGCTCGAGCCGCCCGGCAACGGACGGCCTAGATGAATGACCTTCTCCCGCGCCAGGCAACGAACGCGGGAACAGAACCCGGCTTATAGTCCGGCTCCGACAAGAAGCTTTACACCCATCACACGGCGGCCCGCGTGCGGGCGCGGCGGCGAGCCTTGGCCAGTGGCGGCGCGACGACCGTTCGGAGAAGTGGCGCGAGGAACTGCCCGGTGTACGAGTCCCCGGTGTGCGCCACGGCTTCAGGGGTGCCAGCGGCCACCAACTTCCCTCCTGCCGCGCCGCCCTCGGGGCCGATGTCGATCAGCCAATCCGCCGCCTTGATGACGTCGAGGTTGTGCTCGATGACCAACACCGTGTTCCCGGCATCGACCAGCCGACCCAAAACCACGAGAAGGCGTCGGACGTCTTCGAAGTGCAGGCCGGTGGTGGGTTCATCGAGCAGATAGAGCGTCTTTCCCGTGTCGCGCTTGGCAAGCTCCCGCGCCAGCTTGATGCGCTGGGCTTCGCCGCCGGAAAGGGTCGTGGCCGCTTGCCCGAGATGGATGTACCCAAGGCCCACGTCGTCGAGCGTTTCAAGGATGGAGGACAGCTGCCTGTGATGCGCGAACAGGTGGCGCGCATCGGCAACCGACGTTTCGAGGACGTCGGCGATCGAGAGCCCTTTCCACAAAACCCTCAAGGTGGCTTCGTTGTAGCGTCGACCACGGCACACCTCGCACGTCACGTAGACGTCAGGAAGGAAGTGCATCTCGACCTTCCTCACGCCATCGCCTTCGCAGGCTTCGCAGCGTCCTCCCTTGACGTTGAACGAGAAGCGGCCGGGTTTGTAGCCAAAAGCCCGCGCCTCGGCTGTCTCGGCGAAAATGTCGCGAATGAGATCGAAGGCCTTGGTGTACGTGGCGGGGTTCGACCGCGGGGTGCGACCGATGGGCTTTTGGTCGATGTCGATGATCTTGTCGAGCTGCTCGACGCCCTCGAGCCCGTCGACCTTGCCTACGGGATCACTTGCGCCCATGAGCTTGCGGCGCAGCGCGGGCCGCAAGATGCCGTCGATGAGGCTCGACTTACCGGCTCCCGACACCCCCGTAACGGCCACGAACACACCCAAGGGAATCTCGACGTCGATGCCCTTCAAGTTGTTCTCGCGCGCCCCCTTTACGAGCAGGTGCCCGGACGCCGGGCGCCGCAAGGAGGGGACCTCGATGCGTGTTGCCCCCGACAGGTATCGGCCCGTCAACGAGCCCGCGTTGGCCCTTACCTCGGCGGGGGTGCCTGCGGCCACCACGTGCCCACCCAGGCGCCCTGCGCCCGGTCCGAAATCGATGACCCAATCGGCGGCGTCGATCGTTTCTTCGTCGTGCTCGACCACCAGGACGCTGTTGCCGAGGTCTCGAAGCCGGCGCAAGGTTTCAATCAGCCGGCGGTTGTCTCGCTGGTGCAGTCCGATCGAGGGCTCGTCGAGCACGTACATGACGCCCGACAGCTCCGAGCCCAGCTGGGACGCGAGCCGGATTCTCTGTGCTTCACCGCCCGAGAGCGTGGCGGCCGCGCGATCGAGGGTCAGGTACTCGAGGCCCACGTTGAGCAGGAAGCCAAGGCGGTTACGAATCTCCTTGAGGATCTCCTCGGCGATCCGCGCTTTGGCGCCGGAGAGATCGAGCGAGGCGAAGTGAGACGCCGCCTCGGCCACCGTCATCGCCGTGACTTCGACGATGCGCTTGCCTCCCAAAACGACCGCACGTGACTCCGGCCGGAGCCGCTGGCCGTGGCAGGCCCGGCACGCGGTCTCACGAAAGTAGCGCGCGTACCACTGGCGCATGTTTTCCGACTGAGTCTCCTGCATGCGCCGCTTGATCGTGTTCACCACCCCCTGAAACTTCATGGCCCACGACCCCGCGCTGTTTGCGCTCTTCCACTTCACATCCAGCCGGTCCACTCCCGTCCCAAACAGCACGATCTCCCGCTGGCGCGCGGTCAAATTCTTCCAGGGCTTGTCGAGCGGAATGGCGAACTGCCTGTGGAGAGCCTTGGCGATGCTCGACGTCCACCCCTGCTCGTTCCCCGCCTTCTCACCCCACGGTTCGATGGCGCCCTCGCCGATCGACAATGACGGGTCTGGCACGACCAGCTCCGGATCGACCTCCAGGGACGAGCCAAGCCCGTTGCAGTCGATGCACATGCCGAGTGGGCTGTTGAACGAGAAGGACTGGGGAGAGAGCTCCGGCAAACTGGCGCCGCAGCTGCCACAACCGCGGCTCTCGCTGTAAGTCCGGTCCGTGCGCTCGCCCTCCACGGCCGCCACCAGCATGCCCTGCCCCTCACGCAAAGCCGCCTCCACCGAGTCGGTGATCCGTGCGCGGCTGGCCGGCTCGATCGTGACGCGATCGACGACGATGTCCACCGTGTGTTTTTTGTTTTTTTCGAGCCCGCGAACTTCATCGAGGCGCTGCAAAGTGCCATCGACGCGCACCCGTGCGTACCCTGCCTTGCGCGCGTCGTCGAAGACATCGCGAAACTCGCCCTTGCGGTTGTCCGCCTTGCGCGCCATGAGCGTGGCCTTCGTCCCCGCCGCCAAGCCGAGCAGCTCGTCCACGATCTCGGCGGCCGAGCGCGCCGCAACGGCGCCCCCACACAGATGGCATCGCGCCTCGCCCGCCCGCGCGTAAAAGACACGAAGATAGTCGTAAATCTCCGTCACGGTTCCCACGGTGGAACGCGGGTTCGACGAAGCCGATTTTTGCTCGATGGCGATGGTGGGAGACAGCCCGCGAAGCGATTCGTACTTCGGCTTCTCCATCTGACCCAGGAACTGCCGGGCATACGACGACAGAGACTCCACGTAGCGACGCTGCCCCTCGGCGTAGAGGGTATCGAAGGCCAGCGATGACTTGCCCGATCCCGACACACCCGTAAACACGACGAGCTGCCGCTTGGGGATGCGCAGCTCGTCGATCTGCAGATTGTGCTCGCGCGCGCCGCGAACCTGGATGAAGTCGGGCTCGTGGACCGGCTCGGAGCGAGCGGCCTTCGAGGGCCGCGCTGCCTGACTGGGCTTGCTCTTCACGAGGCGGGGTGCCCCCCTGCCCCGCTGTCCGGCCCCGCTCACGTGGGTTAACCCTGGGCCGCGTGGAGGAGCGGGGCCAACTCGCCCTTGGCATGCATCTCGCGGACGATGTCGCACCCGCCGACGAGCTGACCCTTGACGTAGAGCTGAGGGTACGTGGGCCAGTTCGAGTGAACTTTGAGCCCCTCACGAATGTCGGGGTCGGACAGGATGTTGAACGTTCCGAAAGGCACGCCCACGTCCTTGAGCACTGCCACCACGGCAGCGGAAAATCCGCACTGGGGCATGGAGGGGTTACCCTTCATGAACAGCATGACGGGGGCCTTGTTGACAGTCTCTTCCAGGCGCTGCTTCAAATCTTCGGGAAGTTGGCTCATGTGCATTCCTCGTGGGTGGGCATTGGATGCAGCCGCGGCGCCCGGCGATTCCGGCGAGACTCTGCCGGCCAATCGACACCGCCTACGGCCAAGCTGTGGGGGCTCAGGGTTCGTCGGGTGTGCGCGTCGTGAGGGCCAGCGCGTGAATGTCGCCTTTCATGGCGTCGCCCAGGGCGGCGTACACCATGCGGTGGCGTTGGATGAGCGGTTTGCCGACGAAGGCGGCACTGACGATGGTGGCCGCGAAGTGATCGCCTCCTCCCGTCAGGTCCTTCACCTCGACCTCGGCCAGGGCAAAGGCCTCGGCCAGCCGCTTCTCCAGCTCTTTCGCGCTCATCGCCACGAGGCACGTATAGCAGGCCCTCCGGTCTCAGGGAATGGGGGGTCACCGGTGTTGGGTGGGCGCACAAGCATCGTAGCTCTGCGTAAGATGTAGATACCGGAATGAACCTGGGACCCCGCCTCGCCTTGCTCACGACGCTGATGATGGCAGCCACATTGGGGCTGTCGGCCTGGTCGTTCACGCGTTTCCGCCGGGCCGACCTGGAGCAAGACTTGAAGCTGAGCGCCGGGCAAGTGGCCCGCGCCCTCCAGGTGGCTCTGGAGCCCCTCGACGCCGACGGGGTCCAAGCGAGGCTTGCGGAGCGGCGCGGCGCCCTGGCAGCGGCGATCTCCCCCTTCACGTTGGACCTGATCTGGACGGGGCCCGACCGGCCAGATAACGGCGGTTGGAGTCAGCTCGTGGAAGCCGCCCAGATCGAACACAAACCCATCGGTTCGTTCTTCGCGCCTGCCGGGCGCGCTCCGTTCTTCGCGATGGCCGTTCCTCTCTCCGACGCACCTCGATCAGAGGCAGGCAGGGTCAGGGCGGTCTTGGGCTTCCGAAGATCCACCTCGGCCATCGACGCAGCGGTTTGGGCAAGCTTGAAAAAGGCTCTGCCCTGGTTGGTCGGCGGCCTGGCGGGGTTCGGCATAGCGATGCTCATGCTCCTCCGCAGCGGGGTGGTCCGGCCCCTCCGGCGCCTCAATGAGGCCATCGAGGGTGTGGCCCAGGGCGATCTCAGCCGGGCGCTCCTGCCTCAGCGCGACGACGAAATCGGCATTCTGGCCGGCCGCTTCAACGCCATGACCGAATCGCTGCGGGAGGCCCGGGCAGAGCGCGAAAGGGCCACGACGGCGCGCTCAGCCCTCGAAGCGCGGCTGCGGCATTCGGAGAAGCTCGCAACCATGGGCCAGATGGCGGCTCAGATCGCGCACGAGCTTGGAACACCCCTCGGCGTGATAGGGGGCCGGGCGCGCGCACTCGACAAGAGGGCCAGCGACCCCGCGGAAGTGGCCAAAAACGCTGAGATCATCGCGGGTCAAGTAGATCGCATCACACGCATCATCCGCCAGATGTTGTCTTTTTCCCGCAAGAGCCGCCCCGCCCTGACCGAGGTGGACGTTCCCGCGGCGGTAAAGGAAGCGCTTGGCTTCGTGGACGAAAGCGTCATGCGACAAAACGTAACGACGGAGGTACGCATTGCGCCCGACGTGGGCCCCATCCCTGGTGACCCTGCCGAGATTCAGCAGGTGTGTTTGAACCTCCTCAACAACGCCCTGCAGGCCATGCCGGGCGGTGGGGTCCTGGAGGTAACCGTGGAAACCGTTTCGAGGCGCAAGGAAGGACTGGCCCTTGCGCCCCCCCTGCCCTTCCTCATGCTCGAGGTGGCAGACACCGGGCCCGGCGTACCACCCGAAGACCGCGACAGGGTGTTCGAGGCGTTCTTCACCACGAAGGACCTGGGTCAAGGCACGGGCCTTGGATTGGCGGTCAGCCAGGGGATCGTAAAGGACCACGACGGGTGGATGGAAGTAGGAGATCGCCCACAGGGGGGGGCTGCGTTTCGGGTGTTCTTGCCGCTGTCTTCTGACCCGACCTCGAGAACCCCGCTTGCCCCCCGGAGCGTAATGAGCAACGATCCCTAGATGGGGCCTGTCGGATGGTAAGCAATGACGCCAGCGCACTCGCGCGCTCGCGGTCCGCGGGGCGTGAAGCCGGGCATCGCTCCACCGCCGGACGCCCCCGGGCCCGTCTGCTGGTGGTCGACGACGACGAGGCCATGCGAGACCTTTTGCGTGAAGAGCTCGAAGACGAGGGCTTTCCGGTGGAGGTGGCCACGGGAGGTCGCGGGGCGCTCCAGCGTTTACAGCGCGGCGACATCCAGGTGGTGGTGTCCGACGTGCGCATGCCAGACATCGACGGTCTCGACCTGCTTCGAGAAATCCAGGCGTTGGACCCGCGACCTCTGGTCGTGACCATCACGGGGTTCGGCTCGATCGACACGGCGATCCGGGCGGTGAAGTTGGGGGCGTTCGACTATTTGACGAAGCCCTTCGAGTTCAAAGACCTGTTGCGCACGATCGAGCGGGCTTTGGCCGAGCGAGGGGTGGTGCCCGAGCTCCTCTCCACGGGCCGGGACACCTCACACGCCCGTGCGCTGATTGGTCGCTCTCCTCGCATGCGCGAGCTGTTCGAGTTGATTCGCCGCCTGGACGGCTCGGCGGTGAGTGTGCTCGTGACGGGAGAATCGGGCACAGGGAAGGAACTCGTGGCCCGTGCGCTCCACCACGGCAGCCCCCGCCGCGACCGCCCCTTCGTGGCCGTCAATTGCGCAGCGATTCCGGAGAACCTCATCGAGAGCGAGCTCTTCGGACATCGGAGGGGCGCCTTCACCGATGCACATGCCGATCGAACGGGCCTCTTCGTCGAGGCCCAAGGGGGCACCTTGTTTCTCGACGAAGTGGGCGACCTGCCCCCCAGCGTGCAGCCCAAACTGCTGCGCGCCCTTCAGGAGCGGGAGGTGAGGCCCGTGGGGGCGGCCAGGCCTCAATCCGTCGACGTGCGGGTGATCGCCGCCACGAACCGCGATCTCGAGCTGCTCTTGCGCGAAGGCCGCTTTCGCGAAGATCTTTACTACAGGCTCAACGTCGTGGAGATGAAGATCCCGCCTTTGCGCGAACGGCCCGAGGACGTGTTGCCTTTGGCCGAACACTTCCTGGCCCGCGCCGCCCAGCGCACCGGAAAGACCGCCCGCGGGTTCGACGAGGACGTTCGCCGCATCCTGGCGACCTATTCGTTTCCGGGCAACGTGAGAGAGCTCGAGAACATGGTGGAACGCGCTGTGGCGCTGGCGCGCGGCCCGATGATTGCCGTGGGCGATCTGCCCGCAAGCTGGAAAGCGCGCCCCTCCTCCGACCGCCTGGCGGAGGCATTGGCTCAAGGGCTCACGCTCGACGAGCTCGAACGCCGGTACATCGAGAAGGTGCTCGAGGCCGAAGGCGGCAACAAGACCCGGGCGGCGCAGCGCCTCGGTTTGGATCGTCGTACCCTTTACCGAAAGTTGGACGAGTACGCCCAGGGGCACACGCCTCGCCAAGACACCGGGGAGCCCGAATGACGAGAGGCCTGATTCCGATGCACGACGGAAACATGGACCTGCGTTGGCAGGTCCGCATGGGCACCGCAGTGCCTGCCACCCAGCTTCTGAAGGCGCCCGCCTCGCGAACCCCCTGCGTACATTGGCGTCTGCGGGTCACCGAGGTGATGCCGTCGAACGTGTTCGTTCACGACCTGGTGAGCGACGAGGCCTTCGACGTCGAGTTTCGTGACTCCCCCGCTTTTGCCGCGGAGCGGGTTCGCATCGATGGGCGCCACGCCCGGCTGGATGCACTCGCCACGCTCTTCGGCCCGGGCTCGTCAGGGGCGCGGGAGGTGGCGCATTCTTTCGGTTTTTCGGGAGTCGTCTCGGTGGAGGAAATCGTCATCAGGCCGGGGGTCCCCTTGGAAGTCGACGGGGTGTTGCTGGCACCGGCGGCGGTCACGCCCTATCGTGGGGGCCCCGAGCGCACGCTCGAGCAGGTCACCCTGCGCGTGCCTGGCCCCTTGCGGCGCACCCAGTTGCTGCCCTGGGCGCTCGGCACGAGCGCGGTTCTTCTGGGCGTGCTCGGTGCCGCCGGCGCCCTGATGCGGAGCTTCGGGACCGAGCCGCCCGCCCGGGCTTTCGTCGATGGGGTCCAGCCGGGCGAGCTCAAGGAAGCGCGCCCCGCGCACCGTCTGTGGCGGTGAGCCGAGGGCTCGCCGGCGGCGGCCCGCAAGCCCTGGGGTCCTACGAAAAACCGGGCACGAAAGCCGCCTGGATTGCTGACGGGAACGCGGCAAGTCGTGCTAAAACACGCGCCCATGTCCACGTCGTCGCTCGATAGTTTCAAAGCTCGCTCGTCCCTGTCGGTAGGCAACAAAACCTACGAGGTATTCCGCTTGGCCGCGGTCGAGGCCGCGGGGTTCGACATCAAGCACCTTCCGTTCGCCCACCGCATCCTGCTCGAGAACCTGCTGCGGCTCGAGGACGGCGTGTCCGTGACGAAGGCGCACATCGAGGCCCTTGCCAAGTGGGACCCCAAAGCGGTCCCCAGCGTGGAGATCGCCTTTACCCCGGCCCGCGTGATCTTGCAGGACTTCACTGGAGTCCCTGCGGTCGTGGATCTGGCCGCGATGCGGGACGCGATGGTGCGGATGGGGGGCGACCCCAACAAGGTGAACCCCCTACTTCCTGCCGAGTTGGTGATCGATCACTCCGTTCAGATCGACGAATCCGGGCATGCCCAGGCCCTGACGCTGAACAACCAAATCGAGTTTTCGCGCAACAAGGAGCGCTACGCCTTTTTGCGCTGGGGACAGGACGCCTTCGACAACTTCAAGGTCGTACCGCCGGATACCGGCATCGTCCACCAGGTGAACATCGAGTACCTGGCTCGCGTGGTCTTTGCGAACGAGAGCGGCCAAGCGTATCCCGACACGCTCGTAGGCACGGACTCGCACACCACGATGGTCAACGGTCTCGGCGTCCTCGGCTGGGGCGTGGGTGGCATCGAAGCAGAGGCCGCGATGCTCGGGCAGCCAAGTCCCATGCTGATACCCCAGGTGGTGGGTGTGCGGCTCTCGGGGAAGCTACCGGCAGGTTCGACGGCCACCGACCTCGTGCTCACCGTGACCGAGTCGCTCCGCAAGTTGGGCGTCGTGGGCAAGTTCGTCGAGTTCTTCGGCCCCGGTCTGGCCAGTCTCCCGCTTTCGGATCGTGCGACCCTCGCGAACATGGCGCCGGAGTACGGTGCCACTTGCGGCATTTTCCCGGTCGATCACGAGACGCTTCGCTACCTGCGCTTGACGGGGCGCTCGGAGGAGCACCTGGCGCTCGTCGAACAATACTGCAGGGCCCAGGGGCTCTGGGCAGAGCCCGGAGCGCCCGAAGCCGCCTACTCCCAGATCCTCGAGGTGGACCTCGGCACCATCGTGCCTTCCGTCGCGGGACCCAAGCGCCCGCAGGACCGCATCGCCCTGCCCGAGCTCGGGCGCTCGTTTGCGGCGGCCGTCGCATCCCTCACGAAGCCCCCCAAGGACGAACCCCCGGCTGACGCCGACCGGATCGAACCGGAACTCAAGAACGGCTCGGTGGTCATCGCTGCCATCACGAGCTGCACGAACACGTCGAACCCCAACGTGCTCGTGGCAGCAGGCCTCCTGGCCAAAAAGGCCGTCGAAAAGGGGCTTTCCACGAAGCCCTGGGTCAAGACCTCCCTCGCGCCTGGCAGTCAGGTGGTCACGGCTTATCTTTCGGACGCGGGCCTCCTGCCCTTCCTCGAGACGCTTCGCTTCAACGTGGCCGCATACGGTTGCACGACCTGCATCGGCAACTCGGGGCCGCTGCCGGCTTCGATCTCGAAAGCCATTGCCGCACGAAACCTCGTGGTGTCATCTGTGCTCTCGGGCAACCGCAACTTCGAGGGTCGTGTACACCCGGAGGTGCGCGCCAACTACCTGATGTCGCCCCCGCTGGTGGTGGCGTTGGCGTTGGCCGGCCGGGTCGATATCGACCTGACGAAGGAGCCGCTGGGAACCGGCAGCGACGGACGACCGGTGTTCCTCGCAGACATCTGGCCTTCTCAGGAAGAGGTGGCGGCTGTGGTGGCCAAGAACATCACCGCCGAGATGTTCAAGGAGACCTACGGACGCGTGTTCGAGGGCGATGCGGCCTGGCGCGGGCTCGAGGTGCCCACCGGCGCCACGTACGCGTGGGAGGACGACAGCACCTACGTGCGAAATCCGCCCTTCTTCGGCGACATGACGGAAGAGCCCGGGCACGTCGTGGACATCGCGCGCGCCCATGCGCTGGCAGTTTTGGGCGACAGCGTCACGACCGACCACATCTCGCCGGCCGGCAACATCAAGAAGGATAGCCCTGCAGGCCAGTACCTGGTCGCGCGGGGCGTGGATCCGAAGGACTTCAACTCCTACGGCGCCCGTCGGGGCAACGACGAGGTGATGGTGCGAGGCACCTTCGCGAACGTTCGTATCCGCAACCTGCTGGCCCCAGGCACTGAAGGCGGCGTCACTCGCTACCTGCCCACTGGCGAGGTGATGTCGATTTATGACGCCGCGATGAAGTACAAGCTCGACGGGCGCCCGCTCGTCATCTTGGCCGGCAAGGAATACGGCACGGGCTCGTCCCGCGACTGGGCAGCCAAGGGCACAAACCTTTTGGGTGTTCGCATGGTCATCGCCGAAAGCTTCGAGCGCATCCACCGATCGAACTTGATCGGCATGGGCGTGTTGCCCCTCGAGTTTTTGCCTGGTGAGTCGGTCGGTAGCCTGGGTCTGTCGGGCGAAGAGACCTTCGAGACCATCGGCCTGCCAAGCGTGCTCGACGACTTTTCGGGCAAGCGCGAACTGACGGTGAACTTCGCGCGCCCCGATGGCGGCACGGGACACTTCAAGGCCTGTCTGCGGATCGACACGCCCCAGGAAGCGCAATACTACCGGCACGGTGGCATCTTGCTCTACGTGCTCCGCCGCATGCTCAAGGGCGCCGCCTGAGCCCAGACCCACCGACGCGGCCGCATCCTCTCGGGTGCGGCTGCTTCCCGTCCGCCCCCTCGCCATGTTGAAGTCAGCCACACGTGCAGGATGGTTCGAGGCCAGCACGGCCGACCTGGCAGGCTTGCTTTCTGACCACCTGCATTGCGAGCGCAAAGCCGCCGAAAACGCGCTGTCGCTCGTGCGCCGGTACCCCCACAACCACCACTTCGTGGAGACGCTCTCGCGCTTGGCCCACGAAGAAACGAGCCACGTGGTGCAGGTCTCTGTCCTTCTGGCCGAACGCGGCTTCACCCCGCGCACCGACATGGCAAACAACTACACACGGGCGCTTTTCGCCGGGGTGGCCAGCGGTGAGCCGGAACGCCGTGTCGATTTGCTCCTGGTGGCGGGCCTCATCGAGGCTCGCTCCCACGAGCGGCTGCAGCTCTTGGCTGCCGGCTTCCGACAGGCGGGCGACAGGCGCCTCGCAGAGTTCTATCAGGTGCTGGCCAACGCCGAGGAACGCCACGCCTCGATCTTCGTCGACCTCGCCACCTTGTACATGCCCCAGGCGGAGGTCCAGCAACGGCTCGATGCCATGGCCACCCGCGAGGCGGGTATCATCGCAAACCTCGGCTTTGGCTGCCGGGTGCATTGAGCCGCCGAGACCTCATGACCACGAACCTGCCAATCTCACCCGCTTTCACCTCGTGTGCGCCCGAGCCCGACGCTCCGATTGATTTGCGCAACATGGACATGACCGAGACCGAGCGCGCTCTCGGCGCGCAGGGGATCTCGAGGGAAGTCGCCCGAAGGGTGTTCGCGCGCGTCCACCGCGAAGGGCGAACGGACTTCGACAGACTGGCGGGACTGACCTCGCCGGCACGCAAATGGCTGGAGCGGAATGCACGCTTCGCAGACATCCAGATCGTCGAACGGCGGCAAAGCGAGGACGGCTTCACCAAGTACCTCTTTCGGTTGCACGACGGACGTACCGTCGAGGCCGTCCGCATTCCTCTGCCCGACGCTGAAGACGCCCGTGCGCTCAAGGAGCGACGAAAGCAAGGTCGAGCGGCCGCGCTCGAAGCCCTTCCCACGGCGAAGTACACCCTTTGCGTCAGCAGTCAGGTCGGCTGCGCTTTGGCCTGCGATTTCTGCGCCACGGGAAAACTAGGGGGAATCCGCAATCTCTCCACCTGGGAGATCCTCGCCCAACACCGCAAAGTGGCCGAAGAAGCGGACAAACCCATCCGGGGAATCGTGTTCATGGGCATGGGCGAGCCCTTCTTGAACTACGAAAACGTGCTTCGATCGGCCCGCGTGTTTTGTGAACCCGCAGGTCCTGCGATCGCGGCCAAGGCCATCACGATCTCCACGGCGGGCGTCGTGCCCATGATCCGGCGCTACACCGAAGAGGGTCATAACTTTCGCTTGGTGTTCTCCCTCGGGGCCCCCACGTCGGACCTTCGCGCGCAGTTGATGCCCATTGAAAAGCGCTGGTCCCTGCCTGAGCTCTTCGAGAGCATTCGGGCCTACGCCAACGCCACACGACAGCGCGTCACCCTCGCCTATGTGGCCATCGGTGGCGTGAACCTCGCGCCGCAGACAGCGCAGGCACTCGTGGACCTCACGGCAGGCCTGAGGGTGAAGGTGAACCTCATCGACGTGACGGATCCCTCGGGGCAGTACCTGCCACCTGACGAGGCCGAGCTCAAGGGCTTTCGCGACGTGCTCGCGGTCCATGGCATCCCCACGGTGCGCCGCTATTCCGGGGGCAAGGAGATTGGAGCCGCCTGCGGGACCCTTGCCGCCACCCAGGAAGGCGGCCGCTTGGTACAGGTCAAAACGCGCGAGCCTGGTTGAGCCTTTCGTCGGGTCCTGGGGGTCGCTATCCTGGATCAACCGGCGCTCCCGCCCCGGTCGCCTTCTGGCCCGCTGACAAAGGTGCACCTGCCATGACGAATGGACATTTGCTTCGAGCCCGGCACGGGCTGACCGCCCTCGGTGCTCTTGCCGCCCTCCTGGTCGGGTCGAGCGTTTGTAGCAACGGCCATGAGGGTCGCTCCGGCCTCGACGCAGGCGCTGCCGGGGCCGATGGAGCCGGCAACGGCGGCTCGGACGCTGGCGGTGGAAACGTCGCACCAGGCGCCGGCGGCGCTCCACCTACCGCCGCATGCACCGCCGTGCCGAAGCTCAAGCTCACGCGCGTGGCGAAGACTGACGGCGCGGCGGTCTACGTGACCCAGCCTACCGAACGCGCACCGCTCTTTGTCGTCAGACGAGAGGGGCTGATTCAGGTGGTCGCCGGAGGGACCTTGCTGGAAACGCCCTTTCTCGACCTTCGGCGTTCGGTACTGGAGGACGCGGGAGAGCGGGGCCTCTTGGGGCTTGCGTTTCATCCGCAGTACGACGACAACGGCCGCTTTTTCGTTTACTACACGCGGCGAGGCAATGACCCGCTCTCGCAGGGCCAGGGGGGGGACCTCGTGGTGGCAGAGGGCGAGCGGGGCGCCACCCCAGAGCGCGCCGAGCCGAGTCTCACGCCGCTCGTCGTGGTCGCGCACTCCACGCACGGAAATCACAATGGCGGCATGATGGCCTTCGGCAAGGACGGCCTGCTCTACGCCGGCATCGGGGACGGCGGCGCCGCGAACGATCCCTTCAAGGCGGGCCAAAACGTACGCACGGACCTCGGGAAAATGCTCCGGATCGATGTGGAGGATCCCCGGGCCCGGCCCACCGGGAACATGCCCGAGCCGGCGGGCATTCACGTGTGGGCCATTGGTCTACGCAACCCGTGGCGATGGTCCTTCGACCGCATGAACGGGGACTTGTACATCGGCGACGTGGGACAGGGCGACTGGGAGGAGGTCCACGTGGTTCCGGCGGCCGAACAAAAAGCGGGTCTGAATTTCGGCTGGAGTGTCATGGAAGGCACGCATTGTTTTGGCGCGCCCGACTGCGACCGAACGGGCAAGCTCTTGCCGCTTGCGGAGTACGAAAACCCACCTCTACGAAACGGTCAGAACCCTGGTCGCTCCGTCATTGGCGGGTTCGTCTATCGAGGTCGCCTTATTCCCTGCCTTGCAGGCCGCTATCTCTACGGCGATCACAACACCAACCAAGTTTGGTCTTTCGTCCAGGTGGCAGGACAGGCAACGAGCGAAGTTGAGCTCACCGCCGACCTCGCCAGCGACACCACGCGCATTCAAGGCCTTGCAAGCTTCGGGGAAGACGCCCTTGGTGAACTTTATCTGAGCGACATCGTAGGAAACGTCTATCGCATCGATCCGGAATGAGGGCGCGCCCGCGACGGGTCCCACAACCTCAGAAGGAGCGCTCGAGATAGGTCGTGGGCGGTGACGACAGCAGCGCAAGCAGGATGGCGGTGAGCTCCGGCCGCGTCAGCCAATCCTGCACGGCAGCCGGCACCTCGATGCGCGTGTCTTCAGGAAGATTGTTGCAGGTCGAAAAACCCATCCGGCTACCGTCGACGTCGACCTTGTCGAGCACGTACTGACAGCTTTCTACGTCGCGCAGCAGACCCGCGTTGTTGTTCCACACCGGGATCGTGCCCCGGAAGGAGTCCTCGGTCACCTTGAAGTGCACCCGGCTATCGTTCCACGTGCCTTCGATGGTCATCGAGTCTGGCCCGTCGAAGATCTCGACGTTCACGTTGCCGAAAGGACCCTGCCCATGGACCCCCGATTCGTCCACGTAGAGCTTTACGCCGCGCCCATCGATGTTCCCGCTGAAGACACCCCGCTCGAGCTTCAAGTTCGTCCGCGGGCCAATGACGTAAGGGGGCTTGACTGTCAAGGTGGTCCACGCCGCCCCCCGACGCACCCCGAGCTCAATGCCCCCCTTGAGTTCCTGGAGCCCCATGTTCGAGCCTCCGCACGCGGCGAGGCCCGAGGCCGCTGACACCAGGCCCAAGAGGACACAGAGGGCCCCATCGAGACCTCGAAAGACCGTCCGAACCCTTCGTGGCAACGCGAACCTCCTGGACGACATGGGGCCTACCCGGTAACCATAGTGCCGCCTTCAGGCGACGGCAACCGGCCGCGCGCCCGCCCCCGCCCCGGGCTGGGAGAAACGAGAAATTCGCCCGGCCGGCCCGCCCTAGGCTCCAAAACCCCCAAAGCAGCAGGGGTTTGCTCCACGCCCCTACCTAAGCTGGCGGAATCAGGATAACTTTAGCGGGCGCCGGTGATGAGGCGCCGTGCTCGAACCAAACCGCACATGGCGAAGGGTCGCTACAGGATCAGCCGCAAGATCGCCGATGGCGGCATGGCGGAGATTTACGCCGGCACGCAGCACGGGGTCGAGGGCTTCGAGCGCCCGGTGGTGCTCAAGCGCATCTTGCCCACGCTGCTCGTCGAGCCGCAGTTCAAAAACCTCATGATCGACGAGGCCCACGTGGCCATGTCGCTGACCCATACGAACATCGTCCAGGTGCTGGACCTCGGACAGGCCAAGGGCCACTACTACCTGGTCCTCGAATTGGTCGATGGGTGGGACCTCAACCAGATCCTGAACCGAGTCAAGGCCCTCCCCGGTTTCGAGCTTTCGCCCACGCTCGCGCTTTTCATCGTGGGCGAGGTCTGCCGGGCGCTGGCCTACGCACACAGCCGCACGCGCGGGGGCAAGCCGATGGGCATCGTTCACCGGGACGTCAGCCCCCACAACGTGCTCGTCAGCGCCGAGGGCGAGGTCAAGCTCACCGATTTCGGCATCGCCAAGGCGATGACCAAGCGGGAAAACACGGTCCAGGGAGTCATCAAGGGGAAACTGGCCTTCATGTCTCCGGAGCAGGCCTCGGGCACGGCCATCGACGCCCGCAGCGATCTCTTCTCCATCGGGACGCTCCTCTACCTGATGTTCACGGGCAAGCGCCCCTTCGAGGCCCCGACGGACCTCGAGTCGATTCTCCGCGTCCAAAAGGCCGACTTTCCTCCCCCTGAACGAATCAACCCGCGGATCGCCCCCGAGGTGGCGGCGCTCATCCAGCGCGCCATGAAGCTCGACCCCGCTTTACGGTTTCAGACCGCCGATGCCATGCTGGAGGTCATCGAAGACGTGCAGAGGCAGGTGTTCGGCGCGTCGGGGAAGACCGAGCTCAAGCGGTGGCTTGCCGACCTTGAAACCCGTGATCACGTTCCCTCGATCGGAAGGCTGCCGCCTCCCACCCACAGCCCCGACGACACGATGGAGCTGGGCGATCAAGACATCGAGTTCGAGGCCTCGACGATGGGGGCGTTGCCCGAGTCTGTGGCGCTCGGAGCGACCCTGGCCTCGTCTCAGTCAGCCTCGCGGTCGGCGCCTCCGCCCGCCCCGGGCGCCTCCGCGATACCCGAAAGCATGGCTTTCGCCCCGACGGGCCAAACCGCCGGGACACAGCGCCTCTCATCGCAACCCCCGTCGCTCGCCCCAACGCCTTCGTCACAGCGTAGCTCTCGCCGGATGTTTGGCACTCTGGGCCTCCTGACCTCGATCGGCATCGCCATCGGCCTGCTGGTCCGTCGCGACGAGACATCCCCTCCCGACGTGGGGGGCAGCGAACACGGACGGGCGACCAACGTGCCGTTCGTGCCGACCCCGGCCCCGCAAGGCGTAGGGCTCCTGGGACGCGCAGAGAGCTACGGTGATGTAGACGAGGGTGCAGCGCCGTCGGCGTCCGCAGACGCCGCTGCACCCGACACAAGCCCGTCCGGGCAGGTACCGGCGGCAACGTCTGACCAAGACCCGGACCAAGACGAATCGGACAACGAAGAGAGCTTGCTCGCACAGGCCGAGAAAGACCTCGCGGACAAGGTCATCGGTGACGACCCCGAGGACGCGGTCCTTTTGCCCACCCGCAAGGCGCCAACCACGCCCTCCAAAGCGGGAAAGCCGAACGCTGCGCCGAAACCAGCCCCGATCGTTTCGGTGAAGGTGGCCTCACGCCCTTCAGGGGCCGTGGTGAAGCTCAAGCGGCGCGTATTTGGCCGTGCGCCCATGAGTTTGAGGTTCAAAGCAGGCATCACCTACGAGCTCACCTTCATCAAGCAGGGCTATTTGCCCGCCAAGAAGCGCTTCACGGTTTCGGCCCGGAAGAATCAATCCGTGTCGGTCGCCTTGCGAAAGCGGCCACCACCCAAAAAGCAGAAAAACTTCATTCAGCGCATGCTGGGACTGTGATTCGGCCAACCAGCAGGCGCGCCCCCTCGTCCTCGAAGACGGGGGGCATCTGTGCGACGCGAGTGCTAGTCCCCGCCGGGGTTGTAGAAGCCCGGCAACCGGGGGCCGCGTTCGCGGTCTCGATCGCGATCGCGACCACGATGACCGCGGTCCCGAGGGTTCCGGCGCTCGCGACGCTGTTGCTTGTTGCCTCGCTCTTTCTTTTTTCGCCGACGACGCCCATGACGGCCTTCGTCCTGGCCGCCCCCACTCGAGGCTTTTTTGGGGCTGTGCCCGTTGACCACGGGCTTGGCCACCAAGACGGGCAGCGACACCGGCTCTGGAACCAGCCACTCCGTGAAGGGCCGCAACGCTGCGTCCCTCACGGAAGCCCAGGCGCCGTCGAAGTCATCGGGGGCCAACCCCGCAGCGGCGGACACGCCGTCATCGAGCGCTTCCGGAACCGTCTGCATCAGCGGAGCTTCAGGCTGGTCACCCGGCGATAGTTCAGAAGACCAGAGGTCAGTCTCCCCTTCGACGATGGCTTCTCCTGGCAGCGGGCTTGCCGCTGCGTCGACCGCCCACAGCGCCTCGTCGACATACGACTCGCTTTCGGCAGCCCGGGGCACAGGGACGGACGGCAAAGGCGGAAGAGGCTCGGGAATGGCCACCTGAAAGGTGCGCTCGGGCACGATCACCACGGGCGCGACGGTTCCCCCCTTCTTCTTCTTGCGCTTGCGCTTCTTCCCCTTGAAGTCAGTGGCGTCGTGCAGGCTCGTACGGCCATCGGCGTCGCCCGGGTCGAAGAGTTCGCTGTCGAGCCCCGCACACGCGTCGCAAAATCCGCAGCGCTGTCCGGCGGGCTCGCCGAAGTATTCCCGCAACATCTGCACGCGGCAGCTGTTCGCGTTCATGTAGGCGAGCATGTCGGCCAGCCGGCGCCGATCGGAGATTCGGCGCGCCTCGAACACGCTCGCCGATTTGTCGATGTCTTCCCGCGCGGGGCGCGGATTTACACCTTGCCACTTCGAGGCCTTGACCTCTTCGGCCACGCCCATGCCCTCGAGCACCGACAGCACCACGCGCACCCGTCGCTCAGGCAAGGCGAGCGACATGGCCAGATCTCGGACGGAGACCTCTTTGCCCTCATCGCTCCAGGCATAAAGGCCATGGGCCACTTTTTGGGCCTGGCTCTTCGTGGGGTGTGCTTCCTTGAGGAAGTACTCTTGAATGTCTATGTCTTCAGGCTGGAAGAGCAGAATGCAGCGGGCAAGCTTGCCGTCACGACCCGCCCGCCCAGCCTCCTGCACGTAGGCCTCGGGTGACCCCGGCATCTGGTAGTGGATGATGTAACGGATGTCGGGCTTGTCGATGCCGAGACCAAAGGCGTTCGTGGCGATCATCACGACCTTGCGGCCATGCTGCATGAACGACGCTTGCGCCCTTTCGCGTTCACCCGCCGTCATCTTGCCGTGGTAGCGCTCGACGGGGACCTTCCCCGCCTTGAGAGCGATGAAGAGATCGTCCACGGCGCGGGTGGTGGCGCAATAGATGATGCCCGGACGCCGGAGGCGTTGAATCATCTTGCCGAGCAGACGGAGCTTGTCCGCCTCGCCGGCCACTTTGCGAACGTCGAAGGCCAAGTTCGGCCGATGGAAGGACACACGGAAGACCTCCGAGTCCTTCATCCCGAGTTGCACCAGGACGTCATCGGCGATGGCCGGTGTAGCCGTGGCGGTAAGGGCCAGAATGGGGGGCCGACCGAGCACCTGGGCGGCCCGACGCAGTCCCAGATAGGACGGGCGGAAGTCGTGGCCCCACTGGGACACACAGTGGGCCTCGTCCACGGCGAACAGACTGAACTTGACGCCGGCCAGCTGCTCCTGAATGGCTGGCGATCCCACGGACTCGGGGGTAATCAAGATCAACTTGATCTTCCCTTCGCGGACCGCCTCGAGGTCGGCGTTGCGTTCCTTGACGGTTCGGCTCGAATCGATGCGCGCCACCGGTACGCCGAGCTTCACGAGCTTGGTGTACTGGTCCTCGATGAGAGCCAACAAGGGAGAGACCACCAAAGTGGGGCCGTCGAGTACCAGCGAGGGCAGCTGGTAGGTGAGCGACTTGCCCGACCCCGTTGGCATGACGGCCAGGGTGTCTCGGCCTGCCAAAACTGACTCGATGATCTTGGCCTGGCCCGGCCGTAGCGCCTGGATCTTGAAGACCTCACGGAGCTGGACCAGCGCCTTCTCGAGGGCCGGCGAGGGAACGTGCTCCTCCTCCGGTGCTGCGGAGACCAACAGCCCTGGGTGAACCACCATGGCCGGTGGCTCGGAGAAGTCTGATTCTTCTTCTTCCTCCTCGCTCAGACGGATGACGATTGTGGGCTCGTCGTCGTCCTCATCGTCGTCGTCGTCGTCGTCCTCTTCCTCATCATCCTCGTCGTCGTCCTCCTCTTCCCCGTCGTCGTCCCCGTCCTCGTCGTCCTCGTCGTCGTCAGAGTCGTCGTCGTCCCCGTCCTCGTCGTCAGAATCGTCGTCGTCCCCGTCCTCGTCGTCAGAATCGTCGTCGTCATACGAGTCATCGTCCGATTCGTCCTCGGAGCCCAGGGAGAGGGCCTCTTCAGCGTCTTCTTCGTCTCGAGGGTCGCGGGTGGACTGGGGGGTTATCGTTGCAGGCGAGACCTCGTCGTCCGAGGCCTCCCAACGTGCGTCGCTACTCAGGATGAACTCCTATGATTCAAATCTCGCCGTGTGGCTCCGCCCCCTGCCCTTGCCGCAACCCAACTGCCCTGGCAGACAAGTGCCGCGAGCCTCGCTGAACCGCCGGCTCGGTACGCATGGGGCGGAACCGAGCCCGCTTTTGCGGGTTTGCATGGCCAAGGTAGCACACATGTGCAAGCCGCACACAAGAAGTTTCAGACGGCCGTCAGGATTGTCGGAGATCGACCCGTCGGCACACCGCGTGCAGGAGGCCCTACGCATGACCAGCTGCCCCGCCAACGATCTCTCCCTGTCCCTGCTGCCAGCCTCCGAGCGCCCTCGCGAGCGGCTCCAGGCCATGGGTCCGGGCGCCCTCTCGGATACGGAACTGCTGACGATTCTCGTCGGGAGCGGCACGGCCGGCGCCAGCGCTCCCGCCGTCGCGCAAGGGCTCCTGGCCGCTTTCGGTGGGCTTTTTGGTGTCGCCGGCGCCCTTCCTTCCGAGCTTCAGAACGCCCCCGGCATCGGCGAGGCGCGTGCGTGTGTGCTCCAGGCGGCGTTCGAGCTCGGCCGCAGAGTGTCTGGAAAGCGGCCTTGTCGAGGGCGCCCGCTCGGACGGGCCTCCGATGTCTGGACACATCTACGCGCCCGGCTGGCGCTGCTCCCCGTGGAGGAGTTCTGGGCTTTGGGCCTCGACGTGCGCAACCGGGTGCAAATCGAGCTCTGCGTCGCCCGCGGCTCCCTGACGGGGGTGGAAGTGCATCCGCGCGACGTCTTTCGCCCCCTCATTCGCGCCGCGGTCGCCTCGGTGATCTTTTGCCACAATCACCCCTCCGGCGATCCCTCGCCGTCCCGGCAAGACATCGAACTCACCGACCGCCTCCGCAAAGTGGGTGAGCTCTGCGGAATCTCCGTACTGGACCACGTCGTGGTCGCCTCGGAGGGATTCACCAGCTTCGCCGAACGAGGCTGGGCATGAGGGCCCGCAGCTAGAAATCGTGCCCCTCGGCTTTTTTCGTGCCGCCACCTGGCTACAATGCCCCGCATGCGAATCGTTGCCTCGACGCTGCTGGTAGCCGCCACGCTGGGCTTCGGCCGGCAGGCGTACGCCACCTGGCCGGACTACATCGGCACGCGGGCCGTGGGCATGGGCGGAGCCCTGCGTGCCGCGGCCACCGGCGACGCTGGGCCCATGCTCAACCCCTCGGGCATGGCGCTCGCGCGCGCCTATGCGGTGGAAGCGGGCTACCAGCTGACGTCGGATCCCTCCTCCCACCGGCCCCACCTTTCCGTCGTCGATTCCACCTCGGCCACCGGCATCGCCGCAGGCTTGCATTACACCTACGTGAGCGCCAAGCCTGGGAACGCGAAGCTCACGGGCCACGAAGCGGGCCTGGCGGTCTCGATCCCCTTCGGAGGCCGCGTCTTCCTCGGCGGGCAGGCGAAGTACTATCGGCTCTGGAGCGCTTCGACGCTCGCACCTCCGGAAGGCCAACCCGATCTCCCCGAAGAGACAACCAGGGGATTCACCTTCGACCTGGGCGCGACCATAAGGGTGCTCGAGGCGCTCAACTTCGCCGTGGTGGGATACAACCTCGCCGATCTCGACAGCGCCCTGGCCCCGGTGGCGCTGGGCACGGGGGCAGCCTACGCGCCTCTGGCGAAGGTCACCCTCGCCTTTGACACGGTGTTCGACTTCACGACGTACGACGACACGCGCGAGACCCTGACCTCCCTCATGGGAGGGGTCGAGTACCTGACGGACGGCGGCGTCGCGGTTCGCGTGGGGGGCGGGCGCAATGGCCCGCGAGAGGCTGGCTATGTCTCTGCGGGCGCGTCTGCGATCTCGGAACTGGGGGCGGTCGACGTGGGTATCTCCCGTGATCTTTCGGGTGACCCGAAGTTGACGGTGTTCGTCATCAGCGCGCGGCTCTTCGCCGCCACCGGCGCCGTCGACCCGGGTTGAGCCAAAAGGGCCGGGCGGCGGCGCATGGGTATCTCCCCACTTCGTTCGAGATCCGGGAACCTCTTTCTTCCTGCGGTGTCTACTCCCGCGTGGAGGCCGCTTTTCGACGCGTTCACCCTCGATGTCGGGCCGCCGAGATGAGCGTCTCCGAACGCCTCTTGTTGGCTCGCTTGCGAGAACGGGACGAAGAAGCCTTTTCGCAGGTGGTTCGTCTCTACGGCGATCGCGTATTCAACCTGGTCGCACGCCTCGTGGGCAACCGCAGCGAGGCAGAAGACATCGCGCAGGAGGTGTTCGTCACGGTGTTCAAGAGCATCGAGACTTTCCGTGGAGAGTCGAAGTTTTCGACGTGGCTGCTGCGCATAGCGGCCAACCACGCGAAAAATCGCATCAAGTACCTTGCCCGACGTCCCGGCGTCGGCGGCGAGCAAGCCGACGACGAGCTGCCCTCGAATCAGCCCCGTTCCCTTCAGGCGCACGTGGCCTCACCCGACGCCCTGATGGAGGCGGCCGAGCTGGGATCCTTGCTCGAGCGCGCCATTGCCGAGCTCGATGAGGAGCACCGTCTGCTGCTGGTTCTGCGTGACGTGGAGGAGCTAGCGTACGAGGAGATCTGCGAGATTACAGGCCTGCCCGAGGGTACGGTGAAGTCGCGCTTGCACCGCGCTCGCTTGACGCTCAAGGCCCTCATCGAACGGCATACGAAATGACTGCGCACGATTGTGACCGTACCCAGGCACGCCTCTCGTCCCTGCTCGACGACGAGCTGTCAGAAGACGAACGTCAATCACTCCTGGCAGACGTACAGGCCTGCAGCCGCTGCCAGCAGGCCTTCAACGCCCTTCAGACCACCGTGGGTCAACTCAGCCGCTTGCGCCAACCGGCGCCCCCGACCTTCCTCAGCGACATTCAGTCACAGATTCGCACGCGGTCTCGCGGCCGCTTTTTCGGCCGCAAGCGCAAACTTCTGTTCGGCCGCGTGCCCTTCGAATGGATCTCGCTGGTGATGATCGTGACGATGCTGGTCTACTACATCGTGACGATGCAGAGCAGCCCGACCGAAGTGACCCCAGCGCCCTGAAGCTTCAGGACTTCGATCCGGCCTTCGCCTGCGCGAGCAGGGCCGAAGACGCAGGCAGCTCCATCTGCTGCGTACGCTTTGGCCGTATTGCAGGCAGTTCGGTGGCCCGCACCCGCTCGAGAGCCCTCAAGGCCTCGATGACCTTGTCCTCGGGAAGAAAGAATTCGTCGTGATCGGTAGAGACCACCACCCCGTCCTCGGGCACAGGTCGCCGAATGAAGCCTCCCTCGACGCCCACCAACATCTGCTCACCCCTCAAAACTGCGCGCAATTTGATCGACTGGGTCATGCCATTTACCCCGTGATGTTTCACGGAAGCCTACCAGCGCCGATCTCCAGAAAAAGTTTTCTGCTGCGAAAACCTTCCCGCCGCCACGCCCACCTGAACGTGCGACCAGGCGCTCAGTCGACGTAAGCGCACAGCACCTTCAGGTACTGACCTTCAGGGAAGGCCGGGGGAAGCGGGTGATCAGCCCCCGGCCCAAGACGCTCGAGCAGGGTCACACGCCGACCTGCAGCCTTTCCCGCCGCAGCGACAATGCGCTCGAGATCATCGCCCGACACGTTCTGCGAACACGAGCAGGACACCACGAGCGCCCCGGGCGCCGCAGCGCGAAGAGCCAGGGTGTTGAGACGCTCGTACCCCTTGCGTGCGGCTTCCAGATCCTTGCGCGCCCGCGCGAACTTGGGAGGGTCGACGATGATGAGATCGTAGGCCCCTGGCGTGGCCGCCTGCAAAAAGCGGAAGACGTCGGCTTCGACCGCCGTGACCGCGACCTGGTTGGCCGCGGCGTGGGCTTCGATGCGCGTCACGGCCCGCGGACTCGAATCCACGGCAGTCACCGAGGCGGCCTGGCCACGGGCGGCTTGCAACGCAAAACCTCCTGCGTAGGCGTAACAGTCGAGCACCCGGCGCCCCCGCGCCCACTGCCCCACCCTTTGGCGGGCCGGCCGCTGGTCGATGAACATCCCCGTCTTCTGGCCCACCAGCGGCTCGACCTCGAGCGCAATCCCATCTTCGCGACACGAGACGCTGGTGTGCGAGGGGCCGCGCGCGACGCCCGCCACACTCACGAAGCCCTCGAGCTCTGCGTAGCTGCCGGCTGCGACCTGGTAGATCGCCTCGGGCGCCAGCGTCTGGGCGAGCGCCTCGAAAACCAACTCCCGGCGTTGCCAAAGACCAAGCGTGGTGATTTGTACCGCCACGGCTTTACCGTAAACGTCGACCACCAGCCCGGGTAGCTGATCGCCTTCGCTGTTGACCAGACGGTAAACGGTGGTGTCTTCGTTCGGCAGCCCGATGGCCGCACGACGGGACTGCGCCTCCTGCAGGCGGCGCACGAAAAAGGCCGCGTCGAGGGCCTCGTCGTCCCGCGTGAGTACGCGGACGGGGATCTGGGAGCGCGGGTTCCAAAGTCCCTGACCGATGAACCGGCCATCGCCGTCGACCAGCGACACGACGTCTCCCGGCTCCGGGGTGCCTTCGACCTTCTCGACGGCGTTGGCGTAGACCCAGGGATGACCAAACCACAGGGGGCGAGCCCGTCCCTTGCGCAAGATGACGCGGCCGTTGGGGTCGGCGGAGGGAGTCGGGGAGGCTTCGGTGTGGCTCATGGTGCCGCCCCCGCTTACCCGATGCCGCAGGTGAACGCAAACCCTGCCGCACGTTCAAAGCTGCGCCCTGGTTGAGATCCGGTCGACGATTGACTAGCTTAACGCGCACGTGTCGCCTTTGATGCCTTCGGCCCTGCTGCAAGTGGCGGTGCTCCTCGCCCAGGCCGAAGCGCTGGCGCCCGGCCCTTCGGCGGCGCAGACACCGCCCCCGCCCCCGCCCGTCTGGACCGAGGCCGCCGTGCGCCTCACCTACCGCCCCGCGCCGGCTTCCGACGAAGCAGGCCCTGCCCTTGGCTTTGGCTTCGGCTTTGGGCTCGGGATGCGCTACGGGCTGCCCTGCGGACACTTTGAATTCGGGACCGCCCTCGACTTCGGGTACGCCCATCACCAACGCGAGGTGGTGGGGGTGCGTGTACTCCCGAACGGAACGGAAGAATCCTTCGAGGGGCAGAGGGAGATTACAGAAAACACCTTTGGCGTGCTTCAGGTTGCGACCCTCCTGGCAGGACGCTGGCGCCCCTGGGGGGGGCTGGGCGGTGGCTTGGCCGTGGGCTTCTTCGACTCCCCAGAGCGATCGTTCCGGCCAGGCTCGGACCGCGCCTACCGCGCCTACGGACACGCCGCGATTGGTTTACAGTTCGTGGTGCAAGGCCAAACCTACCTCAACCTCAGGCTCGACCATCAAGGCATGCTGGGCGACGCCGCTTTCGCGACCAGCGACGGGCAAAGCCGCAGGGTGTTCGGAGACCTGGTGATGGCTGGGATTTCGTTGGGCAGTCGGTTGCCATGACGGATTCCGCGCCTTCCCCTTCCCCGATCGAAGCTCTGCTCACCCGGCGCCTGCTGGTGGTCTCGGGCAAAGGTGGCGTGGGCCGAACCACCGTGGCGGCGGCGCTGGCGTTCGCGGCCGCCGCGCGAGGCAAACGCGTGCTCGTGGCCGAAACACTGGGGCAGGGTCGGCTGGGGCGCCTGCTCGGAACCCGCGAGCCCCTCGGCAGCGCCATTCAGACGATCGATGAGCACATCGATGCCGTCAACATGAACCCCACGGACGCTCTACGAGAGTACGGCCTTTTGACTTTGCGCATCGAAGCGCTCTACAAGGTGGTGTTCGAGAACCGCCCCGTGCGCGCGTTCCTGGCGGCCGTCCCCGGCTTGTACGCCTACTCGATGCTCGGTAAAGCCTGGTACCACACGACCGAGAGCCGAGGAGCTCGTCCTCGCTATGACCTCGTGATTCTCGACGGGCCTGCTTCTGGCCACGCGCTAACCATGCTCAAAATTCCCGGCTCCCTCGTGACGGCCATGCCGAAAGGGCCGCTCACGCAGGACGCGCAGAGCATTTTCGACCTGCTGCATGACCCTGCGCGTGCGGCCATGCTCGTGGTCACCTTGGCGGAGGAGCTGCCCGCCCGTGAAGCCCTCGAGTTGGTAGTATCGATGCGCGGGCAAGGCCTACCCATGGGGCCGCTCGTGGTCAATGCCGTGCCCGATGCCTCCTGGGCGGCACCCGAACTCACGCAGGTCCTGGACGCCGCAGGGGAGCCCGCCTCGGACCCCGCCCTCGAGAGCACCTTGGCCGGCGTGCGCGCGTTGGCTTCACGACGCAAGGACGCCGAGCCCATCCTGCAACGGCTGACACAGGCCGTTGGCCTTCCCCTCGTCACCTTGCCCCGGCTCTTTGCGGAGTCCATGGGACCTGCGGAAACGCGAGCGCTTGCCGAAGCGCTCTAACTCACCCCGCAGATGAGCGCCGCTCGGCGCGGCGCTCGTTCCGCCGCATTCACAAGACGGGAACGGTGAGGCACTCGATCGAGGTTTCCATCCTGAAGTTCGAGGCCTTGGTGTGGCGCTCGGCATGGAAGACGTCGAAGGTGTACGTCTTGCCCACCTCGATGCCGAGGTCCCGTGCCCGCGTGTCGAAGTCGATGGTGGCTGTTTCGACTCCGTGCACGCCACCCAAGTCCAGGGCCAACTTGCCGTTGACGAAAACCCAAACGTCGTCGTCACCCCGGAACTTGAACTTCTCCCCACCGCGGTACTTGAAGCCGCCGCGGATCTCGGTCGTGAAGTGATAGTTGTGGATTCGTTTCTGGTTGCCGAAACCCTTGTCATCCAGGGGAAAGAACGAATCGTTGTCGTAGACAAAAACGCCCGCGGAGGTCTGCTGCAGCGGCAAGGGAACCTCGAAACGTTCGTTGACGCCCGGAATGTCTCGGTACCACTGCGAGAAGGTCTGCTGACTCGTGATGCGTGTAGCCCCATTGTGGGCGTAGGCTGGCTTGCCATCGGCATCCAAGGAGGTCTTCACGAGCCCCTGCAAGAGGCCCAGGTTGTACTCCCCCCGCTCGAAATCCTCGTGCGTGTCGGACATGTCCCTTACGATGGCCACCAGTTGGCCGCAATCATCGGAAGTCTCCTGGCCACCGTTGCCCCCCCCACCTTCGAGTTTGTCGGGAAAGTCGATACCGAAATCCGCCGAACCGCCGCGGCCGCCCCTGACGGACGGCGACGAGTTCCCTGCGCCCGCGCTTCCACCGAGTCCGTTGCCCCCGACCCCGGACCCCTCACCGCGTTCGGCCCCGCAGCCGCTCGCAACGGCAAACGCGAGGGTCAACACGGCCCAACGACCCGCAACGACGTGCATCTGCATATGAACTTCCTTGCTGATGGAATGTGTCCGCTGCCCGTTCGGTTGAACGTGGAGGCATCTCGCCCGGACCATCAAAAAACCCTCTTAGTCTATCTCAGATTTTTTCAGAGAGGGTACCAATGCGCGCTGAAACCTTTCGGTGATCTATCGCACACTCTTCCCTTTTCGCTCGCACCTCCACCCAGGCTTCGCTCAACTCCATGTACACCCCACGACGACAAGCTTCCCCCTACCTGCTCATTGCGATGGCCACCGCGGGGCTCTTCGCCTGCGCTCACGTACCCCCACAGCAGACGCCGGCAGCCCCAGATGAGGCACCGACCGGGCTGCCAGCTCAGGCGTTGCCGCCGCTCCCTCTCGATCCCGCCGTGGACAAAGGGACTCTTGCCAACGGGCTGACCTACTACGTGCGCGAGAATGCGCGCCCGGACAAGCGCGCCGCGCTGCGCCTCGTCGTCAACGCAGGCTCGGTGCTGGAAGACGACGACCAACGTGGACTTGCCCACCTCATCGAGCACATGGCCTTCAACGGGACCCGCTTGTTCGAGAAGCAGGAGATTGTGAACACCCTCGAGAAAGCAGGGGTGAAGTTTGGCCAGCACACCAATGCCTACACGGGATTCGACGAAACCGTCTACATGCTGGAGGTGCCCACAGACGACCCCGCCCTGCTGGAACAGGGCCTGCTCATCCTCCAACAGTTCGCCAGCGCCGTGACCTTCGACCCCGTGGAGCTCGACAAGGAGCGAGGCGTGGTGGTGGAGGAGTGGCGCATGGGTCGCGGGGCCGAGACCCGTGTGATGGACCAACAGCTCCCCGTGCTGTTCAAAGGTAGCCGCTATGCCAACCGACTCCCGATCGGCGACAAGAAGGTTTTGGAGACGGCTTCCCTCGCCACGGTCAAGCGCTTCTACGAAGACTGGTACCGCCCAGAGTTGATGTCGGTGGTGGCTGTGGGCGATTTCGATGGTGCAAAGGTCAAGGCGCTCATCGAGAAGCTCTTCACGCCGCTCACGAACCCAAACCCGCCCCGGCCCCGCCCCTCTTTTCCCGTGCCGGCACACGATGAGCCCCGGGTCAGTGTGGTGACCGACAAGGAGCTGGCCCAGAGCACACTGAGCGTGGTCCACACCATGCCCGCGCGGGGCAAGGCGACACGCGAAGACTACCGCCGCATGGTGCTGGAAAGCCTCTTTCACGACATGATGAACGCGCGGCTCGCCGAGCTGACGAAGACGGCGGAGCCCCCGTTTTTGGCGGCGTTCTCGGGAACGGAACGCCTCGTGCGTGCCAGCGACGTGTTTGTCCAGATGGCCATCGTGGACCCGGCCAAGAGCACCGAAGCGCTGGCTGCGCTGGCTCGCGAAACGGAGCGGGTGGACAAGCACGGCTTCACCCCCACCGAACTCTCGCGGGCGCAAGCGAGTCTGTTGCGAGCCCTGCAAAGCCTGACGGAGGAAAAAACGAAGACCCTCTCATCACGGCTTGCCGACGAGATGGTGCGCAACGCCCTGACGGGCGAGGCCATGCCGGGCATCGAGGCTGAGCTGGCCTTGCACGAAGAGATCTTGCCGACGGTGACCTTGGACGAGCTCAATCGGATGGCCCGGGCGGGAGCCACGCGCAACCGCGTGCTCTTGCTTTCTGCGCCCGCGGGCACAGCGTTGCCCGAAGCCGCCACGCTGCTGACCACCTTCGCCGCGGTGGAGCACGAGCCCCTCGCACCGTTCGTGGACCGCGTGGCGCAGGGCCCCCTGTTGCCGCACGCACCCCTGCCCGGCCGCATCGTCGACGAGGCGTCGATCGGGGAGCTGGACGTCACCGCTTGGACGCTCTCGAACGGCGCCCGCGTCCTGTGGAAAAAAACGATGTTCAAGAACGACGAAGTGTTGTTCACGGCACTGAGCCCGGGTGGGCATTCCCGAGTGAACGATGTCGATTATTCCACGGCGCTTTACGCCGACGGCGTTGTCGAACAGGGCGGTCTTGGGACCTTCGGGCCCGTCGAGCTCGAAAAGGCCCTGGCGGGAAAGATCGTTTCGGTGGGCCCCTACATCGGTGAGCTCGAGGAGGGCCTTTCGGGCCGCAGCGCCCCCCGCGACCTGCTGTCCCTCTTCGAGTTGATTCATCTTTCCTTTACGGCGCCACGGGTCGATGCCGACGCCTTTGCCGCCTGGAAGACCCAGCAGCGAACCGCCCTCGCACACCGTTCCGCCGATCCAGGAGCAGCCTTCGCCGACGCGCTCACGGAATTGCTACATGGCCGGCACCCACGCCGGCGCCCGCCCAGTCTGGAACGTCTCGAGCGGGTGGATATGGAGCGCGCGCTGGCGCTCTACAGAGAGCGATTTTCCGATGCCAGCGGATTCACCTTCGTATTCGTCGGGAACCTGGATGAAGCGACCCTGCGCCCGTGGGTCGAGGCCTACCTTGCGTCCCTGCCCGCCACGCCGCTCCCGCGTCGTACCAGCGCCAAACCGAAAGAGACCTGGAAAGACGTGGGCGCCAAGCTGGCTACGGGCAGGCACGAGCTAGAGGTCCGGCGAGGCGTCGAGCCCAAAGCGGAAGTTGAACTTCTCTTCACGGGAAAAATGCCGTGGTCCCGGGAGGCAGAGCTGGATTTGGCCGCACTGGCCAGCGCGCTCGGCATCAAGCTGCGCGAGGTGGTTCGCGAAGAGCTTTCGGGCACCTACAGCATCAATGTGTCCCACAACCTGTCGCGCAGACCTCGCCAGGAGTACCAGATAGGCATCAGCTTCACCTGCGCGCCGGATCGGGTGGAGGCGCTCACCCAGGTGGTCCGGAGCGAACTCGAGGCCGTCCGCGTGCACGGCTTGAGCGAGGACTACGTCACCAAAGTCAAGATGGCCGCGCGCCGACAACACGAGCTGAATCTCCAGCAAAACGGGTTTTGGCTGCGCGTGCTCGCGGACGCCGCCCGCTTCGATGACGATCCCCGCATCGTCTTGTCTGCCCCCCTTCGCATCGAGACCCTCTCCACATCGCGGCTTCAAGCGATGGCCAAGAAGGTCTTCGATACGAGACATCACATGCGCGCGGTGCTTCGCCCGGAAGGCTCACGTTCCACGGCAGGAGCGGAAAACCGCGGGAAGGCGGCACCGCGGTCAGGCGCGCTCGAGAAAGAGCACGTGCTCACGACGCGGTGACCGGCCAAAGATGTCGCGCACGCGTTTGTCGTGGCTGGGGCGATCCTGCGACGCCCACGCCACGGGCCTCAAGCCCACGGCGGGGGCCTCCGCCCAGATGGCGGCTTGCGCGTTTTCGGGCTGCTCGGCCACCACCCCATCGCCCACGATCAGCAGAGCCGATCCCCCAGGGGCCAGAGCCGTCGCCATTTGGGACAGCCAGGCGCGGCGGCCCTCACGCCAAGGTCCGGGGGCGGCACCGAGTCCGTGCGACCGCGCCCCCACCTGCTTGGCCAACAGGGGCCGGGGATCGAGCCCTAGCCAGGCAAAGCGGCTCGCATGAATCGCGCCGTAGTCGTAAACGCCCGCGTAGGGCGGTGAGGTGAGCACCAGATTCACGGAGCCCTTGCGTACACCTCGCACGTCCCGGGCGTCGCCTTGACGAACCACGGGGGGTGTCGTGCCCGGCGGCACCGCGTCGGCCAGAGCGCCCAGCTGGCGAACGAGCTCTTGCACACGACGCCCGTAAAAACTCGAAGGTACGCCCCGGCCGATACGCTTGTCTTGGCCGTCCCGCGGGGCCGTAAGTCCCGTACGCATGAACTTCGTCAGCATGGACGAGAGGCACAGGCGCAAGGCCCTCACCACGGCGGCAGGGCCATCGTAAGCGAACACGAGCGCCCGGAGGCCATAAAGCTCGAGGAAAACATGAGGAAAGAACTGGGCGTGTTCACGTCGCGCCCAGGCAGAGATCGCGGGCAGCTTGACGCGACGTCGGGCGCGATCTTCGGATTCTTCCGCAAGCCGTGTCCCCACGGTGAGCAAAAGGCCTCGCTCCTCCTTGGACAGCAAGGTAGTACGGGTCTCGGAGATCGCAACGGCCAGAGGGCTCGCGTCGGAGCCCAGGGCCTTACGCCCCTGGGCAAAGGCCTCGACCAGGACCGTCCCGCTGCCGCAGAAAGGATCGAGGATCGTGTGGCCCGGCTTCGACCAGGTGGCCACGGCCTGGCGCACGAGCGAGGGCGGAAGGCGGGCCGCGTAGGGATGGAACCCGTGCGTGAGGGCGCGGTTCCAGTCTGCGTCCAGCGCAAACAGCGCCCGCAGGGGCGCCTCGAACATCCGTTCGCCGCCCGTGAACACCGGACCTTCCCAGGTGGAAAACGCTCGCCGCTCCGGTCCTGGCCGGTTCGTGGCGTCGTCGTACGGATCGAAGGCAAAATCGTCGAAGGATGGCGAATCGAACGTGCGGTGACGAACCCCGTGGGGGCCCGACAAAAAGCGGTCGCGCCCGCGGGGCCGCTCGTCATCGTCGAGCGTCAGCGGCGGACGGGCCGGGCGCTCGGGGCGAGAACCCGCGGTGCGCTCGGGGCGAGAACCCGCGGTGCGCTCGGGGCGAGAGCCCGCGGTGCGCTCGGGACGAGAGCCCGCGGTGCGCTCGGGGCGCGCACGCGCTGGACCCGCGGGCGGTCGACGCGCCGGTTCGTCGCTCTCCTTCCGAGGTGACTTCGCACCCGGACGGGGCCGTGACGCAGGTGCCCGGCCCGCGGGTCGCTTTACCCGTTCCATCGCGAGGACTCGAACACGCCTTCCAGCAGGTTATCCACCTCGCTCACCATACGGCGAGCGGTGTCGGTGTCAATGGCCTGCAAAGCAGCTCGAATGTCCTGCAAGTTCCGAAGCTGCGAGAACAGCATCACGTCCGAGAGCGTCTCGCCACCGAGCAGAAGATTGCGGATGGCTCCCAGCTCCGCGAGCAAGGTGTCCAGATCGGCCACGCCCACGTCGAGACGTCGGGCCTCTGGATGCTCACGGTAGTGCCGCTCGAGCACGGGTTCCACGATCTCGGCCAGCAAGGGAACCTGATCCACGCTGTTCCAGACGTGCTTGAGAATGAAAAAGTCGCTTTCATCCACCGTCCCGCGGCCGTCCATCAGTGCATTCGCCACGAAGAGCTTGAGAAGCTTGACGACACGTCGATCGGAGATGGACACCCCTTCGGCCCGCATCTGCGAGATCAAGGCCTTATAGCGCACGAGAAAATCGTCCGGGAACCGGAGCACGGCATCCATGCGCCCCTGCAAAGCCCGAATCTCGTCGAGGTGCACGAGTGGGCGCACGAGCGCGTCGGCGCCCGAGCTCTCGGCGATTTCGTTACGGATGCCACGCTCGACGAGCGACTGAAAGTGGAAGCTGTCGAGGTTATCCGCCACCGCACGAATCAAAAAACGGTCGAAGAGTGCCCCCAAGGCATCGTCGTTCGGAACCTCGTTCGTGGCTCCAAAGAGCGAGCTCAGGGGAACCTTGCGCCGCTCGCTGCCCACGAAGAACCGGCGCTCGTTCAAGATCGAGAGCAGGGAGTTCAGGATGGCGGAATTGGCCTTGAAGATCTCGTCGAGGAAGACGATCTCGGCCTCGGGCAGCATAGCCTCGGTGCGACGGACGTAGGTGCCTTCGCGAAACGCCTTGATGTCGATCGGGCCGAAGATCTCGCTGGGCTCCGAAAAGCGCGTCAGCAGGTACTCGAAAAAACGTGCGTCGACCAGGCGAGAGAGGTGCCGCAGCAGCGCCGACTTGGCAGTCCCGGGAGGGCCCACGATCAGCATGTGCTCGCCCGCGACCAAGCAGACCAAGAGCAGCCGCACCACCTCGCCGCGACCCAAGAACCGCTCGTCGAGCACACGGGCCACCTCGCGAAGCTTGGCTCCGAGGCGAACGCCCTCGGCGCCCAAAGGAGCCCGGTTGTCGATCATCGAATGGGGGGCATTCATCGAGGTACTTTCCGACTATAGCCGATCAGGTGAGGGTTCCGCGCGCTCCAACCTGCGGCCCGGCGAGAAAGCCTGCAGGGCCTGTGCCACGGTGGCACGTGCGTCCTCGACATAGGTCTCGTGAAGGCGAGCGCGTTGCCGAAGCGCTGCCAAGCGAGCCGAAAACAGCGCGCGCAGGTCGCCCATCGGGCTGGCGACGAACGCGTCGGCAGGAAAGAGCAACCGGGGTTCCCGGCTGGCCTCGCAGAGCAAAGCAGCCAAGGCAGGACCGGCGTCCCCCGGGACGCGGGTCACCGTGGCGAGCCAATAGAGGTGCGCCAGGAACTGAATCCCGAAAGCAACGGCCTCCACCGTGGCTCCTGGCCGGCTGCCCTCGCGCAGCGTTCCGTGGCGAAACAGCGCCACCACGAGCGCCTCTGCGGAGGCTTCGAGCCCCTGTCCGATGAGGTGCGCGCCCACGGCCCGGGCCAGGGGGGCGAAACGCAAGATCTCGAGCAAGCGGTCCCAGGACAAAGGGGGATCCAGGCGACCTGGTTCGAGCGCTTCGAGCAGAGGGTTCGCCACGCACAACGCCTCCCACAAGCGGCGCGCGTCGTTGGGAACGCCCACGTCGCGCAGCCATCGTTTCTGCTGGTGCGCCACCTGCACCCGCCGCAGTTGTCGCCACAAGAGCACCCTCTTGGGCGGCTCGCGGCCCACGAACGTACGTGTACCCAGCCAGTTGCGCACCTCGTGCTCATGGCGCTCGAGCTCGGGAAGGCGGGCCAACAAGGTGTGTCGGTTCACGGCGGCCACGGGACCAAGGGGGGGCCCAAGACCAGCCAGCTCCGCAGAGTACTCGATGATGTGGTCCCTCACCCGCGCCGGGGCGGTGGCGAGTGCCGGGTGCCCGAGGGCGAGCAAGTTATGGACCGCCACCGTCAGTCGGAGGCTCGGCTCATCGAACGCCGGCGGCGCCAACCCAGGAAGAAGCCCCATACCGAGCCGCCGCCGAGACAAAGACAACAGCGCGCGATCCCGGGCCTCGTTTGCGGCGCGGGCACCGGGACGACGAGCAGGAACGATGGCGGTGCTTTCGGAGACCTCTGGAGCGCCTTCCCCTTCGGTCACGCGCAGATGCGCGGCGAGCTTGGCGAAGGTGCGAGGCCCGAAGGGGCGGGACACGTCCACCACGCCACCTTGGACGAGAGGGAGAACGAATTGGCCGATGAAGTTCTGCATGAGCCGGACGCTCAGCCTCGCCCCCACAGCGGCATCGAGAGGCCTCCCCGGTAGCGCACCTCCGGCGCACCCGCGTCTCTGCCCGATTCTCCGAGGGCCCATCGGGGCGTTTGCCGGTCCACGGGAAGATGTCCCAAAACGTGCTTCTCGAGCGGAACCAGGTCACCGGACGCCACCCTGAACGGCTTTCCGTCGGGCGCCGGGAAAACCACCAGCGAGCCGTCTGCCGTGCCCAAGCGCTCTTCCAGCAAGGCATGGGAGACCGCCGGTCGAAGGCCGAAGCCCACGGGCACGAGGACCCCGCGCGCCACGGAGGTGAGGAGCGTGCCAAAGGGAAACCACTGAAGGCTCTCCGCCGCCACGACCAGGAGCCCCTGGGGCAGCGCAACGATCCGATAACTGGTCAGCGCGGGCTGGGGTAAGCCCACGCCGATCCGCTGCACCCAAGCCACCTGAGTCCAAGGCACCAAGGTTCCCACGGGCCCCTCACCGCGCGGGGGAACACGAACCAGTCGGAGGTGGGTCTCGAGGTCGATGGGCGCAGGGGCGGACACTGATGCCGAGGCAGGGGCGAGAGCTGCCGTAGAAGGTACCCGCACCAGGTCGTCGAGAAGACGCAGCTGCGGCACCGGTGCCACCACGCGCGGCACCCCCGGCGGCGGCGGAAAGAGAACGAAGGAAGCCTCGTCGAAGACGTTGCGACACGCGTCGAGGTGAATGGGGTGCCGATACCCGAGCGCCACCGCGACGGAGTCGGTCACGGGCACGTAGGCCGTAAGACCCGGCGTATGAGCCAGCAAGCCGGAGAGGCGAGCGGGCGGCTGTTCGATCCTGAACAACCACAAACGAGGCTCCATCAAGGCGGCCCCGGGAACGTGCGAGGCCGAAACGATACCTGCGCTGGCGCGGACCCCTGCATGATGAAGTGACTCGATCAAGGCGGGCCCGAGCCCCTGACGGATGGTGACGTACAGCGCGGGCGGCAGCCGCCGGCTGGTGAGGCTTTCGGGCCCCGTCTGCACCCTCTGCAACTCGAGGCGCAGCAGGAGCTGTCGCAAGGAGAGCTCTCCCTCGAAGACGAAGGCGCTGTCGACATCCGGCGCGTAGAGATGAACATCACCTGGCCCTGCTGCGAGCGTCTCCACGTCGTAACCAAGGGGCGAGTGGGCGTCACGCAGGGCGACGAAATGCCGCCCTGCCCCCGTGAACGCTTGCCCCGCGGCGCTACGCGCGGCCCGGGCCAAGGTGTCGGTGACGTGCGGCGATGACTGCTCGACGAAGAAGAGAACCTCGCGGGGCCCGTGCGCCGCGCGCACGAAGCGGATCTGTACCTTCGTGCCGAGCTCGTCGAAGCCGAGCTCGGCGCTTACGAAGCGCAAAAACGTGACGAGCCGGTCGAGGCTGGCGAAACGAAAGACCAGATCGCGCCCCAAGGCCACCCCCCGGGCATCGACGGTGAGGTGCGGAAGCACGAACCGCACCTGCCCAGGAGCCACACGCACGACCATGGGCTGATTCTATCAGGAACTGGCGAGCCCAGGGGCCCCCCGTCCGCCGCGTGCGTAAAACACAAGGAAACGGACCGAGATCCGATAATATACCCCCGGCAATGACGTCGATGGCCAACGCAGGAACGAATGAGGGTGCCCCGGCCCAGCGGGGAACCGTGGTCGCCGGACGCTTCGCCCTCGAAGAGGCTTTGGCGGGCGCCCCCGGGCTCGGCATTTACCGAGCCCGCGACGCGCAGACGAATACGCTGTGTACGTTGGTTTTGACCTCGCTTGAACGCTTGGGCATGCGCACCTCGGTGCTGACGGCGGATCTCGACCGGGTCTCGCGGGTGCCTCACAAGAACCTGGCACGCCTGCACGCCTTCGGTGAAGACGCGGGTTGGTTCTACGTGGCCAGCGAGCACCCGGACGGCCATCCCCTACGCCGTGCCATCGCCGCTCACCTGCAACAGGGGCAACCGGTGGGGGCCCAAACCGCGTTCACCGTGCTGGGCCACCTGGCGCACGGGCTCGCTGGTGCGTACGCAGCCGTGGCCCACGGCGCGCTTGCTCCCGATACGGTGACCGTGGGACGGGATGGCCGTGTGGTCATCGAGCATCTGGGTTTGTTCCAGGCGTTGCCGGAGATCGCCTGGGTGGGCCTGGCCGCGGAAAGTCCAAGCCCCTACGTGGCGCCCGAGCTGGCGCGCGGGGGCCCACCCACCGCGGCTGCCGACGTCTACTCGATGGGCGCCATGCTCTACGAAATGCTGACGGGGGCCCCACCTGCCACGCCCTTACGGATGCCTTCCCACGTGGTCCCGGGCCTGCCCGCGCTGGTCGACGCCGTCGTGGCCAAGGCGCTCGCGTCCAGTCCCATGGGGCGGCAGGGCTCACCTCAGATGTTGGTCAACGAGTTGGGTGCGGCCCTGGGCTTTGCCTCGGGCGGCTCGCCGGTCGCCCCTGCTGAACGCGCACCCGCGGCCCTGGCCTTGCCCCGGGTGACGGGCCGGACCTTCAACGTGGCAGAAGCGGCGGGCCTCGATGTGGATGCGGAGCGCTGGCTCGTCCAAAAGGGCAGGCTCGATTTTGGTCCGTTCACGATGAACCAGCTTCGGGCCGAACTGGCCAAGGGCGCGTTCGGACCGAACGACCTACTCACCGACACGGAAAGTGGCGAGCAGGTCCGGATCCAAGAACACCCCCAGCTCGGAGATTTCGCGCGGCAAGCACAACGTTCGCTAGAACACGCGCGCCGCGCGGAAGCGGATCAATCGCTCGCGCATCAAGAGAAAAACAAATCCCGCGCCACTTTGGTGGTGGTCGGCGCCGCCGCCGCCGTGGTTCTTGCGGGGCTGGCGTTTTACGTGGTGAACCGTCAAAACCAGCAAGAAGGCACCCTCGCCAGCCGCGCGGAAGAGGAAGACATCAACGCCTTCCTGAAAAACGTGAAGATCGAGTTCACCCAGCCGCAGCGCGCTCGGTCGGCACGGCGAGCGGGAGGAGGGGCCGGCAGGGCGGGCGACGAGTTCAACAGCGGCATGGTGCTGGGGGACGCGAGTAAGGGCGGCGGCGACGCGGTCTTGGACGATGGCACCATCCAGAAGGTCATGATGGGCAATTACCGAAAGCTCGTGCCTTGCATCATGGAGGCCCGGCGCTCGAGCCCGGGCCTGTCGAGCATCGACCTCGAGTTCGTGGTGAGAGGCTCGGGCGATGTGTCGGCCGTCAAAGTGAACGGGGAACAGAAGGGTGCGCTGCCCAGCTGCGTGTTGGGCCGCATGAAGACCTTCGGCTTTCCGAAGTTTGACGGCGCCAAGACGATCGCCAGCTGGTCGATGGCGCTACGCTGAGCCCCGGCCTGAGCGGCCTCCCCCAGATACGTCTCAGTCGCGCGTGACCGTGTTCGCCAAGATTCCCAGCGAGGCGATCTCGACCTCCATGCGATCCCCGGGACGAAGGTAAACGGGAGGCCTTCGCGCAAAGCCCACCCCGGGCGGTGTTCCCGTGGCGATGACGTCACCCGGCTCGAGGGTCATGCTTGCCGACAAGTGCGCGATGATCTCGGGTATTCCGAACACGAGCTGGTCGGTGTTGGAGTTTTGCATGGTCTCGCCATTGAGTCTGAACTTGATGGGGAGGGCGTGCGGGTCTTCGACCTCGGCGGCCGTGGCCACGAACGGGCCCATGGGGGCGAAGGTGTCAGCGGCTTTGGCCCTCACCCACTGCCCATCGGCGAACTGAAAATCGCGGGCACTCACGTCGTTGAAGCAGGTGTAGCCGAAGACGTGATGAAGGGCCTCGGAGGGAGGAACCCGCTTCGCGCGCCGGCCAATCACGACCGCCAGCTCAGCTTCGTAGTCAGCCTTCTCACAACCAAAAGGAATCACGACCTCGCTTTCAGGGCCGGTGACGGAGGTTCCGAACTTCGCGAACATCACAGGCGCCCGCGGCACGTCCATCTTCGCCTCGGCAGCGTGATCCCGGTAATTGAGCCCGATGCACATCAGCTTGCCCGGACGGGCCACCGGGGCCAACAGCCGAACGGTGGGCAGAGGCAGGATGTCGTCGGGCTCCACCTGGGAGAACGGGCCCCACGACGCCGCACGCCACGCCTCGAAAGACGTTGCGAGCAGCGTGCCGAGGGGGCCGTCCAGATCCCACCAGCCCAGATCGTCGCCGGGCGTGTGGCGCCCCTGCGCGGCCGCCAGCGCGCTCACGTCCAGAACGTGATCTCCCAGCCCGGCGAGCAGCCCGATGCAGGGCATGTGAGCTCCGGAGGGTCTGAGGAATCGGACGACGCGCACGGAAGCACCGGCCCTAGCGGAAAAAGCCCGCTGCCGGACGCACTTTGCTGCCCTCGTCGCTGCCCAGCTTGAAGCCCACGACGTCTTCGTAGGCGAAAAAGAACCGCTCGCCCTTTCGGTTCTCGAGCACGACGAACGTTTCAGGAAGGCCGATCCGGTGAACCTTGCCCACGGTGAGCAAATCGGCCGAAGATCGGATGAAGCAGTCGATTTCGCGCCCCTCGGGCAACTCGAAGCCCTTGTTGCTGCCCTTGAAGCCTTCGGTCTCGAGAATGGCGACGATGGTGTCCTTGGTCATGAGGTGCACCAGTTTACCCGATGCCGGACCCCGGGGAAGGTACCGTCTCGATCGATTCGCGCCCGGGCGCACCAGGCGCGCCGCGTGGACGGAAGAGCCGCTCCACGCCAGCCCTCGTGCACCCGAGAAAAGGGTTGCCTTCCCCTTCCGTTCTGCGTCAATAGGGCATGCTCAGCCCCGAAGTGGCCCCTGTCCCCGCCGCCCCGCAGCCGCCCGCGGCGGCAGCGGCCCGCACCCGGAAGCTCACGGGTGCCAAGCCTCGCTACGCCTCGTTCGCGGCCCGGCTGAGGGCGCTGCTGCGAGGCAACGGTTCGGGACGGCGACACGCCCTGTGGGGCGAGGACGGCGAGCGCCACTTTCGGGGCCCGGTCAGTTGGTTGCTGGGGCGAGACTTGCTCACGTACATGAAGTCGATCTCGCTCTACAGCTCGAACGGCAACGAGCTCGATCATCGAGACTGGATGCCGGCCAGCGTGATCGACTTGTCGGCGGAACTCGAGCCCCGCGCCTCGCAGAGTCCAGAGTCCGAAGCCTTTTGGTTCGATTACCTGGCTGATTCGGGCGACGGCCAGATGGCCATGTACAGCCTCGCCTATCTTCTGCTGGGCGACCTTTTCCGCGAGGGCAAAGACCTCTCGCTGGGCGCTTCGGAGGGCGCGGAGCGCCTGTGCCGAGGGCGCTTCCTTTTCACGGGCGGAGATACGGCCTATCACGTGGCAGACCGAGCCACCGTGGCCGAACGCTTCGCCGCACCGTTCGACTGGGCCCTTGCCGACCGGGAGAGGGAGGGCACGTTGGCGGTGGATGGACGCCCTCGCTACCTCTTCGCGATCCCCGGCAACCACGACTACTACGACGCGCTCCTCGGCTTCAATCATCTGATCCGCGCCAACGGATCGGAATTCGACACCCGGCCGCTGGTGGCGGACTTCGAGCGCAAGCAGGATGCCAGCTATGCCGTGATGAAGTTGCCCTTCGGGTGGTGGTTTTGGGGATTGGACACCCAGAACGGCCGCATCGATTGGCGCCAAAAGCGCTTCGTGCTCGACCTGTGCGCCAAGACGCGTCCCAAGCGCCTGATCGTGGCCACCCCCGAGCCCACCACGGTCTTCGAGCGGGTGAACCGTCAGGCCACCGCCCCCTTCGCGGCCCTCGGCCTCGAGCGGCCCTTTCTCGACGACGGCCACGTCCCCGAACCCGACAGCATTCACCTCGACATCGCCGGAGACGTTCACCACTACGCGCGACACGACGTGCCCGACGTCCCGAACTACGCCTCGGTGGTCTCGGGGGGAGGCGGTGCGTTCTTGCATCCCACACACACGCGCCTTGCCTCGAGGGCAACGGCAAGCGACACCGCATCCCCGGGGCGTTCCTGGCCACGTCCGGCGCAGGTGATTTACCCGAGCGCAGCCGAGTCGTGCCGCCGGACGAACCTGCGCTTGCTTTGCCCCTGGCGCATCTTCCGGGGCGGCTACGTTTGGCTGATCGGCGCCGTCTGCGCCGCGATCATCTATTTCGGCGCGGCCGTGGCGCCTCACACACGCGGCCTCTCGACGGCGCTCGGGGAGGGCTTGTCCAGGCTGGGTACCGAAGCCCCAGCCTGGCTTGGCGCTCCCCGGCGCGATCTGTCGGTGTTCCGGCAGCTAGCCCCCGCGGTGGTACCGCCCTCGCCCTTCGCTTCCGAGGAGGCGCAGGTGTCCCAGCCGAGCGGCACCGCCCTTCCGGCTGAACTTCCCGCCGCCGTCGTCCTCATCGCAGGCCTCGGGGGGGTGTTTGCCCTGTCCCGCACCCCGCGCCGGCTCGCCCGCTTCGAGGTCGTGAAGCTCAGACGCTACGGCCCACCCGGGCTTTGTCTGTTGGCGAGTTTGGTCGTGCTGGCCCTGCTCTACCGCTTTTTGGGCGGTGTTCACGAGGACCCCAAGAGGTACGGCTTCCCGAACAGCGTGATGTTGCTGTGCTTCGCCCTGCCCTTGCCCGCGGCGTGGTTTTGGGTCTCGGGTTACGTGGCGATGCTCCCGAAGCAAGCCAAATACCGGGCCGTGACCTGGGTCGATTATTGGCCAGTGTGGATCGCGATGGGCACAGGCCTTCTTTCGGCGGCGTTCGGCCTCACGAACTACGGCGTTCACGCCATCGCCCAGACCCTCGCGGACATCATGTTCCTGTTGACGGTCCTGTTCCTGGGTATCGGCCCCGCGGGCTTGGGGTTCTTCCAAGCCGGCGCCGGGCGCCGCTGGCCCGCCTGCGTGGGCTTTGGCGCGCTCGGGCTTTTTCTCGGAGCGCTTCAGTTGACGATTCCCTTGTTGCTGGCGCTCGACGGCTCGCTCTGGCGGACGGCCGGCGTGCTGGCTTTCGCCCTCCTGGCGACAGGAGCGGCTGCGGCATGGTTCGTGACCCTTGGCCGGGACAAGCACCTCTTTGCGCTGTGGTTGCTGGCCGGAGCGCTGGTGGCTTGGGGCACGATCCGCAGCCCCGCCGCGTACGAGGTGTCTTTCCTCCGCCTCGGCATCGCCTTCGTGACAGGCGGGATGTTCACCTGCATTTGGTTCGGCTGGTATCTCGCGTCCACACTGGCCTTCGGTGGTCACAACAACGAGGCCGGAGGAGCCGCGCACCTCGACCGCTTTCGCCACTTCATCCGCTTCAAGCTGGAGCCCGACCGGTTGACCGGGTACGTGATCGGGCTCGAGCGGCCGAGCACGGATGGCCAGCAGCTGCGCCCCCACCTGGTCGATGTGTTTCAGCTCACGCCCGGCCGGGCGGACCCACGCCCCGAGAGCCCCCACAGCACCGGGGCCTAGGTCCTGCTCTTTTCCAGGGCCGGGTCCTGCGGTATGGATGGGAAATGACCGTTCGTCGCCTGCCCCTCGTGTTGGTGGCCCTCGCTTGTGTGGCCTCGTGGACTGCGCGCACCGCCAGCGCGGCCCCTCTGCCTCCCAACACGTTGAGTCCCGAGGAAAAACGAGCAGGCTTCGTCCTGCTCTTCGACGGCAAGACCACGGACGGGTGGCGAGGTTTCAACCGGACGGAGATGCCGAAGAACGGCTGGAAGGTGGTTGACGGCACACTTGCCTACGAGCCCGTTGGCCCCGACAGCGACAAGCCGGGAGACATCGTGACCGAGGCCGAGTTCGACAACTTCGAGCTCCGCCTCGAGTGGAAGCTGAGCCCGGGAGGCAACAGCGGGGTCAAGTACCTGGTCAACGAAGCCCGCGTGTCGTCAGGCCACAACGGACTCGCCTTCGAGATGCAGATACTCGACGACGACAAGCATCCCGACGCGAAGAAGGGCATTGCCGGCAACCGTACCGCGGGCGCGCTCTACGACCTCATCCCGCCGAGCAAAGCCATGGCCAAGCCCATAGGGGAGTGGAACGACGCGCGCTTGGTGGTCAAGGGCAGCCACGTGGAGCACTGGCTCAATGGGCACAAGGTCGTGGAGTACGATCGCGACAGCCAAATGATGCGCGCGCTGATCAACACCAGCAAGTACAAGGACATCGAGGGCTTCGGCACTGACGCCCGCGGGCGCTTGCTGCTGCAGGACCACGGAGACGCCGTTTGGTACCGGAACGTACGTGTGCGTAAGCTCGCGGCTCCCCGTACGAAAGCGGCGGCAGCTGGACCGATGCCGGCGAAGACATCGAACCGGGATTGAGCGAGAGGAGCAGGCTGGTACCTGCTGTGACTCGTATGACTCGTGGAGCTCGGCATCGCTCCCGCTGACGTCGAGCGTGTCGAGGCCTCGTCAACCGAGCCCAAAAACGGACATTTTCGTCCGGACATGGTCGCTTTCGCGTGTTGGTTTCGACCTACGGAAGGGCCTGAGGGCCCTGGGACTCTGGGTGTTTCCCTGCCTTTCGCGGGGACAAGAACGTGCCTGGGAGGGTACGCACACGCCTTGCCGCTTTCCGGCATGAGGGTTGCAGTTCTGTTTCGGCGTGAGCTCCGGGCTTCGTGCCGAGCGTTTGCGTTTTTTCGCAACCGCACGGGAGCCGCCGCCGAAAACCCAACACAGGACCGCCGAACTGCCGGCATGCCACGCGAAAGCGCCAAGCCGGTTCTGAACGAAAGGACACCCTCATGACCGTTGCCGTAATTCCCGCCGGTGGAACCGAACCCGTCGCGCGATTCGATGACATGGACACCGCACTTGCCTGGGGCTTGCAGCGCTACAAGGGCAAGCCTTTCGTCGTCCGGGTCTTCACCGAGGACGACGCGCCCCCGGCGGAGCCCGAGTCAGCCCCCGTGGCCAAGCGCCGACGGCCGGCGACGAAGGCCATCACGAGTGTGCTGCGCGCCGTCGATCAGGAATTCCTGCGGGCGCGTGAGGGCATGCAGGACGAAGCCGGGCTTCCGCGGAAAGCCGCCGCTCAGTAGAGCTGAGGTTCGGGCGGCGCGTGTCGATCTACCCTGAGCCCACGTGGGGAGAGTCGCATTCCTCGAGCGGTTTACTAGACTTCCTTCGTGTTCCGCATCTACGTCGACGTCGCCAAGAAGGCCTCGAAGTACGCCTTACGCGCCTGGCCGGTGGCGTTCTCCGTTCTGCTTTACGGCGCCCTTTGGTTGCTAGGTGCCCGCTTTCTCGGGGGCAGCCTCGTGGGAGGGTTCCTGCTGGGCTTCCTGGCCGCGGCGTGCTTTTCGAGCTACCTCACTCTGCTCGATGGTGCCGTGGCCGGGAAGAAGGCGGCCTGGGCCGACCTCACGCGGGGCTTTGGCGCGAAGTTTTGGGACGTGATCAGCGTCATGTTCGCGCTGTGGCTGCTCAGCTTGGTGACGGGTATCCTGACGGGCTCGGCAGGCCCCCGCGCCGATGCCATCGGTGCCATGGTTGGCTTGTGCATTGCCCTCTTTTTCAATGCGGTTCCCGAGTTCTTGTATCTGGGCAGCAGCCGATCCTTTGCGCTCTTGATGGACTCGGCTCGATTCATGACCCGCAACTGGATGGCTTGGTTTTTCCCCAACGTCATTTTTGCCCTGCTGCTCTTGCTCCCGCTAGGGCTCGTGAGGGTGCAGCATCCGGGCGACGCCGTGTTGCTCTTTTCCCGCGTGTTCTCGCTCGACGGCCCGGTGACCCTGTTTGTCACGACGCCCTGGGTATTCAAGCCGGTGCTGCTCCTGTTCCTCCATTTCGTGATGGTGTACCGAGGCCTGCTGTTCAACGAGCTGGTTCACAGCAACCCGCGGCTACGCGCGTTCAGAGCGGCACAGCGGTAGGCGCAAGCGACTCCTCACTTCCCCTTGTGACGAGAGGCGCGGCGGTGCTACCAAGAGTGTGGGCCGCGTCGGCGCAGCCCGCCGCTTCGTGGCCCGCATGACCGTGAAGAGCAAAGATCCCGTCAAAGCTCGCAAGGCCGCCCTGCATCCGAAACGCCCTGGCCGTGAGTGTGAGGCGGAGCCGGGCGCCTGGCAGCCCGTGGTCAACCGAAACCGTTGCGAAGGGAAGGCCGACTGTGCCGCCGTTTGCCCCTACGACGTCTTCGAGGTGCGAGCGATCTCCGACGAGGAGTACAAGTCCTTGTCGTTCGTCGCGCGCGTGAAGCTGCGGGTTCACGGCAAACGCGCAGCGTATACGCCGCGGGCCGACCAATGCCGGGCCTGCGGGCTGTGCGTCGTGGCCTGTCCCGAAAAGGCCATTAGCTTGCGCCCCTCGAACTGAACCAAGCGCCGGCAACCCCACACACGTTGGTCTCTGAAAAGTCGCCACTCACGGGACCCGTCCGCCTCGCGGCGCACCGAAGGCACGCGAGGAGCAGAGAGAATTGGCCCGTAATCCTCCTGCGAACAAGATGCGACCCCAGCGGGATTCGAACCCGCGTTCTTGCCTTGAAAGGGCAATGTCCTGGGCCGTCTAGACGATGGGGTCTCAGGACGTTGAGTTATTCGGTTTTCAGACGTTCGAGGCTCGTGAGCCCAGCAGGGATCGAACCTGCGACCTACGGATTAAAAGTCCGCAGCTCTACCAGCTGAGCTATGGGCTCGGAAGGGGTGGTTTTGTACCACGGGTGTTCCGTGTGTCAAAGGGGTCAGGTGAAGGGATTGTTTGATTTTTCCCGCGCTCCCAAGGGCCACCCCTGTGGCTCGGACGCGGCCACGGGCCGCCGCGCGTGTGCACGAGGGCACCGTGAGCGGGAGGGCCATGCTTTTAGAGTTCCACCGAGCCGTCGCTGGCCAGGCCCTGCCCCGCCGTCTCTCGCTCGAGGATGTCGAGAGCGCGCGCTGCCGCCGCTTGTTGTGCGGATTTTTTCGAGCGGCCGCTGGCCCGCGCGAACTCTCTGCCCCCGATCTGCACGGCCACCTCGAACATCGTGTCGTGCTCGGGGCCTGACTGCCCCACGACCGTGTAGCTCGGCGCCACCTTCATCGCCGCCTGAGACAATTCTTGCAGCCTGGATTTGTAGTCTCGCCCCGCGACCTTCTGGGCCTCGAGGATGCGCTCGCCGAAGAGGCCGTCCACCGTGGCATGGGCGGCGGGAAAGCCCGCGTCCACGAACACGGCGCCGATCAGGGCCTCGAGCGCATCGGCGAGAATGGAGGGCTTCGACCGGCCCCCCGCCTGCTCCTCCCCCCGCCCCAGGAACACCCACTGTCCCAGGCTGAGCGCCTCGGCCACCCGGGTGAGTCCCGCTTCGTTCACGACGGCGGCCCGCGTCTTCGACAACTCACCTTCGGAGCTATCGGGGTGACGCTTCATGAGAAGGTCGCTGACGACCAGCGCCAACACGGCGTCTCCCAGAAATTCCAGTCGCTCGTTGTGCGCCCGACGCGCCTCTTGATTCTCGTTCACCCATGATTTGTGGGTGAGCGCTTGCTCGCAAAGGGCCGGATTGCGGAACCGGTGCTGAAGCTGCTGCTCCAACGCGCTATAGGCCGACGCGTCGTGATCGGACATTGAAACCGTAAGGAGTATACCTACTTTCAGATCCTGCAAAGCCCTGCAAGCCAGAAGGGGCGCTTCAATCGCCGGCGCTGGGCCTCGGAGGCGCGCCAGGGTCACCTGCGCGCCCATCCCCCCGTGAGGGCCGCCACGGGTTTCCTTCCTCACGCCGGGCCTTCTCGTAGACCTCGTACGTCGCGGTGCCCAAAAGCCCCTTGACCCGCGCGCCCGCCTCTTGGCCGATCTGCCGCATTCGCTGGCGAAGCTCGCCGCGGTCCATGTCCCCGTCCCGGGCCTGCGCCACGAGATCCAAGCGTTTTTGTTGCTCCTCGTCGAGGAGCCTCACGAGCTGCCCCGCCGTGTCGCCCGAGAGGTTGAGCTTGCGGGCCAGCTCGCTGTGCGCGCGCGACTGGCGGTCCATCACGTTTTGGCGAAGCGCAACCTCCTCGTCCACGCGCTCGCGACCAATCTGAGCGCGAACGAAGGCCGTGAGCTGCGCGCGCGCTTCGGCGTTCGCAAACTCGGGGGGCAGCGGGAGCTCTTCATCCGAGGCGGCAGCCACGTTGCCAAGGCCCCCTGCCCTCTGCGCCGCAGCCCCGAGGGCGGCCATCGCCGGAGCGAAGGCAGGGGGCGGGGTGCGGGGCTGGCTCTGCCATCCCGAGGCAGGGGCGAGCCCGTCGAGCGCCTCGTCGCCGTGGGCGAACAGATCGCCGTGCGCCGCTTCGGAAAGCGACGCCCACCGGCGCTCGAGCAGATCGAGCCGGCTGCGGGCGCGGAACAGCGCCACCGACTGCAGGGCCACGGCCACGAGGAGCACGCCGCCCACGAAGAGCGCAAGAAGTCTCATGAGGGCCCTGAGACTATCTCAGCGCAGCGCCAAACCGAAGGGGTCCTGGGGTCCCGAGCCCGCCGCGCTGGGCGCCCGTGCTTCCAGCGGCCAAAGGTCGATGGTGGGATCCAGGGCCAGCGCCGAGAGGAAGTACTTTCGCGCTCCGTCGAGGTCAGCGCAGGCGAGGCACACCCGCCCCAGCTCGACGAGCGCCACGGCGTGACAGGGCGATACCGCCAGCAGCTGCCGAAGCTGCCGCGCGGCGGGCTCGAAGTGGCGGGCGCGGAAGGAGGACTCGGCCGCGGCGAGCAAACGAGCCACCTCTGCTTGCCGAGCACCGGCCACAGTGGGAGGCGCGTGCACGGACCGCTGCAACAGCGCCGACAGCTCGGTGACAGCCGCGGCATAGTCGCGTTCGATCTCGGCATCCTGGCCTTCTTCTTCGGCCCGACCCGCGTAGGTCTCGAAGAGGGTCGCCAGGTGATTCAAGGTGCGAATGAGGGTCCGCGACGGAAGTGGCAAGCGCGCGTCGCGAAGCACCGAGAGCCTGGCCTCACATTCATCCCGAAAGCATACCCGGGCGCCGCACTGGTTCGCTGGACGGGGCGAGTCTTCGTCGATGATCACCAGCGGTTCGTGTACGTATCCGAAATCGCCGGTGACGAGAAGCTGCAGGCCGAGCTCCGTCGCGGCGCCACGCTGAAGGTCGCTGCGGTAACGAAGCCCACGGACCTCCAGGGTATGGCGACGCATCAGCTGACCACTCGGCGGTCCGAGAAGGTTGGTCGTCGTGAGCGCTTGAACCAGCGCGCCGGGCCCCGTCATCGTACGCGAAGCCGAAAACGCGGGGGCCTCTACCCTCCGCCCCTCCCGAAGCAGCGACACACCCGTGCGCACGAGGCTGAGGTCCCGATCGCTCTCGAGCGCCTCGACGGACGCACCCATGAACCCCGGCGCCAGGACATCAGGTGCCTCGAGCAGCTTCGTATATGCACCGAACGCGAGGTCCAGACAGACGTTCCACAGCGAGCTGCGCCCCGTGCCGTGGCCTCGATGATAAACGACCGCGTTGTCGTGCGCGTCGACGAAACGCCTCGCCACGGCGTGGCTTTGGTCGGTCGAAGCGTTGTCGACGATCAGGATCGCGAAGTCGCGCCAGGTCTGTGCGGCCAAGGAAGACAAAGCGCGAGGGAGCACCGGCGCCTCGTTCCACACAGGCAAAAGGACGGTGGCGGCGAGGGGCAAGGCCCTCAACGTCTCGTGGCGTCCCGCGGGATAAGCAAGCAAGCTCTCGCCCGCGATCTCCACGATCTCGGATGAGGCTGCACAGGCCTCTGGACGGAAGACATCCCCTTCGCTCATGAGTTCGCGGGACGAGCCCGTCTGTGTCCTATCGAACGCTTGCTCCCGGAACTTGACGACGCGCGCGGGTCGTCCGGCTGGAAGTCAGGCGCGAGGCGGGGCGCTCGCGTGCTGCCGCTGGGCTGCGGACAGCTTGTCGCGCACAGCTCCCGAAAGCTGGGGATCTACCGAAAGCGCGGCCTGGTAAAAGGCGACCGCGTCCTCGAGCCGCCCGGTAACGGTCGCGATGTCGCCCGCCAACACGAGCGCCTCTGCGTCGCGCGGGTTGCCCACGAGCACGGGCTCGAGCGCACGGGCGGCCTCGCCAGGCCGGCCTCGGGCGATCTGGATCGCCACGTTGTTACGCTGAACACCGAGATTCCTTGGGTCCAACTTCAGCGCACGGCCAATGGCTTCGTTCGCCTCTTCGTACCGCCCCTTGGCGTGATAGAGCACCGCCAAATCGTTGTGGGCGTCGACCAGCTCGGGAAGCTCCTTCACGAGCGCCTCGATCTGAGCGAGCGCTTCGTCGATGCGCCCCTGCTCTGCCAGCGCCTCGATCGGGGCCAATCGCTCCTTGGGTGTCATCGCGGTAGCCTGCATTGTTTCCTCGTTTCGCTCGTTGCCGTCGTCTCGCACCGTCGGTCGGATCTCCCTGAAGCAACCCCGGGGCCACCGCCTGATCCTCCGCCCTGGTGGGACTCAAGTCGTTGGAATCGCCAGGAAACTTGAGCGGGAGCGGACGGGCGCCCAGCAAAGGCGGCGTCAAGGATCTGACGAAGCGCCCTGCCCTTCGCGCGCGAACCTGGCGCGCGCCCGATTGCTGACGCGCTTGCCGCTTTCAAACGAAGGATCGGCGAGGGGCACCAGGAATCGACGACACCCGAACCCTTCGCTCGCCCTTGGCCACCCGAAGCGCCTGTCCGGCCTTCGCCAACAAAGTACGAGGGGTATTCGTGTCGGGCGCGCAGGCGGCGCAGCCGAAGGTTGCGGTGATGGTCACGGCCCGTCCGACGCCGACCTCGAAGGCTGTCTCGCCGATCTGGCGGCGCAAACGCTCGGCCACGAGATCGGCCCCTGCCAGCGGCGTCTCGACGAGAAAGAGAACGAACGCAGCCCCCTCGAAACGTGCGGCGACGTCGCGTCCCCGCAGCCGCATCTTGAACCAGTGACCCAACACCTTCAACAGCCTGTCTCCGACTGCCCGCCCCAGTTGGGTGTTCACCCGCACGAACCCGTCAATGTCGACCACGGCCACACTCAAGGGTTTGCCTGCGCGGGACGCTTCGTCGCAAAGCAAGCCCAACGCCTGTTCCAAGCGGGGCTCCTCGAAGTGATTGAGGACGTGCATGCGCAGCTCGTCTCCGAGAGGATCGTCGGGATCTCGCGCGGACTCCGACGCCTTGTGCGCGGCCGCAACGGGGTCGAAGGTATCAATCTCCCCCGGGCCCAATCCCACCTTGATCCGTTCGAGTGTGGCTGCGATCTGGTCTTTGCTGCCCACGGCGACATCGAACAGCGAAGCGGCCTCTTGCAGCGCTTCGGCCATGTTCGCGAACACCTCCTCGAGGCCATGGGCGTCCATGCTCAAGATCTCGTTCACCAGACCAGCCAGCGCCCGGGCTGCAAGAGCCGCGTCACTCGAGAGCCACACGTCGGCCGTGGGTCCGCTCAAGGACATCACCCGCGCGAGCTTCTCCTCGCCCTTGCGTGGGCGCGGAGCTTCGAGCGGATGCGTTTGCGCGGCCATCGCCTGGATGTCTTCTGGCAAGCGCCAACGGCGTAGCAGCCAACGCGATACGGTCGCGTGGTTGTCGCCGTACTGCGCCTTCTCCTTTTCGAGCAGGGCGTCGTGAGGCCCGCTGTGCGAAGCCAGGAACTCGCCGTAGGTGGGCTCGACCTGGGCCAGCGCCAACATGCCGATGTCCTGGGTCAGGGCCGCCAAAAAGGGCTCTTCGACCCTCGTGATCCTCAGCACCTTGGCCAGCTCGCGAGCGGCAACGGCAGACACCAAAGAGCGCTTCCAGTAGCTGGTGTAGTCGAAGCCTGGCTTTTCGGCGTCGCGCACGTCCTTGACCAGCGCGAACGAAAGGGCCACGTTCCGCACCGACTTCGCACCCAGAAACATGAGGGCCTGCTGAATCGACGTGACCTCCCGCCGGATGCCGAACGACGCCGAGTTGACGAGCCGCAGCACCTTGGAGGCCAGCACGGGGTCGCTGCTGACCGCCCGGACCATATCGTGCATGTCGAAGTTCGAGCGCTCACACAGCCGCACGACGTGCAGCGCGACAGCCGGAAGTGCCGGTAGGGTGCGACACCTCTCGAGTCTATCTTGAAGGACCGGATTCAGCACGTTGCCCCATCACGAACCATCGTCGGGTCGCAGAGTTTCCCGTAGGCGCCTCATGGCGTCGGCGTGCAATTGGCAGACCCGCGGCTCGCTCACGTCGAAGATGTGCGCGATCTCGCGGTAGGAGAGCCCCTCGACATAGTGCAGGGAGACCAGGATCTGGAGCCGTTCGGGCAGAGCTTCCACCGCCCGGGCGAGGCGCGCCAAAAGCTTGCCCCTGTCGAGATCGTCATCCACGCCGCTTTCGAAGGTTAACGTGGCCAAAACGCTCTCGAGCGGCACCTGCGGCGAACGCAACGCCTCGAGCCCCCCAAGGTCTTCGAGGTCCATCTCGAGCGACGCAGCCACTTCCTCCTGTGTGGCTTCACGGCCGAACTCCTCGGACAACGATTTACGCGTCTTTTCGACCTCGTCCGTGCGCGCCCGAAGTCGGCGTGGCAGGTGGTCGAGCTTGCGGAGTTCGTCGAGCATGGCGCCCCGGATACGATGACCGGCGAAGGTCTCGAACGAGGCCCCTTTGTCTGCCTCGAAGCGAGACTTTGCCTCGATGAGACCCACGGCACCCGCCGACCAGAGATCGTCGTAGACGCTATGCAGGCCGGTGCGGAAGCAAATGCGCCTCGCAATGCGATCGATCAAGGTGCCGTAGCGCTTGAGCAGGTCGTCGGCGCTGCCCTCGCGGTTCGCCGCATATGTGGCCAAGGCCCTGTGCATCGCGGCGATCTGTCATCCGGCAACGGCCTGTGACTCGCGCAGCAGCCGCTGCCACATGAACTTGAGGCCGCTTTCCAGGTTCGCCTCCCCTTCCACGTCGAAGAGCCGCTCCGCCGCGCTCGCGAAGGCGCGGGCGGACGGTGCCGAAGGGAACATGTCGACCACGGCCCTTTGGTGCATGACCGCCCTGTGCACGTTCTCGTCCCGTGGCACGTAGCCGAGCAGGCGCAGCTTCGCCTTCAGGAAGCGGCTAGCCACGCCGGTCAGTTTAGGAAAAATGTCGCGAGCGGCGAGTTCGTCGACCACGGGGTTCACCAGAACCGCGAACCGGCTGACGCCCGCGTCCTGCGAGAGGACCTTCACGGCGGCATAGGCGTCCACCAAGGACGTGGGTTCGGGGCTCACCACGAGGATCGACTCCTGCGCCGCACCTGCGAAGAACATGACGTTGTCGCCGATGCCTGCGCCCGTGTCGATGAACACGACGTCGAAGCGATCCTCCAGGGAGTCGAGGCTGTTGATGAGGTGCATCTTTTCCTCGTCCGCGAGATCGGTGAGCGATTGCACCCCCGAACCCGCCGGCAACAGATGAATTCCGTGGGGCCCGGCGACGATCACGTCGTCGAGAGAGACGCCCTTGTAGAGCAGGTCGCCGATGTGATGCTTGGGCTTGATGCCAAGCAGGATCTCCACGTTGGCCAGCCCGAGATCGGCGTCGAGCACGAGCACACGCTTTCCCGCCTTGGCCGCAAGGACCGCAAGATTCGCCGTGCAGTTGGTCTTTCCGACCCCGCCCTTGCCGCTCGTGACGGCGAACACCCGCAGGGGCGCGCGCCCGAGGCGCCCCTTTGCTGCCAACTGCCTGAGCCCCTCAGCTTGATCCACGGGTCCTCCTTGCGCGTTCAAGCGCCCAAAACCATGCCGGCAATGCCCTTCGACGAGGCGGGCATGATGTCCTCGGGCACCCGTTGGCCGTTCGTCATGCAGCTCACCGGCCGCGGCAGCTGCGTGAACGCCGACACGATGCTGCCAGGACCGTCAGTCTCGTCCAGTTTGGAGAAGATGAGCGCGTCCGGCGCACACTCGGCATAGCGCTCGGCCATCGCTCCGAGTTCACGGCCACCTGTCGCGGCCGACAATACGAGGTGCGTTTCGACTTTGGGCACCGCCCGTAAAAGGCGCATCTGTGCGCGCCGCGCTTCCGCGTCAGAGCGACCCGCGGTATCGATCAAAACCAGATCGAACGCGCGGCAGTTCTCGGCAGCCTCTTCGAGGGCCTTTTCGGTGCTAGCGAGGTGGGTGGGGATGCCCATGATTTTTCCGTACCTGGCCAGCTGTTCGCTGGCTCCCAGACGGTAAGTATCGACGGTAATCAGCGCTACCTTGAGGTGCGCGTCGAGCAGGGCGCGCGCCGCGATCTTCGCGATCGTGGTGGTCTTTCCCACACCCGTCGGCCCCACCAGGGCCATGAAGCGGGGCCGCGGCACGGTGCCGATGTCGGGTTGACGCCAGGGGGCCTGGGTGCAGGCGACCCGTTTGCGAATGATGCGCGCGATTTCCTCCTGGTAGTCGCCCTTTCGCGCCCCTGAACCCAGCCGCTCCGCTTGCCGAATCATCTCGAAGGCGAGGTCTTCTTCGAGGCCGCGCCTCACGAGACGCTGGTACACAGCCGCCCGCTCGGTGGGGTTGCCGCCCTCACCCACAGGGGTGCTGGGAGGGGTCTCGCGCATGCGGTCGAGCTGTGTTTCCAGGCGCCGCGCCACCCGCAACAACTCGTCCCACCCCGTGGCGGAGCCCACGCGGTCGGTGGGGCGCGGGGCCTCGCCCACCGGGGTCGCGGGCGCGCTCACCTTGGTTGCCGTGACCTCGATCTCCCGCTTGCCGAACATGCCGCCGACCTCGCGGGTGTCCAGGATGACGGCCTCCGACCCCAGGGCTGCCTTGATCGCTGCCAGGGCCGCGCGGGTGTTGGTCGCGCGAAAGGTGCGAATCTCACCCTGTGCGTTGTCCTTGTGTGCTTGAGCGTTCACGCAGCCCTCCCAACGGCTCGGTTGCCAAGTTCGATCGTACCCACCGGCTGCACGGACGTGCCCGGTGTCAACTCTCGCGCGGTGATCACGAAGAGATCGTTGACGAAGCGAGAGCCAAACTCGAAGAGGGGTCGTCGGAGATCAGGCGACGTGATCACCACCGCCGAACGGCCCTCCGCAGCCTGCCTGGCCGCCATCTTTTCCAGTTCCGCCACGAGCCGGCGTGCCGTGTCGATATCGGGCGCCAACACGGCCTCGCCGTCACTGGCACCCAAGCTCCTGCGCAGGAGCTCCTCGCTCTCGCGGTCGAGCGTGATGGCATGCACCATGCCCATCGCGTCGGCCACCCGCCCCGTGATCTGCCGAAACAAGCGGCGACGCACCTGTTCGACGAGGAACACCGGATCTTTGCTGCGCGGGGCCGCATCGGCGACGGCCTCGAGAACACTACCGAGGTCGCGAACCGAGAGGTTTTCGCGCAACAAACCGCGCACCACCCGTACGAACTCGCCGAGCGTGACCGTGTTCGGGATGACGTCTTCGACCAGCTTCGGCGACTCCTTGCCGACGACACCGAGCAGATCCTGAACCTCTTGGCGCCCGACGAGTTCGTGGGCGTTCTTCTTGATCGCCTCCGACAGGTGGGTCGTAAGCACGGAGGCAGGATCAACGATGGTGAGCCCGGCAATCTCGGCTTGGGTGCGGCTCTCCGTGGGGATCCACACAGCGGGCAAGCCGAAGGCGGGCTCCCGGGCGGCGACACAATCGACCCCCTCGAGGTGTGGCTGCGCCCCGACAGGATCGAGGGCCATGAGCCGATCGGCATAGGCTGTCCCTTTGCCGATCTCCATGCCTCGCAGACGAATGCGATACTCGTGCGCATCCAGCCTGAGGTTGTCGCGTAGATGTACGGGGGGCAGCATCACGCCGAGGTCCGAGGCGATCTGTCGCCGCAGGGTGGTCACGCGGCCCGGCAACTCGCCCCCGCGCTCGAGATCGATGAGCGGCAACAGGGCGTGTCCAACCTCGAGCTCGAGCACGTCGATGGAAATGAGATCCTGGAGCCGGTCACCCGTGGGCTTGTCGCTCTCGACGGGCGTGGGTTTGGCGGCATCTGCGCCCTTCTTTCGGCGACGCGACAGGGCGAATCCCCCCGCCGCCAAGCCCATGAAAGGCATGAAGGGCATGCCCGGCAGGAGCGCGAAGATCGCGAGGATCACGGAGGCGAAGCCAAGCGTGCGGCTCTCGCCGAAGATCTGCTGGGCCACTTCCATGCCCAGGTGTGTGCCAGAGCCGGCCCGCGTGACCACGATGCCGGCGGCCGTGGACACCAGCAACGCGGGGATCTGGGAGACGAGACCATCTCCGATGGTGAGCACGGTGTAGGTCTCGAACGCGTCGGCAAGAGAGAGGCCATCGCGCGCCATGCCGGCCACGAGCCCGCCGATGATGTTGATGATGGTGATGACGAGGCCCGCCACCACGTCGCCGCGGACGAACTTGCTGGAGCCGTCCATGGCGCCGAAGAACTCGGCCTCGCGTTGCAGCGCTTCGCGCCGGCTGCGGGCCGCCTGCTCGGTGATGTTTCCGGCCGCGAGGTCGGCATCGATCGCCATCTGCTTTCCGGGCAGGGCATCCAACGTGAAGCGCGCCGCCACCTCTGCGATACGGCCCGAGCCTTTGGTGATCACGGCGAAGTTCACCACCATCAAGATGGTGAACACGACGGCCCCCACGATGAGGCTGCCTCCCACCGCAAAGCGACCAAAGGCCTCGATGATGCTGCCTGCCGCGGCCGCTCCCTCGCCTCCGCTGCCCAGGATGAGCCGCGTGGTGGCCACGTTGAGCCCCAAGCGAAAGAGCGTGGTGATGAGGAGGAGGCTGGGGAAGACCGTGAAGTCCAGCGGCTGCTTGAGCGCGAGCGAAATGAGAAGGATCAGGATCGAGATGCTGACGTTGAACGCCAAAAGAACGTCCATCACTGCCGGCGGCAGCGGCAAAATGAGGATCGACATGACCCCCACAACAGCCGCCGCCATCAACGCCTGGCTGGTACGGATGCTCTTGTCGGTTTCGATCGTCACAGCTGGACCTGAGCTCCGACGACCGGCGCCTTACGACGCGTCACGCGGTAGACGAACGCAAGCACCGCGGCCACGGCCTTGTAGGTCTCGGCTGGCACGGCACGCCCTACCTTCACTTTGCGATGCAGGAGCCGAGCAAGCGGGATGTCCTCGTAGATGGGGATGCCGTGTTGGCGTGCCAACTCTCGCATGTACTCGGCGATCTCCCCTTTTCCCTTGGCCGTGACGAGGGGTGCGGGGTCCTTGCCAGGACGATAACGAATCGCCACCGCGATGTGGGTGGGGTTGACGACGAGGGCATCGGCGCGCGGCACCTCGACGGCGGCCCGCCCGCGTGCGAGCTCTCGGTGTTTGGCCTTTCGGCGCCCACGGACTTGTGGGTCGCCTTCGTCGTCCTTGGCCTCGCGTTTGAGCTCTTGCTTCGTCATCTTCAGCCCCTTGAGGTGCCGGTAGCGAGAGATTGCAATATCGATACCTACGAGGACCAGCATCGCTGCCAGGACTTTGACAGCGCCATGGGCAATGGGGCGCCACATGAGCTGAAACTGCTCACCCGGCGGTGCCAGAGAGATGGCAGGCAGCGACAGAAAGTCGGCACTGACGGCAGTCCAGAACACCCAAACGACAGCGCCGGTCTTGACTAACGAGAGTCCAAGATCGACGAGCATGCGACGACTGAACATGCGGGTGAGTCCCTGCAAGCTCAGGAGGCCCGAAAAGCCCTTGAAGATGAGGTTCGGCCACACGTGGCCGCCCGTCTGAACCAGATACCCGGCGATGACCGCGACCGTAGCCAAGGTGCAGATCAGCAATCCGAGCTCGAAAGGTGCAGACAGCAGGGGCCACAGCCGCTCGGGCGCCGGGTCGACCATCATCATGGTCGCGCCCCGGAGCAGCCCCACCAGCGATTCCTGAAAACTGCCTCCGAGGGTGAAGAGTGCCACCGTGCCCATGGCCATGCCCATCCACTGAGGGGCATCGCGTGAGACCGAGACCTGGCCTTCGGCGCGCGCTTCGCTGAGCTTGCGCCCCGAAGGCTTTTCTGTGCGTTCGTCCTGGTCCTCTGCCACGCTGCTCCTAGTGGCTCCGCGTGAGGGCGGCCAGCGCTTCGCGCGCCGCGATCTCAGTGATCTGCGGCGTCACGGCCGCAGCCACGGCGGCTCCCGCCACGATGGTGACGGTGAAGCCCACGCTCGACATGTTCAACTGTGGGGCCGTGCGCCCCACGATCGCCAACCCCACTTGCCCTACCAGCACCGCCGCCAGCACCGGATAAGCCAGCTTTACCGCGAGGCTCACCGAGTGGAGCCCGCTGGCCACCACGGCCCACGCCAGGCGCTGGAGGTCGAATGCGGAACCTGGTGGCAGGTCCGTCAGGGAACGACCCAGCCAAATGATGAGGGTCTGCATGCCGCCCATGGCGACAAACATGACCATGGACAACGTACTGGTGATCTGGGCAGTGGGAGACGAATCTCCGCCCTCGTTGGGATCGAGCACCTGGGCGAACCCGATCCCCATGGCGAGCCCCGCCAGGTGCCCCGCGCCCGCGGAGGCCGCGAGCACCAGGCGCGCGCACATGCCGGTTCCCAGGCCCAGGATCACCTCGCAAAGGCACCTCAGGGCGTAAACGAGGAGATTGTCCGACGTGTCGGGCGGAAAGCCGGCCCCCGCAAAGGCAGCAAAGGCCACGGGCAACGCTACCGTGATCCTGATGCTGGAGGGAATCGCCTGAGCGCCGATCACCGGCGCTCCGAAGAAAAGCCCCCCGCAGCGCAGGAACACGAGCCAATAGCCAAGGACGAGGGGCTGCCAGGCTTCCACGCTAGACCTCCCCTACGCGCCTCCCGCGATACGCTCGATCGCGGAGGCCAAGTACTTCGCGCACCGTTCGAGCACCCATCCGCCCATGAAGTAGGAGCCCAGGATGGCAACCAGCAGACGGGGGAGAAACGATACGGAGGGATCGTTGATCTGTGTGGTGGCCTGAAAGATTCCCATGAGCACGCCCACCACCAAGAGCCCTAGAATGAGGGGGCCACCGGTGGCGCCCAGCAGAGTGAAGCCTTCGTGCGCCACGGCCGAGACGTCGTTCACGCGAAGCTCCTCACCAGAGAGGAAACCACCAAGTGCCAACCTCCCGCGAGCAGGAACACTCCCACCTTGAGCGGCAACGACACCATCTGCGGTGGCACCATCATCATGCCCAAGCTCATGAGGATGGCGGCGATGAGCACATCGATCACCAACATGGGAATGAAGATGAAGAGCCCCATCTTGAACGCGGTCGTGAGCTCGGAGACCATGAAGGCGGGGATCAACACCGCCATCGGGACGGTGTCACCCTTTTGGGGACGCGCCCGGCCCGAAACTTCGTAGAACAACCTTATCTCGTCGACGTGGGTGTGCTTCATCAAGAAGCCCCGCACGGGACCTTCGGCGCGCTCGAGCGCCTCGCCCAAGGAGATCTGGTCTGCGAAGAGGGGCACAAGGGCCTTCTCGTGTACCTCGGTGGCGGTCGGGGTCATGATGAAGACCGTCAGGAAGAGCGACAGGCCCACGACGACCTGCGTGGGTGGCAACTGCGGCGTTCCCAAGGCCTGTCGGAGGAACGACATCACCACGACGATGCGAATGAAGCACGTGATGGAGGTCAGGATGGCGGTGGCGAACGAGAGCAGCGTGAGCAGTAAGAAGAGCTTCACCGCCGTGGAGCCGCCGGCCGGAGCCATGGCGCTCGCCGCATCGATGAAGCCGGCGAGCCCTGGCGTACTGGGTGCCGTCGGGGTCACGGGATCCGAGCCTCCATACCCATGGCCAGCTTTTCGCGCAGCTCGCGGTCTTCGATGGACTCTTCGAGTAGGCTGGCGTCGAGCACGTTGGCAAAGGGCCATGCCTCGGGAATGTCCTGGCGTCTCTTGCGGAAAAGCCGCGAGAGCAGCTTCACTTGACCGGGGGTCTCGGGCTCCGCGAGCGGTTCAGGGACCACCAAGGTGTCGGTCCAGGTGCTTGCCACCGCCTCCACGGAGCGAGGCGCTTCGGCCTCGACGGCCTCGCCCACGAGCGCTTCGGAGGGCCTGACCTGTATGAGAGAGATCCCGGCCTCGCTGGCGCCGAGAAGCAGTGTTTCGTTGCCCACCCGCACCACGATGAGCGCTCGCTTGGGACCAAGGGGCGTGGTCTCGACGATGTGGACGTGTCGCCCGAACCCGCGACGCTTGCGCGCGAGCTTCAATCCAAAAAACGCGACGAGCCCCAGCACGCCCACCGGGAGCAAGGCACCTAGAGCGCTCCCCCACAAGCTGGGCGCGTCCAGCGTTTGCGTCGTGGAGGACACCTCAGGCCGAGGCGCGGTCGCATTGGTCCCGCCGGGTGCAGGGGCAGAAGAGGATGCCGCCTCGGTGGCTGTGGGGACAGCGGGTGCGCCGGTGGCGGGGCTCGGCGCGGGGTCCTTCTGGGCGGCCGATGGCGGCGCCGCGCGCATCGCCTGGGGAGATTCTTCGGGCACTGGCGCAGCCAGCGCCACCGCCTGACGAAGCGCCTCTTGCTCGGGAGCGATCTTTACCTCGGCCGGCGCGCTCACGACGGGAGGCGCGGAGACGACGCGGCTCACGCCGGGGCAGCTGACACGGGCGAGAACACGCCCGGAGGGCCCTGCCGCAATGTTGACGCGGGCTTCGCAGTCCCCGTCAGGAAGGCGACCCTCGAGTTCGACCCTGTCTCGATGCCGGTAAGCCCTCACGGCGCCGTCGCCCTGGCCAAACGTGCGTTTGTCCTTGCGGACCCGGGCCCCGAAAACGTCGACGGTCACACGGCGACCATCGACACGGCCCTTGACCTGTGACGCCTCGAGCGGTGCTTCGCCTTCGATCTGCAAGGTGTAGGCGTGGGGGGCCGGGCCCGCGACCACATCCTGGAGGAACACCGGGCCCGCAGTGACCGTGAGCAAAGACAAGAGCGGCGACATGTCGACCTCCTCAACGCAACCGGGCCACGCGTTCGCTCGGGCTGATGATGTCCGTGATGCGAACACCGAACTTGTCGTTGACCACCACGGCCTCGCCCCGCGCCACGAGGCGTTGGTTCACCAGGATGTCGAGGGGCTCGCCCGCCACTTTGTCGAGTTCGACCACCGAGCCGGGCCCAAGATTGAGGAGCTCTTGAATCGACATGCGCGAGCGACCGAGTTCGACCGAGATGTCGAGCGGAACATCCAACAGGATTTCGAGTCGCCGAGACTCGGGGTCGTCTTTTTTGTCGCTCGCATCCATCCAGGCACCTCGGGGTTGTCAGACTTCCGTCGCAGACAACCTTTCTTGCAGATGTGATGCCAGGAGCTCAGGACGCTCCCGCCGACGATTTCGTCCGCTTACCCGTGCTGGTCTCGGGCATCACCGGCTGCTCGATGACGACGGCCATGCTGCCGCTCGACACCCGAGGCCATCCGGTCATCTTGCGCTTTCCCTGCACGAAGATGGGGATCGGCGTGCCCTCGGTCTGGTCGAGCGAGATGAGATCTCCCACTTGAAGCTCGAGCAGCTGGGAGAACGGCAAACGAGCACGGCCAATTTCGGCCCTGAGCTCGACCTCGACCTGAGTGACCTCGCGGGCCAACAGCGCGGCCATCCGCTGGTCGATCGAGCCGCTTTGCCGAGGGGGCGACGAAAGCATCTTCTTGACCGGCTCGACCGTGGCATAGGGGATGATCACCTGCAACCGCCCGCTCGCCGCCCCGGAGAGCTCGAAGCCACAAAGCAAGGCCAAGTCGCTCGGAGCGGCGATCATGGCCATGCGGGGATCCGTCTCGAAGCGCAGAAGCTCCGGGCGAATGGGAAGGATTTCGGCCCAGGACTGCTCCATGGAATCGCAGAACAGCGACAGCACGTGGCGCAGCACGAGGCGCTCCACGTTCGTGAGGTCACTCTTTCCATCCACCGGTTCGGTGGCGTCGGCCCGGGCCTTGCGGTCGCCGAGGGCCCCGGCCACGAGCGCGCGGGCCAGGGAGTGCTCCAGCGTGGCCACGGCAAGCCCATGGCCCGGCCCCAAGGTCATCATGCCGACCGTGGCGGGCGGAGTGAGCAGCGCCGTAACGTCCACGAACTTGAGCAAGGTGGCAGGCGTGGCCACCACGCGGATGTCGAGCCGAATGCGGGCCGCAAGAGCCCCCCCGAACAAAGAGGCCGTTCGATCGTCGATCGAGTCGAGCGTCGGCATCTGGCCGCGGATGACGCGGTCTTGGTTCGTGAGGTCATAGCTCATGACCGGGCCGGAACCGAGACCGCCGCCCGCCTCGGAGGACACACGGCCCTCCTGTATGGCCGCCATCAGGGCATCGACTTCACTCTGATCGAGACGAGACGTGGACATGATGAGGATCTTTACTGAACGATGAAGCTGGTGACGTAAACGTTGCGGATGCGGCGACCGGGCACGATTTCTTGCAGCCGCTGCAGGACCTCTTCTTTGACCGCGCCCATCCCTTCGCTGCCCCGCAGTTCGTCGGCCGTGCGATCGGCCAGATACCCGATGACGTTGTCTCGGATACGGGGCATGTAGTTGGCCACGAGGTCCTTGTCCTTTTCGGCGCCGAGTTCGATCTCGATCGTGATGTGGGCGTACTTTTCCGAATCCACGGCCCGCAGCTGAACCACGAAGTTTTCGAGCGCCACGATGGGTCCCAGGCCTCCGGGTTTTGCCCCTCCGCCCTCGACAGCCTCGCCGTGTTCGCCTTCCGCTTTTTCCTCCCCATGCCCCTCCGCAGCCGCAGCGGGTGCGGGGGCGGCCGGCGCCGGTGGCTTCTTCAGCATGGTGAACGCAAGCACGCCTCCCACGAGAAGCGTGTTCAGGACGAGCAGCGCGGGTACCAGCTTGCTCTTGGGCGCCGCCGCTTCCGCCTCATCACCTTTGTCTTTTTCCGCTTCGGCCATGGAATCTCCCTTCGCCTCGAAGCAATCGGCATACCGCGAAAAAACTTGGCGCAAGTCCCTGGAACTGCTGAAAGCGGTGGTGTCAGGAGGATGACACCCGGTCCTGCCGTCAGGGACATGACGAAGGCCTCCACGCTGCGGGCGTGGGCCTCAACGTCGATAGACGAGCTGCCGATGACCGAGAGGAATGCCTGCCGGCCCGCAGTCCAAGTTCGATGTCCCAGGCGACCCGGGCACGGTGGAGCACCTGCTCAAGCCCCCAGACCCGCAGGTGGCCGCGCTGAGATTCGAGCTGGACCAGGTGGGCCTCACGCTCAGCACGACGTCCGAGCCGCCCCGGCGCAGCCTACCCGAGGTCGCCACCGAGCTTCTGCGCGTGCTCCAGGAGCCCCGCACGGATGCGGCCATCATCGAGCGCGTCGTGGCCCGTGATCCCTTCGTGAGTGCCCAGGTGCTCTCGGTGGCGAACTCGGCCCTGTACAGCCCGCGCTCACCCATCGGCAGCGTTCGGGATGCCGCCGTGCGCATCGGCATGGAAGCCGTGCGCGACATCGCCTTGATGGTGATTACCACGTCGCGCATGTTCCGGGTGCCCGGCCTCGAACGGCAGATCACCGTACTGTGCAACCGGGCCGTCGTGACCGCCGTGGCTTCTCGCAAGGTGGCGCATCTGCTCGGGGGAAACACCGATTACGCCTTCTTGGCAGGGCTGCTTCACGACGTGGGGCACCTGCTCATTTTCGAGGAGGCGTCCAAGGCCGGCTTGCTGACGCGCGACACGCTCGGGAACCCGGACCTCGTCCGGGTGCTGCTGGAGAAGTCGGCGCAGTACCACACGGCGGTGGGCGCCGTGGCCTGCCGTGGCTGGAAGCTTCCCCCCGCCACCTCTGACGCCGCCCTTCACCATCACCGCTACAAGCACGAGGGAAAACACTACCTGGCTGCAAACCTGGTGGCCGTGGCCGATCTCGTGGCCGACGCCCTCGGGGTCGGCGTCGCGCCGATCCCCATGGATGCGCAGGCCCAGCCCATACTCGACCTGGGTCTGAAAGCTCAGGTGCTCCCGGAAGTGGTCGAGGAGACCCGCGTGGTGGCGGCGGCCCTCGGGGTTCCCTTGTAGCCTCTTTGGCTCCCATCGAGCGGGTCACGACGCCTGCTAGCCTGGCGGCATGCGATCCCTCGCCCTTGCCCTTTCGTGTGGGCTCAGCTTGTGCGCGCTTTCGTCCCTCTCGCTCGCGGCCCCAGCTCCGGCGGTTCAGCCAAACGGCCGCCTTCAGTTCACCGCAGGGCTCGGCCTGGGACACGACGAGGACCCGGAACGCTCGGGACTGGGCGTCAACTTGGAGATGGCTTACGGCCTCGGCAGCGGCACCGAAATCGGCGTGCGCACGGGGGTTCGCTCCCCTGACGGGCGCGCCCTCGGCGCGGATGCCTTCGGTCGGCTCTTCGACTTCGAGACCTTCGGCACCGCCGGGCAGACCTTTGCCAACCCCGAGCTGCGCCTGCGCAAGGCGGTGCTGCCGGTGCTCGCGCTGGAGGCGCGCCTCTACGTACCTTTCGATAGCCCCTTCGGCTTCATGCTCGCAGCACCGGTGTGGTTTTCAGGGGGACGAAGTGTGCGCCTCAACACGGGGGTCTACGTTCCCATCTTGTTCTCCGAGCCGACACGGAGCTGGGTGAGTCTTCCGGCACACCTTTGGTTCCACGCGGGCGGTGGCTGGTACCTGGGCGTGCTCGGTGGTGCCCGCCTCGACACGCAGGCCGGGGACTGGGCCATCCCCCTGGGCGTGGGCTTCGATCGGACCTTGTCTACGGTGGCCGACCTTTTGCTGTCGTTCGTTCTTCCCGATGTGACACGAGACGATGCTGCAAACACCTTCGGAGCTGGATTGGCGCTGCGGATCCGGATCTGACGTGGGCCTGGTATGATCTCGGTCATGGGTGAACCTGCCCTCCGCCGAGGTCGACTGCTGGGGCGCGCCCTCACCATCGGGTGGCTGTTCGCGCTACAAACCCTGCTATGGCTGGGTGGCTCGCTCTGGCTGCGGCTGAGGTTTGGCGGACGCGAACGGCGCAACGAGTGGTTCGCGCACAACATGCTGGCACTGTTTCGCGCGCTCGGCGCCACCTTCGTGAAGGTGGGGCAAATCATGAGCACCCGGCCCGACTTGCTGCCCAAGCACGTGACGAAGGCGCTCGAGCGCCTGCAAGACGACGTGGGGCCTTTCCCGTTTCGGGAGGTGCGCCGCACGCTCGAAGCCGACCTTGGCCGTCCCCCCGAACAGCTCTTCGCTGAGCTTGCGCCCGTTCCGGTGGCGTCGGCGTCGGTGTCTCAGGTGCACAAAGCGCGCCTTCACGACGGGCGCATCGTGGCCGTGAAGGTCAGGCGCCCGGCGGTGCATGAGATCTGCGCATTCGATCTGGCCGTCATGCAGTGGGCCGCGCGGCAAGCGGCGCGCTGGCCCGGGATCGGCGCGGTGGATCCCGAGGGCGCCGTGGTGCAGTTTGGCCAAGCCGTTTTCGCGCAGCTCGACTTCCGCCTCGAAGCCGCCAACAACCGGCGCTTCCGCGCGAACTTCAAGGGCGATCCCGACGTGGCCTTCCCCGAGGTGATCGAGGCGCTCTCGAGCGAGCGGGTGCTGTGCATGTCGTTCGTGGAAGGCACGAAGATTCTTTCGGTTGGCGAGACGCGCTTCGATCCTCACCGCGTCGCACGCGTCGGCCTGCAGGCCCTGCTCAAGATGATCTTCGTGGATGGCTTCGTACACGCCGACCTGCACCCGGGCAACATCCTGGTCACGCCTCAGGGCAAGGTGGCGCTGCTCGACGTGGGGCTGGTGGGTGAGCTCGACGAGCCTCATCGCAAGGCGTTCATGCGTTTTTTCGGGGCCTGGGCCCAGCGCGATGGCGACGCGATGGCGCGCATCATGTTCGACCTGTCGACCGAGCGCCCCAGCCAGCCCGAGGCGTTCGAGGCCTACCGCGCCGCGATCATCGAGTTCGTCGGACGGTACTGGGGTCAAAGGCTCGGTCAGGTCCAGGTTGGCAGGGTCTTGATGGACCTCCTGTCGATCGTGCGCCAGCACCGGATCCGGCTCAACCCCTCGTTCACCACGGTGAACATCGCCATCGCCGTCACCGAAGGCATCGGCAAACAACTCGACCCCGATCTGGACGTCATGAGCGAGGCTCTGCCCTTTTTCATGTCGCACCCGCTGGACGTCGCCGACCAGGGCTGAGCCCCGTGGCGGCGATTGCCGGGGCAAGTGCGCGCCTGCTACGCTTGGCGCGCACATGAGCCACGATCCCTCGCCCTTGTCTGCTTTCCGTCCCGTGCCCCGAACGGGCGTGATTTACGTGACCACGGAAGCCGCCAAGGCCGGCTTTCGTCCCTCGGACACGACCTGGTGCAACCTGGGCCAGGGGCAGCCGGAAACGGACGATCTGGCGGGCGCCCCCCCCCGTGTGCAGAGCGTGCCGGTGAACCCGGGGGACCTCGACTACGCGCCCATCCCGGGGATCTGGGAGCTCCGTGAGGCGATCGCCAACCTCTACAACGCTCTTTTCCGCAAAGGGCACAAGTCGCAGTACACCGCCGAGAACGTGAGCGTTTCGGGCGGTGGCCGGACGGCCTTGACCCGCGCCTGCGCCAGCCTGGGCCCCATCAACCTGGGGCACTTTCTTCCCGATTACACCGCCTACGAAGAACTGCTGGACATCTTCAAAGCGTTCACCGCCATACCGATTTTGCTCGAGGGGGATCGCGGCTACGCGTTTTCGCCCGAGGACCTGAAACGCGAGATTCAAGGACGCGGTCTGGCGGCCTTGCTGCTCTCGAATCCCTGCAACCCCACGGGCAAGCTGGTCCAAGGGGAAGATCTGGAGAAGTGGGTGGCGCTGTCGCGCCAGCTCGATTGTTGCCTGCTGCTCGACGAGTTTTACTCTCACTACATCTGGACGGCGCGGCCGGGCAGCCTTCCCATCGAGAGCGCCGCCCGCTACGTGGAGGATGTGGATCGGGACCCCGTGGTGATCTTCGACGGGCTCACGAAAAACTGGCGCTACCCCGGTTGGCGCGTGACGTGGACCGTGGGGCCGAAGTCCGTGATTGACGCCGTGTCGAGCGCGGGTTCCTTCCTGGATGGCGGCGGCAACCGTCCCACGCAGCGGGCGGCGGTGGCCCTTTTGGAAGAAGACCACGTGATTCGCGAGACCAACGCGATCCATCAAACGTTCCGGGACAAGCGCCAACTCATGCTCGCCCGGCTGGAACGCATGGGCGTGCGCTTCGATCGCGCACCCGAGGGAACCTTCTACGTCTGGGGAAACGTGGCGCACCTGCCCGCCCCACTCAACGACGGCATGGGGTTCTTTCGAGCAGCCCTCAGCGAAAAGGTGATCACGGTTCCGGGTGAGTTTTTCGACGTCAACCCCGGCAAACGCCGCAGCGGTGTACACTCACGCTTTCGCCACTACGTGCGTTTTTCGTTCGGCCCCGAGCGGTCGTCGCTCGAAACGGCCCTCGACCGGCTCGAACAACTGGTGGCCCGCGCCGCCGCCGGCGATGTGCCGCCGCATGCGCCCTGAACGTCTTCGCACCCAACTTTACTTGCGACGCGGCGAAAATGTCATGAAGGTCCCTGCGTGGAACCTCTTGGTGGTGCTTTGCGCCCTTGCCTTGCCGGCGAAGGTCTGGGCACGCACCACCTGTGACCCCAGGTCGGATCACGCGTACCAGTTTTCGTCACCCCGGGTGGTCACCCACGAGTTGGCGTTGGAAACCGGGGCAAACGGCAGCGCCAGTTTCCTGTGGCCCGGCAGCTCGATGGCAGACAGCGCCTTGCTCTTCGTGAGCCTCAGCGCGGCCCCAGGGGCCCCGGTCGAAGTGACCGTGGCCGCGCCGGGAATCGCGATCGCTCAATCGCTGGGCAGCGGGAGCACCGGCCGCCGCGCGTTGAACGTATCGGACTTGCGCGGCGTTCCCGCAGGCACGCGGGTCACGCTCTCGTCGCCGCAGGCGTCCTTAGTGGGGCCGTTGGCCACCTTGGCGTCGTTTCACAACCAGCTTCCGCTCCACGAAGCCGTGCTGGTGCTCGCCCCCCATCCCGACGACGCCGAGATCGCGGCTTTCGGGCTTTACGCCGATCGCCACAGCACCGTTCTTACGGTAACGGCAGGCAACGCCGGGGCCCCGATATACTGCGACGTTGCGCCCGAGCCCGAGGCGCATTACCGGCTCAAGGGCGAGCTGCGGGTGATCGACAGCGTGACCGTGCCGTGGCAGGGCGGCGTGCCCGTCGGGCGCGCCTTTAACCTTGGGTACTTCGACGGCTGCCTGCGTGCCATGCACAACGCGATCGACACCCCGGTCAACGAGCTCTTCGTGACCAATGACGACGTGCTGCCCTACCGCCGCTTGAACCAGGGGCGGCTCCTGCCGGTGGAGAGCCGCAAGGCCACCTGGCGCCACCTGGTCATGGACCTCAAGTCCGTGCTCTCGCGCACACGACCCGCGATCGTGGTCACCCCCGACCCTCGCACCGACGACCACCCTGACCACCAGCTTACAACCGTGGCCCTCGCCGAGGCCTTGGCACAGACCCGCCAGTCGCCCCACATTTTGCTCTACACCAACCACGCGGACGGGGACCGCTACCCCTACGGAGCTCCCGGTGAAGCCCTTCCCCCACCGCCTTGGTGCGGACCTGCGCCGCTGACCGCGGCGTCGTTTTACGCGCACCCACTCAGCGTGGGCCTGCAGCGCCGCAAGCTGATGGCGCTCGAGTCGATGCACGACCTACGCCTGCCCCCCTCGGCCCAGCACGACTTCGCGGCCACCGTGGACCCCCGCTGCACCCGCCCCGCAACGCGTCTACCCGGGGACAACTTCCTCGTGCGCGGCGTGCGTGCCCACGAGGTGTTCCTGGTGCTCGACCGGGCGGGCCTTCTCACGCTCGTCAGTCAGCGGCCCTTTTGACTCACCGCGCGCAGCCCCGACGAAGCGCCGTCGAATGCGACTAAAGACGGTAATCCGAATTACCGACTATAAGACACGTGAAGCCCGCGTGGTACAGGTGTGCGCCAAGCCCAATCCCGGGGCTTCTTGCCGCCGTTCTGGGGCTCCTCGTGGCCTGCGGCGACGACCCCGCAGGCGGCCCCGTGTTGCGCGCCTCGCCCACCCGGCTGGTCATGACCAGCGCCGAGGGGCAGAGTTACATCGCTCACGAGGTGGTGGTGAGACCCGCCGAAGGCGTGACCCGGGAGACCTTCGCCACCCTCGTCGCCGGCTTCGGGGCCGCGCTGGCCGTGGACGAAGCCCCGGACCCGGCCTACCCCTTCTTGCGGCTCCTGCTGCCTGACACCCTGACCGCTGACGAGGCCATCGACCGGCTGCGCACGGCGGGACTGGTGGCCTCGGCGGAACGGAACTACCTGGTTGAGCTCTTCGCCGATCCGGTGACGCCCAACGATCCGCGCTTCGGCGAACTGTGGGGGTTGTCGAAGATTCACATGCCCCAGACCTGGGCCCACACCCAGGGCTCTTCCGACGTGGTGGTGGGCGTGAGCGACACGGGCATCGATTACACCCACCCGGATCTGGCACCCAACATCTGGAGCAATCCCGGCGAGGTGCCCGGCAACGGCAAGGACGACGACGGCAACGGGTATGTCGACGACGTGCGGGGCTGGGACTTTCTCGGCAACGACAACGATCCGATGGACGATCACGGCCACGGCACCCACGTGGCGGGCACGATTGGCGCCCGGGGCAACGACGGCGTGGGCGTGGCGGGCGTGAACTGGAAGGTGAAGCTCGTGCCGCTGAAATTCCTGGGGAGCAGCGGCGGCACGATGTGGGCAGGCGCGCAAACGATTCTCTACGCCGCGCGCATCAAGGCCAAGGTGGTCAACGCCAGTTGGGGGTGCGCGGGCCCCAGCTGCTACGCCAGCTACTTGCAGGATGCGATCACCCAGCTGGGTGCAGCCGGTGGTCTCTTCGTGGCTGCCGCAGGCAACAACAACGGCAACGACAACGACAGTTACCCCACGTATCCCGCGAACTACGGGGGCGACAACGTGGTGAGCGTGGCGGCCACGGGCAGCAGCGACACCCTCGCCAGCTTCTCCAACATCGGCGCCACCAAGGTGCACCTTGCTGCGCCCGGCGTGGGCATCGTCAGCACCATTCCCGGCAACCGCTATGCCTCGTTTCAGGGCACCTCGATGGCCGCCCCGCACGTTGCGGGGGTGGCCGCGCTCTTGTGGTCACTCAAGCCGAGCCTCACGGCCGCAGAAGCCAAAGAACGGCTGCTGTCCACCGTGGACAAGGTCCCCGCGCTCACGGGGAAAGTGGCGAGCGGCGGGCGGCTTGCGGCCTTCAAGGCGGTGATGGCCGATGGCGAGCCGCCCCCTGCCCCGCGCGATGTCGAGGTTCACGCGGGCGCCGCCAACGATCTCGTGGTGTCCTGGGCGCCCGTCGCGGTCGAGGACCTCGGCGGCTACCGTGTGCACTTTGGCCCTGCGAGCGGGGGTCACACCAACGTTGTGGACGTGCCCGCGGGTCAAACCCAGCTGGTGCTGCGAGACCTGGAGGCGGGCAAAGCCGTGTTCGTCGTGGTCGTCGCGCTCGATCGTTCGGGAAACCGAAGCCCGCCCTCGGCAGAGGTGAGCGCGGTTCCGGTGGATGCCACGCCGCCCCCGCAGGTCGTGGACCTGCGCGCCTCGACGCTTCCGGGCACCATCGTCCCCCTCGAGGTGAGCGCGGCCAGCGGGCAGTTTTCAGAGTTTTGGTCGGCCTCACAGGCGGCCGATGGCAACCCCCAGACGGCCTGGCTGACGCCCGGACGCTTCGTACCGCAAGAGGAACACCTGGTGCTGCGTGTGCCGACCCCGGCCCTCGTCGACCGTGTCGAGCTGCTTGCCCCCACGGCCTACCCAGACTTCTTTCCTGTGGACTTCGACATCGACGTGTCCATCGACGGCCTCGCGTGGACCACGGTGGGTGGCATGCGCGGGGCCAAGGCCACGGCCGGCCAGCGCGTCTCCCTCCACTTCGCAGCCACGCGCGCTCAGGCGGTGCGTGTCCGGGTCTTGCGCAGCTTCGTCCACGATTCGGGATACGGCTATGCCGGCCTTGCCGAGGTCACGCTGCGTGAGGTGTCGTCGCATCCCGATACGATCCTCCTCACGTTCACGGCGCCCGGCGACGACCCAGCCGAAGGAGCGGCGGCCCGCTATGACGTGCGCGTCTCGGAGTCGCCCCTGACAGCCAGTACCTTCGCGCAGGCTACCGTTGTGAGCGCCCCGACCCCGGCGGTGGCGGGGCTCCGCGAGGAGGTCATGGTGAGCGGCCTTGCTGGTGAGCGTGGTTACTACTTCGCCTTGCGTGCCATCGACGACGGCGGCAACGCGTCCCCGATCTCCAACATCGCGTACGTCCCACCCCTGTCGATTCCTCCGGGGGCCGTCACGGACCTTCGGCTGATCGGCGCGGGCCCGCACACGCTCACCTTGGCGTGGACGGCGCCGGGGGGAGATGGCGCTTTGGGGCAGGCCCAAAGCTACGATCTGCGGTTCTCGCGATCGCCCCTCACCCCGGGGAACTTCAGCCAGGCCACCCCGGTGCTGGACCTGCCGGCCCCGCAGCCCTCGGGTCATGACGAACGCGCCGTGATCGACGCGCTCGAGGACGACGGCTATCGCTACTTCGCGCTGCGTGCGCTCGACGCCACGGGAACACCGGGACCGATCTCGAACGTGGTGATGGGCAGGCTCGACGCCCGCCCAGATGAAAGCCCGCCCGCAACGGTGTCCGATCTCAGCGTTCACGCCTCGCAGGCCGAGTTCCAGCTCAACCCGGTCGTGAGCGCCTCTTCCCCCTCGCTGTCGACGTCCACCCCGCCCGCCCGCCTGCTGGACGGCAACATCGACACACCCTGGATCGCGGCCGCGGCCAGCGGCACCACCGCCGCTTTCATCGTGCTGGATCTGGGAGACGTTCACGCCGTGACGGGCCTGCGGATGAACCCCGGCCAGGGGGGAGGCAACCTCCTTCACTACCCCGGCGCCTTCCAGATCCAGGCGAGTGCCGACGCCGCCAGCTGGCAAACACTGCTCACGGTTCAAGGTCACCGGGGGCAACACGGGCGCTGGGACAGCTTTGCGTTCGCGCCCGTCAGCACGCGCTACCTGCGGCTGTACGTCACCGAGCGCGGCGTGGATCCTGGCGCCTCGTCCGCGCACGTGTGGATAGGCGAGCTCGAGGTCTTTGCGCTGACCCCTCAGCTGGAAATCGACCTCACGTGGGTGGCGCCCGGAGACGACGGCTACGAGGGCACCGCCACCCGCTACGACCTCCGCCACGCACCCCTGCCTCTTTCCGAGGCGAATTTCGCGGCGGCCGAGCCCCTGCCCACACCCATCCCGTCCCAGGGTGGCCGCGTGGAGCTGCTCAGGTTTCCGCCGCTGGCCCGCGAAAGCCGCAACTACTTCAGGCTCACCGCCACCGACGACGCCGGCAACGTGAGCGGACTTTCGAACGAAGCGTGGATCGAAACGCCGGGTATACCTCCGGCCCCCGTGATGGACCTCAAGGTCGTGACCTCGAGCCGCACCAGCGCCACCCTGAGCTTCACGGCCACAGGGGATGACGGCCTCGAGGGCACGGCCACGGCCTACGAACTGCGCTACAGCACGCAGCCGCTCACACCCGAGCGCTGGGACCTGGCCCCCACCGCGCCCACGCCGGCCCCGGGCGCTCCGGGAACGAAGGAGACCGTGCGCGTGGAGGGCCTCAGCCCGAACACACAGTATTACTTCGTGCTCAAGGTGGTGGACGATCTCGGACACCGCTCGCTGGCCTCGAACGCAGCCGCAGCCGAGACGCTCGACGGCACACCGCCCGCGGCCATCACCGACCTGGCTGTGCACGCCCCCAGCGGTGACCAAGAGCTTCCTGTTGCGTCCACGCTGCTCGCGAGTTCGGGCTCCTACACAGCCCAAACGGAGGCAAAGAACCTCTTCGATGGTCAAGTCGCCACGGCCTGGTTGTCCCCCGCGCGCCCCACGGTGACCACCGAGATGGTGCATGTGGACTTCGGTGCGTCCGTGCCTCTCGGTGCGGTCCGCCTCCAGCCGGCCTCGGGTTACGAGGATCTCTTCCCCGTCGACTTCCGCCTGGAGACGAGGCCCGATACGGAGGGCGACTGGATCCCCGTGGTGACGGAGGCCGGGTTTGGCTTCCCTGCGGCCGCCGAGGATTGGGCGCTTGGCCGGGTTCTGGCACGGCAGGCGCGCCTCGTCGTCACGCGAGGCAAGGCGTTCGGCGGCGCGCATTACGTCGCGCTCGGTGAGCTTGCGTTCTTCGCCGAAGGCAGCGCCACGACGGCCCTGCAGCTCACGTGGACCGCCCCCGGGGACGACGGCCAGGTAGGCCGTGCCCGCGCCTACGACCTGCGGCAGGCGCACACGCCCCTGTCGCCCGACACGTTCCCGCAGGCTCAAAGCCTTGCGGGGGTCCCGTCCCCCAGCGGTGCGGGCGCCCTCGAGCGCTTCGATGTGGCGAACTTGGCGCCCGAGACGTCCTACTGCTTCGCCGTGCAAAGCCACGACGACGTGGGGCTGGTCTCGGAGCTGTCGAACAGCGCCTGCGCCACCACGGCGCCGGCGCCCCCGGGCACGGTGGTGGACCTTGCTGTGGTCAACCTGTCGGCCCAGGCCGCCACGCTGACGTGGACGGCCCCTACGGTCGGCGCGCCTGGGGCCCGCTACGATCTGCGCTACGCGCGGGGTCGCATTCATGCTGGCAACTGGGACACGGCCACCCCGGTCGCGGGCCTCGCCCCGCCCGGCGCCGCGGGAAGCCCGGAACGTGCGACGGTCACGGGCCTTGCGGGTCTCACCACCTATCATTTCGCCCTGCGCGCCCTCGACGCCCAAGGCGGCCGCGCGGCGGTCTCGAACAACGCACGGGGCACGACCCTCGACGATGTGCCGCCAGGCCCGGTCGCGGACCTTGCGGTCACGGGGCTCGTCGACCGCCCCGGAGCGCTGCGGGTGAGCTTCACGGCGCCGGGCGACAACGGCCCCGTTGGCCAAGCGGCCCGCTACGAGCTGCGTGTGTCGGAGACCCCGCTTTCCGCGGCGAACTTCGCGACGGGCGCGCTCGTGCCCACGGGCACGCCGCGGTTGGGCGGCACCCGCGAGACGGTGGACATCGACAATCTCGGGCCCGAGGCGGTCTACTACGTCGCTCTGCGCGCCTTCGATGCCGCGGGCAACGTCTCGGCCGTATCGAACGTGGCCAGCGGGCGTACGCGCGACGAGGCGCCCGCCGCCATCACCGATCTCGTAGCGCTCGAAGCCCGAGGCACCTCCGCGGCGTTCGTGACCCTGCAATGGACCGCGCCCGGCGACGACGGCACGACAGGCTCCGCCCACGCCTACGAGATCCGCTACAGCACGCAGAGCTTGAGTGCTGCCACGTTCACGCAAGGCACCCTCGCGAGCGGCGCGCCCTCCCCGCGCCCCCCAGGCACCGTCGAAACCTTCAAGCTTTCGGGCGTCACCCCCGGCGCGAAGATCTTCGTGGCCCTGCGGGCGGTGGACGAGCGCAACAACGCCGGGCCGATCTCCAACGTGGCGCAGGTCACCGTGCCAGACGAGTGGGCCCCGAGTGGCGCGAGCGACCTGCAAGCCCGCACCGGGGGCGCTCGGGGCAGCGTGACGCTCACGTGGACGGCGCCCGGGGACGACGGCGACACGGGCAAAGCTTCGGCCTACGAGCTTCGCTATGCGGCCTTCCCCCTGTCCGCTCACAACTTCCTCGAGGGCCTTGCCCTGGTGGCGCCCTCGCCGGTGACCGGGGGCGGCGTACAGAGCTTTACCGCCTCGGGACTGCCCGACGAGGCCCCCTTCTACTTCGCCCTGCGGGCCCGGGACGACGCCGGCAACCTGGGTCCGGTCTCGAACAGTCCCTCGGCCCGCACCCCGGACGTGGCGCCCGCCGCCGTGACGGATCTGGCCCTGACCTCCCGCACGAACGCCAGCGTGACGGTGAGCTTCACGGCCACCGGAGACGATGGCCAAACGGGCACGGCCAGCCGCTTCGACCTGCGCCTCAGCGAGCAGCCGCTCACGGCGAGCCGTTTTGCCAGCGGAACTGCCGTGCCCACGCCTCCACCCGCGGCGCCCGGCACGCGGCACACCGTGACCGTGTCCGGACTGGCGTCCACGCGCACCTACTACCTGGCGCTACGTGTGGAGGACGAGCGCGGCAACACCTCTTTACTCTCGAACATGCTCACCGCCGAGACCGTGGACGAAGTGCCGCCGGGCGCGATTAGCGATCTCGTGGCCAGCACGGGCAGCGGCAATGGGAGCGTCGTTTTGGCGTTCACGGCCCCGGGTGACGACGGCGCCGAGGGGCAGGCCACGGCCTACGAAGTGCGCCGCGCACAAGCGCCCATCACCGCCGACACCTGGGGCCAGGCCGTGCCCGTCACCAGCGCTTTGCCCAAGCCCGCCCGCGCAGGCAGCTTCGAGCAGCTCACCCTCACCAACCTCGACAACGAGACGCCCTACCACTTCGCCGTGCGCGCGCTCGATGATCAGGGGCTCGCGGGCCCCATCAGCAACAGCGCCAGCGCCAGCACGCGGGCCGTGCCACCGGCGGCCGTGTTGAACCTGAAAGCCACCGCCAGCGCCAGCACAGTCACCCTCTCGTTCACGGCGCCCGGTGACGACGGCAACCAGGGGCAAGCCAAGCTCTACGACCTTCGGATGAGCAAGCAACCCTTGACGCCTCTGACCTTCGCGCAGGGCCAGGTGGTGCCGAACGTGCCATTGCCGGCCACGGCGGGAACGCCCCAAACGGTCACGATCTCCGGACTGGAAGAGTCGACGACGTATCACTTTGCGCTCAAGACGAAAGATGACGTGGACGCCTGGAGCAGCCTGTCGAACGTCGCAAGCGCCACCACCCCCGACCTCACGGCACCGGCCGCTCCGGGAAGCCTCGCCGTGAAGGCGCCCGCGGCCCGTGACGGCCTGGTGCTTCCTACAAAGGCCCAGGCCAGCAGCATGCTCGGCCCCGCCTGGGACGCGAGCCTCCTCATCGACGGCCGCGAGCTCACCTCGTGGGCCTCGGCACCGAGCACGAGCGACGCCAGCCACACGGTGGTGGTGGAACTCGAGGATGCCCTAGAGATCGACCGCATCCGCCTGCTGCCCGACCCGTTCCATCCCCAGCTGTTCCCACGCGACTTCTCGCTCGAGACGAGCGTGAACAAACAGACCTGGGACACCGTGGCCGTCGAAGAGGAGTTCTCCCCTTCGAACGCGGCGTGGCTCGTGTGGGGCTTCCCCGCGCGCAAGGCGCACTTCGTTCGCCTGAGCGTGCACGGAGCCAACACGAGCTTCGGTCAGCACTACGCGCTCGTGGCAGAGCTGCAGGTGCAGGAAGCCGCCACCACGGACGGCCGAGCCGTGCTCTCCTGGGTCGCCCCCGGGGACGACGGCACCCAGGGTGTGGCCACACGCTATGAGGTGTACCGCAGCCCGGCGCCCTTCGACGCCGCAGGCCTCGCGGCGGCCACCCTCGTGCCAGGAGCCCCCACACCCGCGGCCCCGGGCAGCCTGCAGGCGATGACGGTGACGGGGCTCGCAGGCGAAGCTCAACTTTACTGGGCTCTCCGAGCCGTGGACGAAGCCGGCAACCTCGGCCCCCTCTCGACTTTGGTGCCGGCGCTCACCAACGCGGTCCCCCCGGCGCCCGTGGTGGACCTCGAGGCAGAGCCCCTGGGCCAAAACCGCGTGGCCCTGTCGTGGACCGCGCCCGGCGACGACCACACCCAAGGTCGGGCGACCGCGTACGAGCTGCGGTCCGCACCCTACGCGCTCGGGACCCAGAACTTCCCGCTGGCGACCGAGGCCGCGGGGGTGCCACCTCCGGCCGCGGCAGGCAGCCGCGAGCGCTTTACGGTGGAGGGGCTCGCGCCGGGCAAGCTCTACCGCTTCGGGCTCGTGGCCCGCGACGAGGCGGGGCACACGTCGTATCTGTCCAACGTGGCCGTGGCGCTCACCGACAGGCTGCCCGACATCACGGCCCCCGAGCCCGTCTCCGACTTGCAGATGCGGCTGCCACGGCCGGGGGGCGAGCCCTTGGCCGCCGAGGTGGTGGCCGTCTCGAGCGCGCAGGCGCCCCAGTTCCCCGCCGAAGCCGTCCTGGACGGCGATCCGGTCACCGCGTGGGCCAGCCTGGCGCGCACCGAGAACCAGCTCGAGTGGCTCCGCCTGGATCTCGGCGAGCTGGTCTCCGTCAACCGCATCGACGTGACGCCCTCGGCCGGTCAGGCGGAGCTTTTCCCGCGGGCCCTCGAGGTGGCGCTCAGTCCCGATGGCTTGGCCTGGACCGTCGTGTGGGCGGGCAGCGGCGCTTCGGCCCGTGAACCCCTGACCTTTGCGGCCACGGAGGCCCGCTTTGTGGAGGTCCGCGCCCCCACGCTCGCCGCACACGACAACGGCCTTCACTACGCCGTGCTGGGCGACGTGCTTGCCTACACGGCAGGCGAAGCCGCGGGTACGGCTTACGGGGCCTTCACGGCGCCGGCCGACGACGGTCCCCTGGGCCGCGCCACGCGCTACGAGCTCGTGAGGAGCGGATGTCCCTTCGACGCGGCCACCTCGGTCGCCGTGCCCACCGCGTCCCCGCTGGCCGCGGGCACACCCGAGCGCCTCCGCTTTTCAGGGCTCGCGCCAGGGGCCCACTGCGTGGCGGTGCGCAGCGCCGACGAGGCCGGCAACCTGAGCGACTGGTCACCTGCTGCCAGAGTCGACGTGCCCTGAACCGGGCGGGGCACCGTCATTCCGCGGGCGAGGCCCTAGGGCTGAGTAATCCGCAGCCCGTAATCCTTGATCGCGAACGCGGGAGGGGGGCCAAGCCCCACGCTGGGCACCATGGGCGTGACGTGGCGGCTCACGTTGACACGATAGGTTCCCGCCTCCACGGCATCCAGCGACACCACGAGGGGCTGCCCTGCCTGACCAATACAGCCGGGACACGAAAGGACCGCGCCTGCGTCGTTTCGCAGCTCGAGGCGGGCGGCCACGTTTTCGGGGACGGGATCCACCGCAATCGTGACGGGCGCCGCCGACAGTTTCACCGCGTACCAGTCATCGAAGTCCTGGACCGTAGGAGCGCTGCTCGCCTGATGGCCCGCAAAGAGGCGGCCCTTGATCGTCTTGCCCCTGCCGATGCTACGGGCCACGCCCCAAAAATCGTTTGGTTCGTAGCGGTCGTCCAATGCGTCCCAGGTGAGCGCGAGGTCGTAGCCAAAGGCCCCGCCAAAAGTGGTGAACGAGGCGTTTTGCACCCTGAAGACGTATGTCTTTCCTGCGGCCGCCGAGAGATAGCCAGTCAGGGCGGCGCCCGCTTCGGTTGCGCTGAAGGACGCGATGGACGTCGAGGAGCCTGACAAAAACATCGCCAGGGAGATCCGGCCTGGGGACGCGCCCGCGTCGGGTGGACGCGGCGTCAGCGTGAACGTGATGAGACCCGGCTTGTCACCACGCACGGCCACCCGGTAGTGGTCGATGTCCCCCACCACGTCGACGCAGCCGGCAACATCTCGTCCAAACGACACCTCGGGCGCCCCTTCCAGGGCGTTGTTCGGCCCCACTTCCCCTTCGTCCGCGTCGCCACAGACAAGCTTCGGCTCCTCATCGCCTCCACAGGCGACCAAACAAAGCGCGGTGACGACACCCACGCACCCAGACACGGAGCTTCGGTACTTCGCGCGCGACATCGGGACCTCCGCCGTGAGGGTCTCCCGAGCGAGCGGCCTTCGTCAAGGGCCGGGCCCATCACGCGTTGCGGGCTAGGCCCGGACCAGCGTGCCCGCGCCTTTTTCCGTGAACAGCTCCACCACCACGCTATGCGCCGCACGACCGTCCACGACGTGCACGGCGGGCACGCCCCCCTCGAGGGCGTTCAGGATGGCCTGAGCCTTCACCTGCATGCCGCCCTTGACGCTCGCACCCTCCTGAAGCCGCGCGCGAAGCTCGGCGCCGGTGAGCTCGCTTATCAGGTTACCCGCTTCGTCCAGGATGCCCGGCACGTCGGTGACGAAGATCAGCTTCTGCGCTTTCGTGGCCACCGCGATCGCAGCCGCGGCCACGTCGGCGTTGATGTTGTAGCTGGCCCCGTCGGAGCCAAGGCCCACGGGCGAGATCACGGGGAGGAAATTGCGCGTCGCAAACATGTCGAGGATCTCGGCGTTGACCGATTCGATCTCGCCCACGAAGCCCAGATCACGCTTGCCCGGTGCGGGAGCGAGCTTGCGCGCCTGAAGCAAGCGCGCGTCCTTGCCCGAAAGCCCCACCGCCGTGGCCCCCAGGGTATTGAGAAGCCCCACGATCTCCGTGTTGACCCGCCCCGTGAGCACCATCTCGACGATGCGCACGTCTTCTTCGCCGGTGATACGTTGACCCTCGAAGAACTCCGTGGTCTGCCCCATCTTGTCGAGGGTCCGCGTGATCTCTGGCCCGCCGCCGTGAACGATCGTGGGCCGCAGGCCCGCCGCCTGAAGCAGCACCATGTCCTGGGCGAAGCTGCGCTTGAGCTGCGGGTCAATCATGGCCGCGCCGCCGTACTTGATGACCGCGCGCTTGCCCGAGAACTTTTGGATGTAGCGAAGCGCTTCCACCACCAACGTGCGCTTTTCGGCAAGCGATTCGCGGGCGGCGTCAGAGAGAGTGGAGTCGACGGTCGTAATCGTGCTCATGGCTGGTGTCCCACCAAGGTGTCGAGGGCCGTGCTTTCGGGCCATCCGAACATGAGGTTCGCGTTCTGCAGGGCCTGGCCCGCGGCCCCTTTGACGAGGTTGTCGATGGCCCCGAAGGCCACCACGATCTTGCGCTCGAGGTCGGCGCGCACACCCATCACCACCCGGTTCGTTCCCACCACGGCGTGCAAGGTCACCGCCTCGGGCTCGGTCACGTGCAGGAAGGGGCGTCCCGCCGCGAAGCTTTGCAGCGCTGCCTCCGCCGCCTTCGTGGCATCAGCTCCCACGCCATCGGCGAGGCGCCCGTAGGCCGTGGCCAAGATCCCGCGGCGCACGGGCAGAAGGTGCGCCGTGAACGTCACCTTCACGTCGGGCACACCCCCGAGGGCCAGGATGCGATCGATCTCGGGCGCATGCTGATGCTTGAGCACGCGATAAGCCCGGAAGTCGTCCGCAACCTCGGAAAACGACATCGCCTCGGTGCCCTTGCGGCCCGCCCCGGTGGTCCCGCTCTTGGCGTCAATGATGACCCCCGTGGGCTCCACGATGCCTGCCCTCAGCAAGGGCAAGAGCGGCAAGGACGACGCCGTAGGATAGCAGCCCGGGTTCGAGACTAGCTTGGCCTGCCGCAGCTGCTCCGCGTTCTTCACCAAGGTCACCTCGGGCAGGGAGTAAACGGCCTGGGAGAGCAACGCCGGCGCGTGATGCTCGAAGCCGTACCACCGGGGATAGGCCTCGGCCGCCAGACGAAACCCGCCCGACAGGTCCACCACGCGCGCGCCAGCCGCCAGCACCTTCGGCGCAAGCTCGATCGAGACCTCGGGCGGCGTGCACAAAAACACCAGCTCCACGTCACCGAAGCGCCCGAGCCCATCCTCCTGGCTGATGCAGACCAGGGACGAAAGCGACGGGCCGAGCGGGCTCATCTCGCCCAGCGTTTTTCCAGCCCAGCGATCGGTGGTGGCCCACGCCACGGAGAATCCAGGGTGACGCGACAGCAGGCGCACCAGTTCCATACCGGAATAGCCGGAAACCCCAACGATGCCCGTCTTGATCTGCGCCGTGGCCATGGCGCACCTTATCTAACAGGCGCCTCCCCGGTTGCAACCACGACGTGCGGTTGCACCGAGGCCTACGCACGGTCCGCCTCAGCCCCCCTGCCCCGTGTGACCAAAACCGCCCGCCCCGCGGGCCGTCTCGGACAAGGCCGCAGGGTCGTCTTCCACGACCACCTCGGCCTGCGCCACGGGCGCCACCACGAGCTGCGCCACCCGATCGCCGAGCGCGATGGTGTGCGGCTCTCGCCCCAGATTCACGAGCAGCACCCGAAGCTCCCCTCGGTAGTCGCTGTCGATCGTCCCGGGGGCGTTCACCACCGTGACCCCGCGTTGGCTCGCAAGCCCCGAGCGCGGCCTCACCTGCCCCTCAAAGCCCGAGGGAAGCTCGATGGCCCAGCCCGTAGGCACCGCCAGGCGCTCACCAGGAGCAAGCACGAGGGGCGCCTCGGAGGCAGAGGACAGATCCATGCCCGCGGCCCCGGCCGTCATGTACCGGGGCACGCGTGCGTGGGGCGACAGCCGCGCGAAGCGGACGAGAGGTGCCGTTCGCGGGGCCGTCATCAACTGCCTCTCGCTCAAGCGTCGGCGCGGCTCGCCAGAACCTCGTCCGGGTTCTTTCCGAGCGCTTCTTTGCGCGACAGGCGAATCTTGCCTGTCTGGTGATCGATGGCGATCACCTTCACCAACATCTGATCGCCTTCGCGGCAGATATCGGTCACCGCCCGCACGCGATCGGCGTCGAGCTCGCTGATGTGCACGAGACCATCGGTTCCAGGCAAGACCTCCACGAACGCACCGAAGTCGACGATGCGCTTCACCGTGCCCATGTAGTACTCACCCACCTCGGGTTCGGCCGTGAGACCCTTGATGATGTCGATCGCCTTCTTCGCGGCGATGGCGTCGGGCGAAGCGACGTGAACGGTGCCGTCGTCCTCGACGTCGATGGCCACACCGGTCTCGGCGATGATGCCCCGGATGGTCTTGCCACCCGGACCGATGATGTCGCGCACCTGCTCCGGGCGCACCCGCAAGGTGGTGATCCGCGGCGCGAACTGGTTCAGCTCCGAGCGCGAGGACGAAAGCGCCTCGGCCATCTTCGACAGGATGTGGAAGCGCCCCTCTTTCGCCTGGCTGAGCGCCTTCTCGAGGATCTCACGCGAAAGCCCCTCGATCTTGATGTCCATCTGGATGGCCGTTACGCCGTCCTTGGTGCCGCAGACCTTGAAGTCCATGTCACCCAGGTGGTCTTCGTCGCCCAGGATGTCGGACAACACCGCCACGCGCTCACCCTCCTTGATGAGGCCCATCGCGATGCCCGCTACGGGCGTCTTCAGGGGCACGCCCGCGTCCATGAGCGAAAGCGAGCCGCCGCAGACCGAAGCCATGGACGAGCTGCCGTTCGACTCGAGGATCTCGGAGACGATGCGGATGACGTAGGGGAAGCTCTTTTCGTCGGGCAGCACCTGCGCGATCGCCCGTTCCGCGAGGTGACCGTGGCCGATCTCGCGTCGGCTTGCGCCCCGCAGCGGCTTCGTCTCACCCGTGGAGAAGGGAGGGAAGTTGTAGTGCAGCATGAAGCGCTTCTCGATGTTGTCGACAAGCCCATCGATGAACTGCACGTCCTGCTTCGTGCCCAGCGTGGTCGTCACGAGAGACTGCGTCTCGCCGCGGGTAAAGAGAGCCGAGCCGTGCGTACGTGGCAGAACGCCTGCCTCGCAGGTGACCGCGCGGATGTCGGCAGTTCGGCGGCCATCGATGCGCAGGCTCGTGTCCAGCACCAGGTTGCGCAGGTGCTTCTTCTTTGCCTTCTCGACCGCTTCTTTGATCTCGCCATCCCGCTCGGGGAACTCGGAGGCCAGAGCGCCGAGCGTTTCGGTTGAAACGGCCTCGAGCGCACCGTAGCGCTGCTGCTTCTCGCGGATGGCCATGGCCGCCTGGATCTTCGGGTTGGCGAAGGCCAACACCTTTTCCACGAGCACCGGGTCCGCCTGAGGGGGCAGGAAGACGCGCTTGTCTTTGCCCACCGCCGCACGAAGCTTTTCCTGAAGGTCGATGAGGGGCTGGGCCGCACCGTGCGCGAACATCAGGGAGTCGACCAGGAGCGCCTCGGAGATCTCCTTCGCGCCACCTTCGACCATCACGATGGCGTCGCGGCTCGCGGCCACGACGAAGTCGAGCTCGCTCCTCTCGCGCTCGGCGAACGTGGGGTTCACCACGAACTTTCCGTCGACCCGGCCCACGCGCACACCGGCGTAGGGACCCGCCCAGGGAATGCTGGACAGATGGAGAGACGCCGACGCGCCAGTCATCGCCAGCACATCCGTGGGGTTTTCGCGATCGGTGGACACCACCATCGCGATGACCTGGGTGTCGAAACGCCAGCCCTTGGGAAATAACGGACGGCTCGGGCGATCGATGAGCCGCGAGGTGAGGATTTCCACCTCGGTGAGCCGCCCCTCGCGCTTGAAGTACCCGCCCGGGATCTTTCCCGCGGCGGAGGTCTTCTCGAGGTAATCGACGGTCAGCGGCATGAAGTCGATGCCGGGGCGAACGGACTTCGCCGCCACCGCGGTCACGAGCACCATCGACTCGCCGTAGCGAATCAGCACCGAGCCATCGGCCTGCTTGGCCATGCGGCCGGTCTCGATGGAGAGCTCCTTGCCGCCAAAATCTACGCCTTCTCGAATGAACATGTCGTCAGCTCCTGGAGTCGGACCCCGAAGGCGTTGCTCCCTTGTCTCGGCGTTCCCACAAGCCCGCACCCGCACGGATGCCACGGCCCATCGAACCGACGGGAAAAAGGACGAACGCACATCCCCGGGGTCGGGTTGATGTCGCGCGAACACACGGCGTACGCCGGCACGAACCGGCGACCGGCCCTATGCCGATCGCCCGTGCCCAGCCCGTATGCGAAACCGCGCGCGTGAGTGAAAATGAAGGGAGGGCCGGCCAAAGACCGACCCCAAAGCCAGCTGGACCGCTTACTTGCGGATCCCGAGACTTTGAATGAGCACGCGGTAGCGCTCGACGTCTTCGCCGCGCAAGAAGTCGAGCAGCCGCCTACGGCGCCCGACGAGCTTGAGCAGACCACGGCGCGAGTGGTGGTCTTTTTTGTGGGTGCGGAAGTGCTCGGTCAAGTGGTTGATGCGCTCGGAAAGCAACGCAATCTGCACCTCGGGCGAGCCGGTGTCGACCGGGGCTCGCTGATACTTTTTTACAACTTCCGCCTTACGGACTGATGCCAAAGCCATGAATCACGCTCTCGTTGGTTTGATGTGCCGATTTTTTGGGGGTCAAATGTTCTACGAAAAGTTCACTCAGTCAACCGCCGCGCGCCTGCCTGTGGACGTTTTCGCGCGTCAATACGCCGCCTTGGGCAAAAAGGCCCGGCCGGCGCCCCCGCCGGGCACGCCCCGGGGCTCATACCACCTCCGGGTTGAAGACGCGATGGAAAGACGCCATCCCATCGACGGCGCGCGACGCCACCGCCACCAGGGACCCGTCCGGGCGAAGCAAAGCCACGTGCCCGTGGCCGAGCGCTCCCTCCGGGTCCACCTCGCTCCAGGGCAGCTTCTGCCCCTTCGTAACGCGATCGACCAAGGTCGCCGTGAGCGCGACCTGGGCATGATGACGAAGAGCCTCGGCGAGTGACACGCTGGGCAACGATTCGGAGGCCTCGGCACGGGCCTCGAGCTCCGCGAGCGTCATCGCCTGCGCAAGAGAAAACGGCCCGGACAGGGTGCGACGGAGCCCCACCAGATGAGCGCACGTTCCCAAAGCGTTGCCCAGGTCCGAAGCCAGCACCCGCACGTAGGTGCCCTTCGAGCACCGCACCGAGAAGCCAACGACGTCAGGAGGCTCGAACCTTTGGAGGACGAGCTCGAAGATCGTGAGCGCACGCGGTTGACGCTCGATCTCCTGACCCTCGCGTGCGTAGGCATAAAGCGGCTTGCCCTGATGCTTGAGGGCCGCGTACATGGGGGGCACCTGATGTTGCGGGCCCACAAAACGAGCCAACGTAGCCTCGATCTCGCCTGCGGAGAGCGGCGGCACGGCCCGTGTGTGCAGCACCTGCCCTTCCGCATCGAGTGTATCGGTGTGCACACCCAGCTTCATGACGGCCTCGTAGGCCTTGTCGGCATCCAGAAGAAACGGCGCGAGCTTCGTGGCCTCTCCCACGCACACCGGCAACACGCCGGTCGCCATGGGATCCAAGGTCCCGCCATGGCCGATTCGCTTCGGGTCAGGCATGCCCCGCCCTCCGGCCGCACGGTACCTCCGAAGCAGGCGGGCCACGGACTTGACCACTGCAAAGGAGGTCAGGCCGAGCGGCTTGTCGATCACCAAAACGGGCATACGCGGTGCGCGACTCGACCCTACGGTTTGCGCCCGGGGTCCGACGGCGGCCCGGGGGGCACGCCCTGGGAAGACTCGTCCTCGGCGCGCTCGCCTTCGGTGTTCTCGCGTTCGGCGCGCTCGCGTTCGGCGTTCTCGCGGGCGATGTCGTGCAGTGCCCGCTCCACCCGGGCCTCACTCTCGAACACGCGATCCACCTCGAACGACACGGTAGGCGTGAACTTGAGCCGCAGACGGCTCCCGATCTTGCGTCGCCACAAACCGCTCGCCTTGTTCAACGCCTCCCGAACCCCGGCGAGCGTGGCCTCGTCGGCCCCGTAGACCATGAACAGGGCCCGTGCCTGACGCAGATCGCCCGTGACTTTGACGTGGGTCACCGTGATGATGCCAGCCTGCCAGACCCGGGGATCCTTGACCTCTTGGCGTATCAAGGCGTCGCCTATCGCCAGCTTGATTTCTTCAGCAATGCGCTGTTCGCGACCCGATGCCATGATTTACTCGTAACGGAATCCCAAATCGTTTTCGGCCAGCGGCTGATGACGAACCTGAAGCTCGCGCTCAACGCTGGTCACCTCCGCCTCGGCCCGCACGAGGCGAATCACTTCGTCGAGGCACTGCCCCACGAAGCGTGACTCGTTCCCCACCAGCGAGACACCAATCACGCCCTTTTGCCAAACGTCCTGGTCCGAAACCTCGGCGATGGACACGTTGAACCGGGCTCGCACCTTGTCCTTCAGACGCCGCACCACCATCCGCTTTTCCTTGAGAGAATGGCTGTGCGGCACGAAGAACGTCAGCCGCGCAATTCCGACCACCACGGTCAGGTCTGCGCCGGCGCCCCGATCGGAGCGTCGAGCGAAGCGGCGATCTGCTCGATCTCGAACGACTCGATCACGTCGCCGTCCTTGAGGTCATTGTAGCCATCGATGCTGAGGCCACACTCGTATCCCTTGTCGACCTCGTTCACGTCGTCCTTGAAGCGGCGAAGCGAGCCGAGTCGTCCGGTGTAGATGACCACCGAGTCGCGCACCAAGCGCACCTGGTTGCGACGGTGAATCTTGCCCTCGGTCACCATGCAGCCTGCAACCGCCCCCACCTTGGGGATGGTGAACACCTGGCGAACCGTGGCCTTGCCCATGAGCTTCTCGCGCTCCACCGGCTCGAGCATGCCCACCATGGCCTTCTTCACGTCGTCGATGGCGTCGTAGATGACCTGGTACGTCTTGATGTCCACGCCCTCTTGCTCAGCCAAGGATTGCGACTTGCCCGCAGGGCGCACGTTGAAGCCGATGACGATGGCGGAGGAGGCCTTGGCCAAGGTCACGTCGGACTCGGTGATGCCACCCACCCCGCTCGAGATCACGTTCACGCCGACGGTGGGTGTGGAAAGCTTCGTGAGAGCCGCCGAGAGCGCCTCCGCCGAACCTTGCACGTCCGCCTTGAGGACGATCTTGACCTCCTTGACCTCGCCTTCGCGAATCTTGTCGAGGATGTTCTCCAGGGAGACGCCCCGTGGGGCCGAAGCCGCCGCGTCACGGCTGCGGCGTGTCTCCCGGCGATGCTCGAGGATCTGCTTGGCCAGCTTCTCGTCGGACACCACGTTGAAGGTATCGCCCGCCTCGGGAACCCCGTCGATGCCCAGGATCTCTACCGGGGTGGAGGGGCCTGCCTGCGCCACGGGCTTGCCGTGGTCATCCATCATGGCGCGCACCTTACCCGAGAAGATACCCGCCACGACGAGGTCGCCCGCGCGCAGCGTTCCCGACTCGACCAACACCGAGGAGATGGGGCCGCGGTTGCGGTCCAACCGGGCCTCGACGATGTGCCCCCGCGCCGCCTTCTTGGGGTTCGCCTTGAGCTCGAGCAACTCCGATTGCAGAGCCAGCATTTCGAGCAGCTTGTCGATGCCCTGCTTGGTCTTCGCCGAAACGTCGACGTAGATGGTTTGGCCGCCGAACTCCTCGGGAACCAAGCCGTGCTCCATCATCTTGTTCCGGATCTGGCCGGGGTTGGCGTCAGGTTTGTCTATCTTGTTGACCGCCACGACCAGCGGCACTTCCGCCGCTTTTGCGTGATTGATGGCCTCAACGGTTTGCGGCATGGGTCCGTCATCGGCCGCAACCACGAGCACGACGATGTCGGTCATCTTGGCACCGCGGGCACGCATGGCGGTGAACGCCTCGTGGCCCGGTGTATCCAGGAACGTGACGTCACCCTGCGCAGAGTGAACCTTGTAAGCGCCAATGTGCTGCGTGATGCCGCCCGCTTCGCCTTCGGCCACGTTCGCTTTGCGAATGGCATCGAGCAAGGAGGTTTTGCCGTGGTCGACGTGGCCCATGATGGTGACCACAGGGGCTCGCGGCTCGAGATCCTCTGGCGCGTCCACTTCCTCCGAGCCCAGCATGTCTTCCTCACGGAAGGACTTCGACTCGACCTGCCAGCCGAACTCGTTGGCAATGAGCATCGCCGTGTCGAGATCGATGCTCTGGTTGATGTTGATGCCCATCATGCCCAAAGCCCACAGGCGCTTGACCACCTCGTTGCCTTTGATGCCCATTTCGCGGGCGAGGTCCGAGACGGTGATGCTCTCCGCCATCCGCACGACGCGCTTGTGTTCTGCCGGCGTGGTGATTTGGGTCTGTTTGACCTTCTTGCCAGCGGCCACTTGGCGCTTGCGAGGGGGAGGCCCGAGGTTACGGCCCCCAGGCCCGCCGGGGCCACCCGGAGGCCGTCCCCCGAAGCGGTTTTGCCCAGGAGGCAAGCGCCCGATCACGCCCCGACCCAAACGGCGAAGCTCTTCGTCGCGGTCGCGGATCTCGACGCGGGGCACGCTGTTGTTTTCGCCCCGGCCGGGCAGCTGGATGAACTGACCCGTTGCCGCCGAGCCCGTCACGACGGGCTGAGGAATCTGGCGGAAGCGCGGACGCGGCTCGGTGCCATCGGCCGAGGGCGGTGTACCGGGATTCGGCAACGCGCGAATCTCCATGACCGGCGGAGGTCCCTGAGCGGGCGCCGGTGGCGCTGGGGGGGCCGCCGGTGGGGGAGCCGCCGGCGGGGCCGCTGGTGGCTCCCCGGCCAAGGGAGCTGCGGGCGCGGCCACCACGGCAGGAGGCGCCGCGGGCTCGCGCACGGGGGGCGCTTCGGGTTCCGGAGGTGCGGGGGCGGGTGCCGGGGCGGCTGCCACCACCACGGGGACAGGCTCTGGGGCCGGTGGCTCGGGTTCGGGCGCCGGTGGCGCCTCCACGGCCTTGATGGGTTCGGGAGGGGGGGGAGGCGGAGGCGCGGGGGGCGGAGGCAGAACCTCGGGCGCCGGGCGGGCAGCCACGACGGGCGGGGGTGGCTCAGGCGGGGCCTCGACCACGGGGGGTTCGGGCCGAACCTCGTTCACGCGGGCAGCGGCGGCACGCGCACCGGCTGCCGAGGGCGCCGTAGCGTTGCGCGAGCGGCGCCGAATGACCGTCGTGTCGAGGCGAACCTCTTCAAGACTTTCCTGGCGCTCGCGGATGAGGTTGCGTCGGATCCGATCGGCATCCACCAACTCGAGCACCGACATATGGTTGGACACTTGAATCCCCATGGCTTGGACTTTGTTGACAAAGTCTTTGTTGGGAATGCCCAGTTCTTTGGCTAATTCGTAAACCCTCATGCTCTCTCAGGCTCGTCGGCGGGGTCTCGAGGTTCCGATCTGGCTCTCGAGACCGCAGTCAGTGTTCTTTTGTTCTTCTAATACAGAGCCGGGCCGATCAGATAGCCGGTTCAATACCAAGTTGCGATAAAAGTTCGATCTCGGAAGGCACCTGCACGGCGCTCCGCAGCGCACGTGGGAACGCACGGGTCTTCAACGCGGCTCGCACACACGGCGTGGACGGGCAAATCCAGGCCCCTCGCCCGGGCTGGTTCCTGCGTCGATCGCTCTGGAGCTGTCCGTTGGCGGTGACCACGAAGCGCGAAAGTCCGTGAGCAGACATGGCCTTCTTGCACCCCACGCACGTACGCGTGGGGCCCTGGGACTCAGCTGACTCAAGTCGTTCGACCATACCCTTCGCGATCGCCACCTCAGACCCAGGCACCCTCAAGGATGCCCGTGAGCCGAATCGGTCCCCTCGGCTCCTTCGGGAGCAGACATGCCGGCCTCGTTCGCTTCGGCTTCGGCTTCGGCCGCGGCGCGTTCCGCGGCGCGTCGCGCGGCCTCTTCGGCATCGCGCTTGCGCTCGATCTCGGCCGCGCGGGCTGCCTGCGCCTTCAATGCCGCAATTTGCGTCGAGTCGTCGCCAATCACGTGGGCCAGCTCGGACGGCTGCGCCGCCGCGATCTCGGCGGCAGAGCGCCATCCGTCGCGGAAGAGAGCCTCGGCCAGCTCTGCACCCACCCCTTCGATGGCCCCCAGAGAAGCCCGAGACTTGGCCTCGGACTCACGAACCTTCGATTCGGAGTGGATGTCGATGCGCCAGCCCGTCAGCTGGCTGGCGAGACGCACGTTTTGGCCTTTCTTTCCGATGGCCAGCGACAGCCGGTCGTCCGGCACCACGAGCTCCATCGTGTGAGACGCCGCATCGATGAGCACGCGCGAGACCTCGGCGGGCGCAATCGCGTTGCACACGAAGCGCGCAGGGTCAGCGTCCCAAGGCACGATGTCGATCTTTTCGCCGCGCAGTTCCTGAACCACGGCCTGAACACGCGAGCCCTTCATGCCCACGCAAGCGCCCACGGCGTCCACGTCGCGGTCCCGCGAGGACACGGCGATCTTCGACCGGGCCCCAGGCTCCCGCGCGGAGGCCTCGATGCGCACGATCTGTTCGAAGATCTCCGGAACTTCCATCTCGAAGAGCTTCTCGAGCAAGCCCTTGTGACCCCGGGACACGATGATCTGGGGTCCCCTCGCCTGCTTGTCGATGTCGAGCACGTACGTGACGATGCGGTCACCCACGCGGTAGGACTCGCGAGGAACCTGTTCACGCACCGGCAAAACGGCCTCGGCCCCCCCGAGGTCGATCACGATGTTGCCTCGCTCGAAGCGGCGGACGATCCCCGAGATGAGCTCGCCCTTTTTGTCGCGGTACTGGTTGAAGACGTTGTCACGCTCGGCTTCGCGCACACGCTGCAGGATGACCTGCTTCGCCGTTTGCGCGGCGATACGCCCGAACGTCTTCCACGCCCGGTTGAGCTTGAGAAGCCCGCTGTACTTCGCGTCTTGATCTTCGGCGCGGCGCTGGTCCCGCTCGCTGTAGAAGATCTGGAAGAGCAACTCGTCGCCCACTTCGGCGTTCAGCCCGAAGCGCTCCGCCTCTTCGAGAGAGATCTCCTTGCCGGGCTGGGAAACCGGATCCGCCACCACGATGATCTGGAACAGGTCCACTTGGCCCAGTTCCTCGTTGAACTTGGCTTCCAGCTCGCGATCGTCGCCGAAAGCACGCTTTCCGGCCATCAAAATGGCTTGCTCGAGTGCCTCGACCAGAATCTCCCGATCGATGTTCTTGTCCTTGGAAACCTGGTCGAGGACCAGGCCCAGTCCGGAACCTTCACTCATGAGGCGCTCCTTCCGTCTTGCGGTCGTCGGGGCGGAGCTTCGGATTTCCGAAACTCCTCGGCCCAGTCGGGTACGAGATGCGCCTTCGCAACTTCCGCGAGGGGCACCCGGCACGCCAGGCCGTCACAATCGATAAGCACGACGTCACCTTCGACGCCGCGCAGCATCCCACTGAAATTGCGCCGCCCCTCCACCATCTGATGGGTGCGGACCTTGGCCCGCTTCCCCGTGAATCGTTGAAAGTCGGCTGCGCGCCGAAGGGGACGCTCGATTCCGGGCGAACTGACTTCCAACCGATAAGCGTGTTGAATGAGCTGAGAGACGTCGAGAGCGGCCGAGAGGTCTCGGCTGACGCGCTCGCACTCACCATGGCCCACGTAGCGGGGGCGAAAGAGGTCGCTCTCCTCGCCGGGGGCGCTGGCGCTCACCGCTGGGCCCGCACCTTCCGATGCCACGGCGGGGCCGGAAGTGGACGCGGATTCCGGCAAAAAGGGCCCGGGGGACCAGGGAAAATCGATGAAGACCCGCAGCACGAACCCCTCAGGCTCCCGCCCAAACTCCAGCTCCACGAGCTCCAGGCCGGCGTCCCTCACATACGGTTCCGCGAGGTTCCAAATATTTGCGAAGGTAGGTTTCATCGGCGTTCGGGGCGTCAGAAAAGCGACCGTTTGGGTGGCGAGTTGGATTGGGGTCTCCGGTCAGGGTGCGGTGTCTGCGGATTTTGGACAAAAAAAAGGCGGGCTGTCGGCGCCCGCCCTGGAGTCTGAAGGGTGTGCCTTGTGAGGTAAGGCGGAGTTGTATCATGCTGACATCAGGAAGGCAACAGCGCGGTTAACGCTTGGGTTTCAGCCAATTGGAGCCGCGCATGGTAGCGTTTCGGCTGCATGACCGCCTCATCTGTCGGCCCTTCTGCCCCTGCCGCCCCGACCGCCGCTGACCTAGATTCTGCGCTCCGCTTTGCTGCAGTGCAGGTCTGTTCGACCGAGGACGTCGAAGACAACCTCACCCGTTGTGAGCGGCTCGTGCGTCAGGCCGCCGCGGAAGGCGCCCAGCTGGTGGGTCTGCCCGAGAATTTCGCGTATCTCGGGAGCGCGCGGGACCACAAGCTGGCGTTGGCGGAGCCGCTCGACGCGCCCACCCCCCCCGGCCCTATCCTCGCCCGCATGACCGACCTGGCCCGCAACGCCCGGGTGCACCTGCTTCTGGGAGGATTCCCCGAACGGATACCGTCATCACCCGGGCAGGCCCCGCGCCTCGGCAATACCAGCGTGCTTTTGTCACCAGAAGGCGCGATCGTCGCGCGATACCGCAAGATTCACCTTTTCGATGTCGAGGTTCCCGGGGGACAGACCTTCCGCGAGTCCGACGACGTGATGCCAGGCGCGACACCGGTGGTCGCGGCGACCCCCTGGGGAGGGCTAGGTCTTTCGATCTGTTACGACCTGCGCTTTCCCGAGCTTTACCGGGACCAAAGCCGCCAGGGCGCCCGCTTCGCCGCGGTCCCTGCCGCCTTCACCCGGCAAACGGGCCCCGACCATTGGCATGTGCTCCTGCGCGCCCGGGCCATCGAGAACCAGCTCTACGTCTTGGCCCCGGCGCAGTGGGGCCAGCACGGGGGCACGCGCGCCAGCTACGGGCACGCCCTGATCGTGGATCCATGGGGAACGGTGCTCGCTGACTGCAGCGACAAAGACGGCTATGCCCTGGCACCGATCGACCTCGCCCACCAGGACAGACTTCGGCAGCGGCTTCCCTGTCTTGGCCACCGCCGCTTGCCCTGACCTCCCCCCGTTTTGCGGGGCGTGCGCCACGGCTTACAATCGCGTCATGCCCACCGACGCCCAGTACACAGGCTTTGCCTATCGGCCCGCCGAGATTGCCCACCACTACGGCGAGGCGGTCCACATCCTGGCGGACCCCTTGGCGCTCTCGATGCTGGCACGGGCCTCGGAACGGGGGGTGGTGCAGCCCGAGATGAATCACCTGGTGCGGGAGCTCTATCGGCTGCTGGCCCACGTCGTGATCGCTGCGGAGTTTCCCGAACGGCAGCTCACCGTCGAGACCCGCATGATCGACAAAACGCCGGCGGGCGTGTGGCAGGGCCCGGGCATCGAGCGGCACACCCAAGCCGTGGTGGTGGCACTTGCGCGGGCCGGGCTGCTGCCCGCCCAAGTCACCTACGATTTCCTCAATCAGGTGTTGGCCGCTGAGGGCGTTCGGCAGGATCACCTGTCCTTGGGTCGCGTGGTCGACACGAAAGGCAAGGTCACCGGCGCTGCGCTCGGCGCGGTGAAGATTGGCGGCCCCGTGGCAGACGCCGTCATGCTGATCCCGGACCCGATGGGAGCCACGGGCTCCACGGTCACGGCCGTGCTCGAACACTACGACGCAGAAGTGCAGGGCAAGCCCTGGAAGACGGTGGCCATGCATCTCATCGTCACGCCGGAGTACCTGCGCCACGTCCGGCGGAAGCATCCCCACGTGCAGGTGTACGCGCTTCGGCTCGACCGCGGTTTGTCGCCCACCGACGTGCTCGCGGCGCCTCCGGGGGACCGCTGGGAGGACGAGCGCGGACTCGACGACCACCATTACATCGTGCCCGGAGCCGGCGGCCTTGGCGAGGTCATGAACAACAGCTTCGTATGATGGCGGCGGCCGCGCGGGGCCGAACGGCACCAGAGTGGTCACAGTGTCAGACTGCCACAGGAAGGAGACCCCCTCGTCCACGCCCGCGACCCCGGTGGCGATGATTTTTGTTGCGGAGATCTGGTTTGCGCGTGCTACAGTTCTCGCCTCAAAAAACTGAATGAATCCGGGGCGTGGCGCAGTCTGGTAGCGCGTTCGGTTCGGGACCGAAAGGTCGGAGGTTCGAATCCTCTCGCCCCGACAAAAACGGCGGCTTCTCAGCGAGAAGGCGCCGTTTTTCTTTGGTGCCGGTGTCCGGAATGAAGCCGGTTTCGGGTCAGGGGAGCGCGGGGGCGTCGAGGCTCGGCTGAGCGTCGACCTCCGCATCCGCCGGAGACGCATCCGCCGGGGACGCATCCCCCAAGGACGCGTCCAGGGGCAAGGCGTCGTCGCTCGCCGCGTCCGCGGGAGCTCCGTCAACTGACACGGTCGCATCGCGAGACACGTCCACGGCCCCTGCGTCTTGGAAAAACCCGCCGCCGTCCAAACTTCCGCCGTCCGCAAGGGTACCCGGAACCAGCGGGAACGCGAACGCCGCACACCCTGAAGGCAGCACCTCGGCAGCGAACCAGGTGCCCACGGGGGCGCCATCGGCGCGCTTCGCAACCGCCGTGATCACGACCGGCTGGCCAGCGGGGTAGCCCCCGGGAATCGTCACGTCGGCCTGCGCCAACCGGGCGCCGGGCGCTACGGGCAAGGCCTGCTGGTGCACCACGCGCCCCCCGAGTTCGAAGGCCAGCTCCACCACCACGACGTCTTCAGCCAGCTCCGGCGGAAGGGTGGCTTCCATCCGTAGCGTGCCCGGCTCGCATTCAACGTCGGAGCAGGCCAACGGAAACACGCTCAACCCTAACGCGCCGCAGAGGAGCAACGCCAAGCCCACGATCCCCCGGCGGGCCCGCATGGGCCCCTCCACCTCTGCGTCTGGGGTCCGGCAACGCAAGAACTCGACGAAACACTTCATGGCAAGACCTGAGCGACCGGAAGCGGCGACACGATGGCCAGGACTTTACACCAAGTCGCGCGCGCGGAGCGCGCCGAGGCGCTTCGCGAAGGTCGGCCGGACACCTCAGTCGGCGGCGCCGCGAAGAGCCTTGATGGCCTGGGCGTAGTCGGCCGCCCCGAACACGGCGGAGCCCGCGATGAGGTTGGTGGCGCCGGCAGCAACCACCCGGGGCGCCGTCGTGGGATCGATCCCACCATCGACCGCGATCTCCACCTCCAGACCTTGTCGCTCGATCTCCGCCTTGAGTTCACGGATCTTCGGCAAGGTGCTCTCGATGAACTTTTGGCCCCCGAACCCCGGATTGACGGTCATGACCAGCACCGACTCGACATCTGGAAGCACCCATCGGATCGCCTCGACCGGCGTGTGAGGGTTGAGGGCCACGCCGACGCGTTTGCCCAAGGAGCGAATCTGCTGAAGGTTGCGGTGCAAGTGCACACAGGCTTCCACGTGCACGTAGAGCGTGTCGGCCCCCGCCTCGGCAAACGCAGCAACATAGGCCTCGGGCTCCACGATCATGAGGTGCACACCGAGCGGCAGCTTCGTGGCCTTGCGTATCGCCCGCACCACGAGCGGACCGATGGTGATGTTGGGCACGAAGCGTCCGTCCATCACGTCGACGTGCACGGTGTCGGCTCCTGCCGCTTCCATGGCTCGGGTCTCTTCGGCGAGCCGACCAAAATCGGCCGAGAGCAAAGAGGGGGAAATCTTGACGCCCATGTCCTGCTTTATGCCAGCCGCAACCGCCTCCGTCATCCGTCGGAGGCGGCGATACGCGTCGCGAAGACCCGGCGGAGCAGATCAGACCAGCTTCATTCCCGGCATGAGCCCCCGGCCGGCCACCACCGCCTCGACCGGGAGCCGCTTGCGTCCTGGCATCTGAACCTCCGAGAAGGCCAACAGCCCCGGGCCGCAGGCCACCACCAGCCCCTCGCGATCGGCAGACACGACCTGCCCGGGCGCGGCGGCGTCCGCCTGTGTCGCCAAGACCCGTGCGCCGAAAAGCTTGATGGGGGCGCCGTCGAGCAGAGCGTAAGCGCTGGGCCAGGGGTCGACCCCCCGGGCGCGAGCGGACACCCGCTCTGCGGGCTGGCTGAAGTCGAGGTGACCGTCGTCTTTGGTGAGCGGAGGCGCAAGCGTGGCCTGGGCTTCGTCCTGAGGCGTGAACGTCGCCTTGCCTGTCGCGATGGCGGGCAACGTATCAGCCATGAGCTGGGCGCCGAGGACCGCGAGCCGCTCGAAGAGCGCTCCCGCAGTGTCCGAGGGGCCAATCGGCGCCTTGCACACCGCCACCATCGGGCCCGTGTCGAGCCCCGCCTCCATTCTCATGATCGTGACCCCCGTCTCTTCATCGCCGCGGATCACGGCCCACTGGATGGGCGCCGCCCCTCGATACTTCGGCAGCAACGATGCGTGCACGTTGAAGGGACCGAGGTGCGGTACGTCGAGCAGCGCTTGCGGCAGGATCTTTCCGTACGCCGCCACGATGAACACGTCGGGCGCCAGGACCTGCACCCGCTCCAGGAAAGCGTCTCCTTCAGGCCCGCGCAACCGCTGGGGCTGAGCGACCGGCACGCCGTTGGCCTCGGCCCACACCTTCACTGCCGGCGCTTGCACTTTCTGTCCGCGCCCCGCGGGCCGGTCCGGCTGGGCCACAGCCAGCACCACCTCGTGATCCCGCGCCACGGCCTCGGCTGCGGGCACGGCAAACGCGGGCGAACCAAAAAACACGATGCGCATGCGCCGAGCTATAGCAGCCGACCTGGTGGCCCGGCGCGCGGGCTTAGCCAGCGGCGCGGGTGTCAGCGGTCGGAGGCGGACACAGATGGAGATCGTAGGCGGCGCGAAGCCGCGTGTCCGTCAAGACCACCAACGCCTCGTCGATCGCGGCGCAGATCTCTTCGAGGCTCTCTGCCAGCTCCGTGGCGAGGGCCTCACCCACCTGCCCGCGCGAGACCTCCCGCGCGATGCGATCGTAGGCCTGCCGGATCTCGCCCACGCTGGCACCAGGGGCGATGCCCAGCACCTGGTAGTAATCGCCCTCTTGCACGAGCGCCGCCCGCGCGGCGATGCGCCCTCGATCGATCTCCCGATCGCGGGCGGGCTCCCCGCCTTGCAGCGGGCCTGGCCCGTCCCAGGAGGTCACGGCCTCGCCCGCACGCACAGGCACGAGCAAGCCGAAGGCGCGCAAGACCAGGGCCACCTGCAACACACTTTTGCGGGGCTGAGCGCTGGCGCGAACCACCGCGGCCACAGAGCGCACGCCATCGAAGAGCACGGGCACGCGAGACAACGTGGGGTCTTCGCTGCTCACCTCCAACAAAATGTCGGGGGCCCCAAGGCCCACCTCGAGGCGCCACACCTCGCCGTCTTGGCCCAGGTCGTGCGCCAGCCCGATCTCGCCGTAGGCGCGGCCGAGGCCTTCGAGCACGAGCGCGGCGGGGTGCCTCAGCAACCGGACGCGGCGCGGGTCGGCCGTGACCCCGGGCTCGAAGCGAAAACCGCCTTCCTGAACATCGAAGAGGGAAAAGATGATGTCTTCATAGTGCTGGCGAACCGCAGGTAAAAGCTCGGTGCTCTTGATGAACCCCAGGTCCACCAACACCGCTCCCATCCGGCGCCCCGACGCCGTGGCCACATCGATCGCCGCACGCGCTTGCGCGAGCGACAACATGCCCTGGCGTACGAGCATCTGCACCATGCGATCGGCCACCGCGCTCGAAACGGCCAACACGGGGCGGCCCGCCTCGAAAAACAAGGACTTCTCCGCATCCCCCACACGTACGCGCAGGCGGCCCGTTACTCCTTCTTGCAAAGCCCCCCCGAGCAGCGCCGCCAGGGGCGTTGTCCCGAGATCACCCGTGAAGGGAAAAACCGAACGGCCGCGGGTCACCCGAAGCGCCTCGGGAAATGCCGGTGCCGTGCCGAGCAGGTGGCGCGCGTCGGCCAGGAGAGTGTTGACGAAGTCCCGCGGCATCTCGAGGGTGTGTTCGTCCCGGGGCGCGGAGGCTCGGGGTGAACCCGCCTCGCCGAAAGCGCGTTCCATCTCGGCGTCGAGCAGCTCATCGATGGAGTCGCAGATGCGTCGCGACAGCGGTGCTGGGACGGGGCGCGCATCGGGGGCGGCGCTTGGCAAGCGGCGGCGTTCCACCTGAAGAGGCGCCAGACTCCGCATGGACACACCTTCGGGCGACAGGATACGCGAGCGGGCCTGCGCCTCCGAAGTTGGGTTGGGGGATGATGGCGGATCCACCGCAGCCTCGACGATCGCCGAAGCGCGCGGCGCCCCCTCCCCAGGGCGCACGCGTTCGCGCGCGGCTTCCACAACCGCACGAGGCGACACGGGGCGCACGAAGCACACGTCGGCCGCGGCGGCGGCCTCGTCCCGTTCTCCCTCGTCGCAGAGCATGACGATGGGAACGTTGCCCCCTGGAAAGGATCGCAGAGCCGCCACGGTGTCCGAGATCCGCGCCTTGACGGCCCTGCTCGTGACCACCAGTGCGTCGGGCCGAGCCGCCGCGATCCAGCCGGACAGAGAGTCTCCCGCCTCGATCGTAATGGCCTCGCAAGCTGCCGCCACGGCCGCCCGTCGAATCAGATCCGCTTCGTAAGGGCCAGCGATGATGAGGAACTTCACGGCGCACGCATCAAAGCACGCTCTGGGGGTCGACGTCGACCGCCAGGCGCACATCGCCCGCAAGGGTGGCCGCGGCCGCCGCCTCGGCAGCGGCCACCAGGTCCTGACGCCCCTGCGATGCCAGCCACACCTGCCAGCGAACCCGCCCTCGTAGGCGCGGAATCGGTGCCTCGGCCGGCCCCAGAATGCGCACCCCACTCCCCCCGGCGGCGCGGGCCCGCGTGGCCACATCCGCCGCGACCCGCTGGACCAGTTCGGGATCCGGACCGTCGAGCCTCACAGCCACCAGCCGGTGAAAGGGAGGGAAGCCGGTTTGCCTGCGCTGTTCGAGTTCTTGGCGCGCGAACCCGTCATAGTCGTGAGTTTTGAGCGCCACGATGGCCGGATGCTTTGGGTTGTAGGTCTGCACCAGCACCCGCCCGGGCCGCTCCGCCCGACCGGCCCGACCCGCCACCTGCTCGAGCAACTGGAAGGTACGCTCGGCAGCGCGAAAATCGGGCAAATGCATGCCTTGATCCGGCTGCAAAACGCCCACCAGTGTGACACCTGGGAAGTCGTGTCCCTTGGTGACCATTTGGGTGCCCACCAGGATGTCGACCTCACGGGCGTGCACCTGCGCGAGGATGCGCTCGAGCCCCCGGTTCGCCTCCTCCTGTGGCTCGCCACGCCCAGCCGGCCCCGCGGTGTCGCGATCGAGGCGCACCACGCGCGCGTTCGGAAATCGATCCCGGATCACCGCCTCGACCCGCTCCGTCCCTATGCCCAGATTCTCGAGCGAGGCCTGTGCACAGGACGGGCAGCGCGCAGGTGGCCGATCATTGCGGCCACAGTAGTGGCAGACGACTTTGGACACCCCACGGTGATAAGTCATCGAGACATCGCAATCGCGACAGCGCAGCACGAGTCCGCAGGCCCGACATAAAACCACGGTGGCGAAGCCGCGTCGGTTGAGAAAGAGGATCACCTGCTCCCCTGAGGCCACCGTGGCCTCGATGGCGTCGGCCAGGGGTTTCGACAGCAAGCCATCCGCGCCCACCCGGAACCGCCGAAGGTCGATGATCTCCACGGCGGGCAAGGGACGTTCAGCCGCCCCGGGCGCCGCACGTACCGGCAGGCGCAAGCACCGATAGCGCCCCTGATGCACGTTCTGAAAGCTCTCGAGTGAGGGGGTCGCCGAACCCAGCACGGCCACGGCGTTCGCCTGCCGCGCGCGGACGAGCGCCAGATCGCGACCATGGTAGCGCACACCCTCGTCTTGCTTGAACGAAGGATCGTGCTCTTCGTCGACCACCACCACGCCGAGCTCGCGTACGGGCGCGAACACGGCCGACCGCGCACCGAGCGCGATGCCGACTTGACCCGCCCGCAAGCGCCGCCAGGCGCTCAGACGATCGGCGGGTGGTAGCGCACTGTGCAGCACCGCCACGTCGTCCCCGAAGCGCGCCCGAAAGCGCGCCGCCAGCTGGGGCGTGAGGGCGATCTCCGGCACCAACACCAAAGCTCCCTTCCCCGCCCGACGTGCCTCGGCAATGAGCCGCAGGTAGACCTCGGTTTTTCCGGAGCCCGTGATGCCCTGGAGCAGGAACGGAGCAAAGCCCTCGCCGAGCGCCGTGGTCAAGGCCTCGAACGCCTCCTGTTGCGGTCGGTTCAGCACGGGCAAAACAGAGGTTTTTGGGGCTTCTCCTTCGTCGAGGACAGGCGCGCGCGCCTCGATGCGCGCAAGCCCGCGGCCCACGAGCGCGCGCAAGGCGGTCCGCTCGGGCGGCGTCAAGGCTTCAACCCCGACCCCCACGGGCCCCAAGGCCATCAAGCGGCGCCAGAGGGACTGCTGCGCCCGCGCCCGCACCAAATCTTTCGGAACCGCGTCGGCCCTTCCCACCCCCACGGCAAACCGAACCCGCGGCCCCGCTTGCCGCTCCGTCAGTTCGTCCCCGACCTCGAGCAGCCCCTCACGCACGAGTCGATCGAGGCGAGCCCTTCCGACGTGACGGTCCCGCTGGAGCGCCCGGAGGCCAAGTCCTCCTCGCTTCTCGAGGCGGGCCAGGAGAGCCCGATCCTCAAGACCGAGCGCGAGCAGCGGCAACCCCCCGGCAAGCGCGGGCGCGCGTAGCAGAGTGGCTAGTCGTTCCCCTTCGGGCGACAGACGCACGCTCCTGCGGGTCGTGGCCCGCTGGCCCTGAGGCAGCGCCGTCTTGAGAACCTCACCGACGGCGGCGAGATAGTAGCTTGCCGCCCATCGACACAGAGCCAGCACATCCGGCTCCAACAAGGGATCCGCGTCGAGCACTTCGAGCACGTCCTTGACGCCATCGGGGGCCGACTCAGGATGGCCCACCACGAAGCCCGTCACCACCCGCGGCCCAAACGGCACCGCAACCTGGCTTCCCAAAGGCAAGGCGGCACCGCGCGTACGGTAGGTGTACGTTTGGCGGAGCGGCAAGGCCACCGCCACCTCGACGAGGCCGCCGCGGTCAGAGTCGTTCATGCGGCGCGATCGTCAACAGACGCGGTCACCCCAAAAGGCGCGCGAGGCCTGCCCGTATGTCCCGCGCCAAGTCGGGGCGCTTGAGCGCGTAATGAACCTGAGCCAAGACGAACCCCACGCGATCACCCGTATCGAAGCGCTCGCCCTCGAACTCGATGCCGTAGAGCCCCCGATCGCGAGCCAGTACGGCCAAGGCATCGGTCAGCTGAATCTCACCGCCTCGGCCCCGGGGCGTATGTTCCAGAATCTGAAACACTTCGGGCGGCAGAACGTAGCGTCCCACAACAGCCAAACGCCGATCGTCAGTCCACGTCGCTGGCTTTTCCACGAGCTCATCCAACTTGTGAACCCGCGTGCCCACGGACTGCCCCCGCACCATGCCGTATTTGTCAGTCTCGCCCTCGGGTACGTTCAACAGCGCCACCACACCCTCGCCGCGCGCCTCGTACACATCCATGAGCTGCCGCACGCCAGGAATGTCCCCATCGATGAGGTCGTCCGGCAACAGCACGGCGAAGGGCTCATTGCCCACGACGGCGGACGCACACAGAACGGCGTGCCCGAGGCCCAGCGGCTCAGGTTGCCGCACCGTCGAAAAGCGCGCCATCGTGGCCAGGTCACGAACCAAGGCGAGGTCATTCGACTTGCCCTTTTTCTCGAGGAGAGCCTCGAGTTCCAGGTTGCGGTCGAAGTGGTCCATCAAGGATGCCTTGCCGCGGCTGAGCACGAAGACGATCTCTTCGATGCCGCTGGCCACGCACTCCTCCACGATGAGCTGCACGCCCGGCCGGTCCACCAGCGGTAAGATCTCCTTGGGAACCGCCTTGGTTGCAGGCAGCATCCGCGTCCCCATGCCCGCCATCGGCAACACCGCTTTACGCACCCGCTTCGCTGATTGTCCCATTCGGAAACAAAGATAGCGGGCTCCCGCCGCGATGGGAAGGACCCGCCGCACCCTTGCGGCCAAGGTGTGCCTCGTGGCCTGGGTGCCACCCACCCACGGCCCTTGGGACCCCGAGGGCTCAGGGCGCTCGAGGGGATCCCTCGTCCCGGTGCAAGCGCTGACGCTCTCGACGCACAAGTGGATCCCCCTCGTCGAAGCGCCGCTCGTCGCGCTGCTCGCGGTGACTCATGCGAAGCCTTCGGCTCCATAACCACCACTGCCACACGGCATCCGCCACCGCGAGCGCGGCGAGTGACAGGCCCAAACGCCCGATGAGGTCCATCGTCAGCGCGCCCGCCACCACCACGCGCTTCGTGAGCGACACGCCGAAGCGTCCTAGCGACACAAGCTGCGCGCGCGCCCCCCAAAGCCACACGCCTCCGACGAACAACAAAGCCCCGCTGACGAACGGCGCGAAGACCCCAGGGCCAAGGCCTCGGGCTGGCCGCTTCCAGGAGGTTCTCGCTGCGAGCCGCGTCTGCAGCACGGACACCAGCACGGCCGTCCCAAAGACCAACGCCAGCCATGGCCCTAGCCAGCTGAGCGTCACCGCGAGGGCTTCGCGGACGGCCGCGTACGGGTCGAAGGGCAAAGGCGCCAACGCGCGCGCCAAGGCTCGGCGAAACAAGCTGAGCAGCGAGGACAGAGCGCCGGCTGCCCCCGCCCCCGCCAAGCCAACCCCCATCAGTACGACGGCGCCTCCCGTCACGACCGCACTGTGCGGAACGTCTCCTTCCCGGCGCGCGCGCGCGACCTTCGCGGCGCTGGCCGGAAGCGAGCGGGCCCCGTCAGCCATCGGCCCACACCCTCGCCAGATACAGGACGAGTCCGGGCACCTGCAGGACCCAGCCTTCGAGGGCCGCACGCGCGAGGCCCAGCCCCAGAAGCAGCGTGCCGAGGACCACCAAAGGAGCGGCCGTGGTCGCGCCCGCCACCACCGCTTGTCCCATCCCCCCACCCAGCCGGCCGGCCACGGCGAAAACGACATCCGAGAGCCAAACCGCCACCCAGACGGGGGCCGCCAGGCCTAACGCCACCTCGAAAAGACCCGCCACGATGCCAGCCATCGCCCCCAGGAGCTTCACGCCCGAAGGCATCACGCCCCCCCCGAGCGGAACCAGCTCGAAGCTACGTCCCCAAGCCGTGATCAGCGCCCCCGGACCGCCGAGTTCTGCAAAAATCAGCACCGCCAACAGCACGTAGAGGCTTCCAAGCGGCGAGGACGGTTCAGCACTGACGGGATCCAGGCTGCCCTCCTCGTCCCCCCGCCGCGCGAGGTCTTGGAGCTGGCCTGCCAGGCGCGCGGCCGCGAAGGCGCACCAAACCACGAACGCGAGCGTGAGGCCCAGCGTGGCCTCGTACGCCCACGAAACCAGCCACCCTACGCCTCCCACCCCCTTGGAAAGGAAGGCGGGCTGCGACGCCATGGCCCCTGTGAACCAAGCAGCCAGCGCTCCTCCCAAGCCCAAGCGCAAAACCCAGGGAAGAGACGGCGCACCAAACACGGGTACGAGAAGGACACTCGGCACGATCCGAGCCGCAACCAAGGCCCAGCGGGCCAGGGAACTCTCGAACGCCAGGGGCGCGATGGCCAAGAGGTCGAACATGCCCGCAAGGCCTACTTCAATGGAGCTGCCCCACCGCCGTGAAGACGGCGCTCGCGAAGCGCACCACCTGGGCTCCCAGATGGGGCCCCAAGATCACGAGGGCCATCACGGCAACAATCAGGCGAGGCACGAAACCCACCGCGTGGTCTTGAACCTGAGTGAACGCGCCCAACGCACTCGTGATTACCCCTGTCGCCAACATGGCCACGAGAATCGGCGCCGCGACCAACAAGCAGAGCAGCAACCCCTCCTGAAGAATTCGCAAAGCCAGCTCGATCCCGGCGGGCTCAGACATAAGACGCCACCAAACCGCGCAGCACGAGGTTCCAGCCGTCGGCCAAGGCGAATAGCAAAAGCTTGAGTGGCAAAGAGACCAGCGTCGGCGTCAGGGCCTGGAATCCGAGGGCCGTCAACAAGCTCGCCACCACGAGGTCGACCACCAAAAAGGGCACGAAGATCAAAAAGCCCATCTCGAAAGCCCGACGAAGCTCCGAAACGGCAAAGGCAGGGGCCAACACCAACAACTCGCGTCCCTCGGCAGCGTCGACCTCCCCTCCCCGCAGCCTCCGCCTGAGTTGGAGGAACGTCTCACGATCCCGCCCGGCCGCGTGTTTTTCCAGGAACCCGCGAACCGGCTCAGCGGCGGCAGCGCCCGCGCGCTCCAGCACGCCAAGTCCCTCGGCACTCAGAAGCTCCGCCCGCGCGCCTTCGCCTGCCTCGGACCAGATCGGCCGAACCGCCTCCCAGACCCGCTCGCCCGTGGGCGCCATGATGAACACCGTGAGCACCAAGGCCAACCCCGTCACGACTTGCCCCGGAGGCACCTGGGCGGCTCCGAAGGCACTGCGCAGAATCGCCAGAACCACGGCAACCTTCACGAAGCTCGTGAGCATCAACAGCAGGAACGGGAGGGCTGACAGCACCCCCAGAACCACCAGCACCGCAAGCGGCTGGCTGCCGGCAGCCGACCCAAGGCCGATCGCTCCCGTCACGAGCGCACCTCGTCCTCAGTCTCCCGCGCCGCGGGTGAGCCTCGGGAAGGCCAAGCTGGCTGTGTCCCTGCCTTCAGCAGCCCCCACAAGCCCGACCCGGGCGGCTGCCTTTCCGCCATGAGGCGCTCCGCATCCTTGGCGTCGAGCTCCGCGACGAGCGACAGGCCCCCCTCCGCGCTGCTCAAGAGGAACACACGCCCCGCCACGTCCACCACCACCAGGCTACGCTTCGGCTCCACAGCGCATCGCGCCAGCACCCGAAATCCTCTCTGCCCCTGGAGCTGACCCCGCTTGGACAACCAACGCAGGGCTGCATAGGCCAACAGACACACGAGACCCAGTGATAGAAAAGACACAGCCAGCGAACTCCCCAATCCCGGTAGCTCCGCTGATTCCGCCATGCCGGATTATTCGCGCGGTCCGGGCCGTCAAGTCAACAAGACCCGAACCGGCCTCCTCCGCCGGGGAACTACGTGCCCTCCCCAAGTCGTCGAGCTACCCTACCCGAGACCGAAGCCCCAAACAAAAACGGCGCCGCCCCGAAGGGAAGCGCCGATTTGTGGGAATCCTGGGACTCAGCCTACAGCGGCTTCAGCCTTGGCTTCCGCCTTCTTGCCCGACTTCTTCTTGGGGCTGGCTTCGCCCCCGGCACTGGCTGTACCGCCATCCGGCATGAGTTGGAGAAGAGACACAGGGGCTGCGTCCCCGGGACGCTGTCCAAGCTTGACGATCCGCGTGTAGCCGCCATGACGGGCCGCGAACCTGGGAGCCAGCTCCTCGAACAGCTTCTGGACGGCTGCGCGGCTCTTGACCACCTTGCGCGCTTCACGCATCGCGTGGACCACGCGGGCCTGCTCCTCCGGCGTTCGCTTTTCCTCTGACTTCACGAGCACGTCGCCCAAGCGGCGGGCGATCGTGATCGTCCGCTCGGCAATCTGGGCCGTGGCCCGAGCCTTCACGTGGGTGGTCCGGATCTGTTCGAACTCGAACAGGGCCGACACCAAGTTCGAGAACAGAGCCCGCCTGTGGGCCGGGGTCCGGGAGAGATGTACACCTGCTTTACGATGACGCATTTTTCGACCTTTTGGCGTTACACAGAAGGCCGCTTCAGCCTTCTCAACAATCTTGGTAAGCGGGATGCTCAGCTTCCGGGCACCCCTGGGAATCTGCTGAAGGCCTCCGTCTAGCCTTCCTTTATTCGGCCAGTGTCAGGCCTTCTTGGGTGGACCGTCGCCGGGCCAACCTTCGATCTTCATGCCCAGCGCCAAACCCATCTCCGAGAGGATCTCTTTGATTTCCTTGAGCGACTTCCGGCCAAAGTTCTTCGTCTTCAGCATCTCGGCCTCGCTCTTTTGAACGAGCTCACCGATGTACCGGATGTTGGCGTTCTGCAGGCAGTTTGCGGAGCGAACCGACAGCTCGAGGTCATCCACCGACTTCCAGAGGTTCTCGTGGAGCTTGGCCTGCTCCTCGCTCACCTTGGACTCAGCCACCGGCTCGGCGACTTCCTGGAAGTTGATGAAGATCGACAGTTGGTCTTTGAAGATTTTGGCGGCGTAGGCCACCGCATCCTCAGGCTTGACCGTACCGTTCGTCCAAACCTCCAGGCTCAAACGATCGAAGTCCGTCTGCTGACCGACACGAGCGTTCGTAACGTTGAAATTCACTTTCCGCACCGGCGAGAAGAGTGAATCGATGGGGATCATCCCCACTGGCATGGCGGGGTGTTTATTCCGCTCGGCCGGCACGTAGCCACGTCCGGATCCGATTTCCAGCTCCATCCGCACGCGCGCGCCCTTCGCGCAGGTCATGATGACGTGGTTGGGATTCATGATCTCAACGCCGTCCACCGTCTGAATATCGCCCGCGGTCACCTTGCCTTCGCCATCCTTCTCGAGGCGGAGCACCCGAGACTTCACGTCGTAGGCCTTGACGATCACCTCTTTGAGGTTGAGCACCACATCCGTCACGTCTTCCATCACGTTCGGGATGGAGGTGAACTCGTGATGGACGCCCTCGGTCTTCACACCGATGATCGCCGAACCCTGCAGAGACGAGAGGAGAATGCGCCGTAGGCCCACGCCCAACGTCGTGCCGAAGCCCCGCTCGAGCGGCTCGCACGTGAAGCGAGCGTAAGTCCCCGAGGCCGTCGACGGTTCGGTCTCCAACTTCCGCGGGCGAATCAGCTCGCGCCAATTTCGGGCAATGTAGTTCGTCGCGGGTTGCATCGAGTTATCGGTGGCGGTCGACATTCCGTAGTCCTCCAAATCCGTTCCAGCAGGGTTCCTACACGACGCTTACTTCGAGTAGAGCTCGACGATGAGCTGCTCGCGAATCGGCATGGTCATGTCCTGACGGGACGGCAGGTCGATCAGTTTCCCCGTGAAGCCTTCTTTGTCGAGCTCGAGCCACCGAGGCACGCCTCGACGGTCAACCGTGCCGACGCTCTCCAAGATGCGCGTGACCTTGCGCGACTTATCCCGGACCGTGATTGTGTCAGCCGAGCGGCACAGAAACGACGGAATGTCCACGCGCTTGCCGTTCACCAAAAAGTGGCCGTGGCGAACCAACTGACGCGCTTCCGCGTGGTCCGAAGCGAAGCCCAAACGGTAAATCACGTTGTCCAGACGACGCTCCAACAACTGGAGCAGATTCTCACCGGTCACGCCCTTCATGCGCGCGGCCTTGAAGTAGTAGCCCCGGAACTGCCTTTCAGCGATTCCGTACATACGCTTCACCTTCTGCTTCTCACGAAGCTGGGCACCGTAGTTCGACACCTTCCGACGACGGGACTGTCCGTGCTGGCCGGGCGCGTAGGCGCGGCGTTCGAAACCGCACTTATCGGTGTAGCAACGATCGCCCTTCAGAAAGAGCTTCGTCTCTTCCCGGCGGCACAACCGGCAAACTGGTCCAATGTATCTCGCCATGTCTCGTGTTCTCTTCGCTCAGTTGTCGTAAAAAGGAGGTCAGACTCGGCGGCGCTTGGGGGGCCGGCAGCCGTTGTGCGGGATGGGCGTCAGATCCCGGATGAAGTTCACCTTCAACCCGCTCGCGCCGACACCACGGAGGGCCGATTCGCGTCCCGAACCTGGGCCTTTGATGAAGATGTTCACGTTGCGAAGACCGTGGTCCATCGCTTTGCGTGCAGCATCCTCGGCCGCAAGCTGTGCGGCGAACGGGGTCGACTTCCGCGATCCCTTGAAACCGCGGACACCCGCCGAAGACCAGGACAGAACGTTCCCGGATACGTCGGTGATGGTGACCATCGTGTTGTTGAACGTCGCCGTGATGTGAACGTTGCCGCTCTGGACGTTCTTACGGACCTTCTTTTTGCCTTTATCGCTAGCCATTCGTCAGCCTTCTGAGCCGTTGTCTTAAGCCGTCTTCTTCTTTGCGATCTGACCCTTACGCGGTCCCTTACGGGTACGCGAATTCGTGTGGGTTCGCTGCCCACGAACGGGCAAGCTGCGACGGTGACGCAGGCCCCTGTAGCATCCAAGATCCATCAGACGCTTGATGTTCATGCCGATTTCACGCCGAAGGTCACCCTCGATCTTCATGTCGAGTTTCTCGATCACCTCGCGAATCCGACGACTCTCGTTGTCGTCGAGATCGTCACTGCGCTTGTCCCATGAGATCTCGGCGGCATCCAGCACGATTCGTGCCTTGTGCTTTCCGATTCCATAGATGTAGGTCAGCGCAATCTCCATGCGCTTATTTCGGGGAAGGTCGACGCCTGCGACACGAGCCATGAACGATTCTCTCCAGTATCCCGGTTAGCCCTGCCGCTGGTTGTGGCGGCGGTTGTTGCAAATCACCCGCACCACACCTCGGCGGCGGATCACTTTGCACTTCTCACAAATCTTTTTGACGGATGCTCGAACTTTCATAATCAATTCCCGCGGTTGTAACTGCGAAGGGCGCGCATGCTTTGCCCCGGACCGGACCAAACGTACGACGGCACTGACCTTGCACACCCGACTCGACCGACCGAAATGGGGCGAGAAGCTATCACCTCTCCAGAGTCAAGTCCAGACGCGTTTGCTGGATCTAAAGGGTCAACCCAAAAAAATGTCTCTGGGAGGCTCTGTGAGCGCGCCACATCGGCACGTAGTCCTCGTAAGCTCATGCCTCGACCGGTCCGACGGGCTGCGTCGAACGACCACGAATCCGCGGTCCTTTGGGACCCGCAAAGCCTTCGTAGCTACGGGTGATCAGGTGAGACTCAATCTGTTGCACCGTATCAAGAGCCACGCCCACCACGATCAGGAGCCCTGTCCCACCGAAGTAGAAGGGAACACCCATTTTCGTCGAAAGGATGCTGGGCAACACGCAAATGGCCGAGATGTAGAGAGCGCCCCCAAAGGTCAGCTTCGTGAGCACGCTGTCGATGTACTGGGCGGTCGCCTTGCCGGGACGAATGCCCGGGATGAAGCCGCCTGCCTTTCTCATGTTGTCGGCCACATCCACCGGGTTGAACGTCACGGCGGTGTAGAAGTAGCAAAAGAAGATGATGAGAAAGACGTAGATAACGTTGTAGCGCCAGTCACCCGGATGCATCACTTCCGCGAATGCACGCGCCAGGGGGTGATCGATGAACGACGAAATCTGCTGCGGGAACATCAGGATGGACGAGGCAAAGATGGGTGGAATCACCCCGGCCGTGTTCACCTTGAGCGGAAGGTGGGTCGACTGCCCCCCGTAGACGTTGGTGCCTACCTGTCGCTTCGCGTACTGAACGGGGATGCGACGCTGACCGCGCTCGAAGAAGATGATGAGCCCAACCACCGAGACCACGATCCCAGCAATGATGAGTAACGCGAAGAGCGTTATCTCACCGGCGCTGGCCTTTTGAAGCAACTTTACCGTTGCGTCCGGGAGGTCTGTAATGATGCCCGCAAAGATAATGAGAGAGATTCCGTTACCGATGCCGCGCTCGGTGATCTGCTCGCCCAGCCACATGATGAATGCGGTCCCCGTGGTCAGCGAAATCATCGTCACCGCGTAAAAATCCCACGAGGGATTCGGGACAACAGGCCCGAGCTGCGCGTACGAGACGTTGTTCGAAACCAACCAGCGCGCAATGAAGTACGACTGCACAAGCGACAGGACGATCGTCCCGTACCTCGTGTACTGGTTGAGGCGACGACGGCCCAGCTCCCCCTCCTTCTGGATCTGGTCGAGCTTTGGCACGACCACCGTGAGCAGCTGCAGGATGATGGACGCCGAAATGTAGGGCATGATGCCCAACGCGAAGATCGACATCTGCTCGAGTGCACCGCCTGAGAACATGTTGAACATGCCAAGCAATGAGCCCGAGGACTGATTGACAATCTTGTCCATCACGGAGCGGTCTACCCCAGGCGTCGTTACGAATACGCCCACCCGGTAAACGGCCAGGAGGGCCAAGGTGAATAGAATTCGCCTACGAAGCTCCGGAATCTTGCTGATACCTTGAAAGCTCGAAGCCATCTTTGTCTCCTTGACCCGTTCTGCCTTGATCTGGTGTTGACGAACTAAGCCGCAACCGGAGCTGCGACCAGCTCGGCGCTGCCGCCGGCCTTCTCGAGCTTTTCTTTCGCGGAACCAGAGAAAGCATCTGCCTGGACGACGAAGGCCTTGGTCACGTCACCCGTGCCCAGGATCTTCACTTTGTCGAAGCGTCGCGGTACCAAGCCGGCGGCCTTCAAGGCCTCCAGGTCCAAGCGGCCGGGCTCGCAACGCTGATCGATGTCGCCCACGTTCACCGCGAACACCTCGATGCGGAACGGGTTCTTGAATCCCCGCTTCGGCAAGCGCCGCTGCATCGGAATCTGGCCGCCTTCGAAACCGAAGCGCGCTCCGTGGTGACCTGTACGGGCCTTTTGGCCCTTGACGCCGCGTGTTGCGGTCTTTCCACGGCCGGATCCTGGACCGCGACCCACCCGCTTACGGCGCTTCGTCGCACCGTCTGCCGGCTTGAGAGTATGGAGAGTCGTACCCATCTGCTTTGCCTTGTATTTCGACTGGTTGTGAGTGTCCGTCCGATAGGCCCCAGCCTACTCGGCTGGTTCCACCTTTACCAGGTGGGCCACGGACTGGATCATTCCTCGCACGGCCTGATTGTCTGGAACCACGTTGCTGTGATGCAGTTTCCGCAGACCCAGCCGACGAATCGTCTGCTTGTGTCGTTCCTGCCGGTTGATGCCGCTACGCACCAGGGTCACTTTCAACTTGTTCGCCATGGCTTCCTCGTTCGTCCGTCCCGCTTAGGCGGGCCTTATACGAACAGCTCCTGAACCGGCTTACCACGAAGGTTCGCCACGTCCTCTGCACTCCGGAGCTGCTGGAGCGCATTGATGGTTGCGTGAATCACGTTGTGCGGGTTGCTGGTCCCGATGCACTTGGTCAGAATGTCCTGAACGCCGAGCACCTCGAGCACCGGGCGAACGGCGCCGCCGGCGATCACGCCCGTACCGGGCTGTGCGGGGCGCAAAACGACGCGCCCAGCGCCGAACTCTCCCACCACCTCGTGGGGGATGCTGCCGTTGACCAGAGGAATCTTTACCAGGCTCTTGCGGGCCTGCTCGGTTCCCTTGCGGATGGCCTCTGGAACCTCATTGGCCTTGCCGAGTCCGGCGCCAACGAAGCCCTTCTGGTCACCCACGACCACCAGGGCTGAGAACGAAAATCGACGTCCGCCCTTCACGACCTTGGCAACGCGGTTGATGAAAACCACGCTGTCGACCAGCTCGCCAACCTCATCATAATTGATAGCCATGTGCGTTCCTGCTCTCTTCTCTCTTGTCGCTCGTCTATGACCGTCGTGGCGGACGGGCGTTCCTAGAAATCCAGCCCACCCTCGCGGGCGCCCTCTGCAACCTTGGAAACGCGGCCGTGATAGAGGTAACCGGCCCGATCGAACACGACCTGCTTGATACCCTTCTCGAGGCAACGCGTCGCTACCAACTTGCCAACTTCTTTGGCACGATTGCTCTTGTCGCCTTCGAGGGACGTGGGAGTCTTCTTCCCAACCAGGTCCGACGCCGACGCCAACACTTGATTGCTCAAGTCGTCCACCACCTGGCAGTAGATGTGCTTCGCGCTCCGGAACACCACCAGCCGGGGGCGCTCCGCAGTGCCCGAGATGCGCTTGCGAATCGAGCGGTGACGCCGCTTTCGCGGATCGACAATCTTCTTGATCGACATATTCGGCTCCGATGGGGATTAACTGGCCCCGGACTTACCGGCCTTGCGCCGGATCACTTCTTCTACGTACTTGACGCCCTTGCCCTTGTAGGGCTCCGGCTTCCGCAACTTCCGAAGCTCCGAGGCTGATTGACCCAGTTGGTCCTTGTCAGCTCCCGAAAGGATGATGCGGTTCTTGTCGACCTTGGCGCCTACACCCTTCGGCAGCTTGTAGTCGATGGGGTGCGAGTATCCGAGGACGAGATTGAGCACGTCGCCCTTGACCTCGGCACGATAACCCACACCGTTGATCTCGAGTTCACGCGTCCAACCGTCGCTGACACCCTTGACCATGTTTGCCAGGTGCGCGCGCGCCATGCCGTGGTTCGTACGCTCCGTTCGCGACTCACCTGTGCGCGTCAACACGAGTTTGTCGCCCTCTGTCGAGGCAGCCACGTCAACCGGAAACGGTCGCGCCAACTCGCCCTTGGGGCCTTTGACGGTCATCAGACCATCCTTGATGTTCACCGTGACCCCCTTGGGGATCACGACTGGTTTCTTGCCAATGCGGGACATTGATGAAGACCTCGTTCGTCGAATTCAGGGATACAGCCGCTAGCGGCCTTACCACACCTCGAACATGAGCTCTCCGCCCACACCAGCTTTGCGAGCTGCGCGGTCGGTCATGAGCCCTTGCGAGGTAGACAGGACCCCAACGCCCAATCCGGAGCGCACCCGGGGGATGTCCGAGGACTTGACGTAAACCCTCTGTCCGGGTTTCGAGCGTCGCCGGAGACCCGTGATCGCATTCGTGCGCCCGGGGGCCCACTTGAGCTTCACGACGATCTCCGATGGGCCCTCTCCGTCACGGAGCTGATAGCCCTCGATGTAGCCTTCCTCTTGGAGGATTTCGGCGATGCCCTTCTTCAACTTGGAGACGGGGGCCACGGCCTCCTGATGGCGCGCGAGAATCGCGTTTCTAATACGCGTAAGGAAGTCGGCAATGGGATCTGTCATCGACATGATGCGTTCCTACCCTGACAATCAGTTCCTGAAGGGCATCCCCAGATGCCGCAACAAAGCTCGGGCCTGCTCATCGGTGCGGGCCGTCGTCACAATCGAAATATTCATACCTCGCGCCTTGTCGGCACCCTCGAAGCTGGCCTCCGGGAAGATGATTCCTTCCCGGACACCCATGGTGAAATTGCCCCGTCCATCGAAACCCTTCGGCGATATGCCTTTGAAGTCGCGAACGCGTGGGAGAGCGAACGAGATCAGGCGGTCCAGAAATTCGTACATGGTGTCCTGCCGGAGCGTCACCATGGCGCCGATCTTCTGGCCCTCCCGCAGCTTGTAAGTGGCAATCGCCTTCTTCGCTCGGGTTACGACCGGCATCTGGCCAGCGATCAACGCAAGCTCCTCGACCGCCGAATCAAGAATCTTCGGGTTGGCCACCGCATCACCAAGGCCCATGTTGATGGTCACCTTGACGAGCCTTGGCACTTCCATGACGTTCGCCAGGCCGAGTTCCTTTTGGAGCTTCTCCCGGAGTTCGTTTTGGTAGACCTGGCGAAGCCGAGCCACAGTCGTCCGACGGAGCTTCTCCGTCTGCTTCTCAGCTATGCGGCTGACGGCAGCGCCTTTGCCACCCTTCTTGCCTTTACCACCCTTGGCCTTTGCCTCGGTGGCTGCCTCGGTAGCCATTACAAAACCTCCGGAGCGAGCGATACAATCTTCATGAAACGCTTGGCGCGCAACTCGCGAGCCACCGGGCCAAATATACGGGTGCCGATGGGCTCGTTGTCCTTATCGACGAGCACAGCCGAGTTGGCGTCGAAACGGATGTAGGAGCCATCCGCACGGGACACCTCCTTGCGAGTCCTGACGATCACCGCGCGCGCCACATCCCCCTTCTTCACCTTCGCGTTCGGAATCGCCTCCTTGACGGACACGACAATTACATCGCCAATCGACGCGTACTTTCGACGGGTACCCCCCAGCACGCGAATGCACATGATCTTCTTCGCGCCTGAGTTGTCCGCAACGTCGAGTGTGGTCGTTGTCTGAATCATGGGTGAACCTCTTAAACCTCTGCCGGCCGTTCGATGAGCCGGGCCAGGCGCCAGCGTTTGTCACGCGACATCGGTCGGCACTCCACGATTTCCACGCGGTCTCCCGCCTTGGTCTCGTTGTTCTCGTCGTGGACCTTGTAGCTGCGACGGTGGTTCACAAACTTTCCGTACTTCTCGTGTGAAGTCCGACGTTCGACCACGACAACGCGCGTCTTGTCCATTTTGTCGCTCTTCACGACACCCACCAGCCGACGTCGTCGCCCGGTGCTCTTCTCTGCGCTGTTCTCAGCGCCCTGGGTTTCTGCGGTCACGGGAGCTACTCCTTCTGCCCAGCGTTGGCAGCGCCACGCTTCTCGTTCAGAAGCGTCATCACCCGTGCGATATCGCGACGGGCCTTGCGGATCAGCATGGTGTTCTCCAGCTGATTCGTGGTCTTCTTAAAGTTGTACTGGAAGTTCTCCTGCTGCAGCTTTGCCAGCGTCTGCTGAAGCTCCTCCACCGAGGTGCCGCGCAGGTCCTTCAAAGAAACGTCGCTCATATTACGTGCTCCCGGGCTACGAAGCGGGACCTAACGGCCAGCTTGTGTTGGGCCAGCAGAAAGGCCTCCCGTGCGAGTTCTTCGGGAACGCCCTCCAGTTCGTACATCACCCGACCGGGGCGAATCACAGCCACCCATTCCTCGGGGTTACCTTTACCTTTACCCATGCGGGTCTCGGCCGGCTTCTTCGAGATGGGCTTGTCTGGGAAGACCCGAATGTACAGTTTTCCTCCGCGCTTCACCTTGCGGCTGATCGCGATACGAGCCGCCTCGATCTGCCTAGCCGTGATCCAGCCGCAGGTCGTCGCCTGCAGACCGAAGTCGCCGAAGGACACATCGGATCCGCCCTTCGCCTCGCCGGTCATCCGGCCCTTGAAGCGCTTGCGAAACTTTAGTTTCTTAGGTGCGAGCATTGTCGTCTCCTGATCTCTTTCCGGTGCGCTTCGTCAGGCCAGGCGCACGTTCCGCTGAGGCAGAACCTCACCCTTGAAGATCCAGCACTTCACGCCCAGCGCTCCGTACGTCGTGTGCGCCTCGGCCGTGCCGTACTCGATGTCCGCTCGGAGCGTGTGCAACGGCACACGACCTTCACGGTACCACTCGTACCGAGACATCTCGGCGCCGCCCAGGCGGCCCGAGCAGGAAAGCCGAATGCCCTTGGCACCAAACTTCATGGCTGTTTGAACGGCCTTCTTCATCGCACGCCTGAAGGCAACGCGGCGCTCGAGCTGGGTCGCAACGTTTTCTGCAACGAGCTGCGCGTTGGTCTCGGCCTTACGCACCTCTTGAATGTTCAGGAACACCTCGTTCTCCGTGAGCGCCTGAACCTCTTGCTTGAGGGTCTCGACGCCGGCGCCCCGCTTGCCGATGACGATCCCGGGTCGCGCAGTGAAGATGTTCAACTTGATCTTGTTCGCTGCGCGCTCGACCTCGACGGCTGCTACGCCAGCGTGGTGGAGCTTCTTTTTCACGAAGCCCTTCAGCTTTACGTCCTCATGAAGCCACTTCGCGAAGTCTTTGTCAGCGTACCACTTAGAGGTCCAGCCGCGGACGACGCCCAGGCGAAACCCAATTGGATGTGTTTTTTGACCCATGTGAGTGTCCTCTATTCCTCGGGCAAGTCGACGACCACGGTGATGTGAGCGGTGCGGCGGTTAAGTCGGTTCGCACGCCCCTGCGCTCGCGGCATGAAGCGGCGTTGAACCGTTCCGCCGTCAACGCAGACTCTTGTGACGAACAGCTTGTCTGCGTCGGCCTTCTCGTTCTCGGTGGCGTTAGCCACCGCTGAGTTCAAAACCTTCGTGAGGACGACAGCCGCCTTACGCTGCTGAAGCTTCAAGATAGTGAGTGCGGAAGCGACGCTCTTGCCGCGAATCATTCCGGCCACGACGCGTAGCCGCCGGGGCGACTCGCGAAACTGCCTTAGAACTGCCTGTGCCATGTCTGGTTCCTCGTTCCAACTGGAGAGCGCAGTCGCGCTGTCCAAGAATTCATGTCCGCTAGTTTGCGCCCTGCCTACTTCTTGTCTTTCTTGTCGCCGGCGTGGCCGTGGAAAGTTCGCGTCGGCGAGAACTCGCCCAGCTTGTGGCCGACCATGTTCTCCGAAACGAAGACCGGCACGAACTTCTTGCCGTTGTGCACGTTGAACGTGAGACCCACCATTTCGGGAACGATGGTGGAGCGGCGCGACCAGGTCTTGAGCGCCTTCTTGCCCTTCTGCTGCTGCAGGTCCAGCACCTTGTCGATCAGGTGCGAATCGATGTAGGGACCCTTCTTGATTGAACGTGGCATCGTCTACTCTCAGTTCTTCTGGCCGCGGCGGCGGACGATCATGGCGTCAGTGCGCTTGTTGGAGCGGGTCTTGAGGCCCTTGGACTGTTGGCCCCAGGGAGAACAGGGGTGACGTCCACCGGAAGACCGGCCTTCACCACCGCCCATCGGGTGGTCAATCGGGTTCATCACGACGCCGCGATTGTGTGGGCGGCGTCCAAGCCAGCGCTTACGTCCCGCCTTGCCAATGGACGAGGCGTTGTGTTCGACGTTTCCGACCTGCCCGATGGTCGCCCGGCAATCGAGGTGCACGCGGCGAACCTCGCCAGAGGGGAGGCGGAGCTGACCCCAATCGCCCTCTTTCGCCAGGACCTGGGCACCACCACCTGCGGACCGTACGAGCTGGGCACCGGCGTGGATCTTGATCTCGATGTTGTGAACCATCGTACCAAGGGGGATCGAGCGAAGCGGGAGGCTGTTTCCAGGCTTGATGTCCGCATTCCGCGACGACAAAACCTGGTCCCCTACGCGAAGGCCGACCGGCGCCAGAATGTAGCGCTTTTCGCCGTCTGCGTAGTTCAACAACGCGATACGAGCACTGCGGTTAGGATCGTACTCGATGGTGGCAACGCGAGCGGGAACGCCCACCTTGTCACGCTTGAAGTCGATGATCCGGTACCGGCGCTTGTGTCCGCCACCGCGGAACCGCGACGTGATTCGACCGTAATTATTTCGTCCACCAACGCCTGGCTTCCCTTCGACCAGTGCACGCGCGGGACGATTTCCAACCGTCAGCTCGGCAAAGTCGGGGGCGACGCGTGAGCGAACGCCTGGAGAGGTTGGGTTCAGTTTGCGGATGCCCATCGTGAAACCTCTTTAAACTCCCTCGAAGAACTCGATCGACTGCCCGGGTGCCAGCGTTACGATCGCCTTCTTCCAGGGAGAGCGGCGACCAACGAAGCGCCCTACCCGCTTTTCGCGGCTAGGCATGATCTGGGTGTGAACGCTGAGGACTTCCACGTTCCACAGCTTCTGTACGGCGTGACGAATCTCGATCTTGTTGGCGTCCTTGACGACCTCGAAGAGCACCTTGGACTTGATCTGATCCTGCGTCAGCCCCTCGTCGGAGCTGCCACCGGTTTCCTTCAGTCGGCTCCCCTTCTCGGTGAGAAGAGGCCGTTTGATGATGAGCTCTGCAGCGCGCATGTTCCGGTTCCTTTAAATCGGCCCTCAGGCCGCCGACTCCGCAGTTTCGGAGGCGACCACACGACCCTCGATGGCACGGATGACGTCCTTGGATATCACCAGTCCTTCGTGGTCGAGGATGTCGTAGACGTTGAGCCCTTCTGGGGGCAGACACTTGGCGTCCTTGAGGTTACGTACGGATTTCGTGGTATTCACGGCCTCTTTGGCGCTGACGATAAGCGCAGAGGGCAGCCCCAAGGCCTTGAGCACGGCGGCCATTTCCTTCGTCTTCGGCGTCTCGAAAGAGAGACCTTCCACGACGACAATCTTCTTCTCCTGGGCCCGAAGAGACAAGGCACTGGCGAGAGCCGCTTTCTTCACCTTCTTGGGCACAGTGTACGCATAGCTTCTTGGGTGCGGACCAAAAACCACGCCACCGCCCACGTAGTGGGGAGCGCGGGTCGAACCCTGCCGGGCACCGCCGGTGCCCTTTTGACGATATGGCTTCTTCCCGCCGCCACGCACATCAGCGCGGGTCTTCGTGTCGTGAGTTCCTGCCCGGCGCGCGGCGCGCTGCGCCTTGACCATCTCCCAAAGGAGGTGCTCCTTGACCTCGCGACCGAACACGTCATCGGCCACGTCGATCTGGCCCACTATATTTCCCTGAGTATCGACAACGTCGAGCTGCATCAGTCTGTCCTCGGATATCAATGCTTACGGACTTAGGTCTTGATTTCGACGTCCACGCCTGCGGACAGGTCGAGCTTCATCAACGCGTCCAAGGTCTGCTGCGTAGGATCGAGGATATCGAGCAACCGCTTGTGCGTACGAATCTCGAACTGCTCCCGAGACTTTTTGTCGACGTGAGGTCCGCGCAGAACGCAGTACTTGTTGATCTTGGTGGGCAACGGGATTGGGCCAGCCACCTTTGCGCCCGTGCGCTTCGCCGTATCGACGATCTCGCTGGCCGACTGGTCCAGCAAGCGGTGGTCATAAGCCTTCAACCGGATTCGGATTTTCGGAGTCAAGGTCAAGCCCCCTTCGGTACTCAAGAACGATTAGTCGAGAATCTTAGCCACGACGCCGGCGCCGACGGTACGGCCACCTTCGCGAATTGCGAAGCGCAGACCTTCTTCGCAAGCGATCGGGACGAGCAACTCGACCTCGATGCTGACGTTGTCGCCCGGCATCACCATCTCAACCCCCGCTGGCAGAGTCACATCTCCGGTGACGTCCGTCGTGCGGAAGTAGAACTGTGGGCGATACCCCTTGAAGAACGGCGTGTGGCGACCACCCTCCTCTTTCTTCAGGATGTACACCTCGCCCGCGAACTTCTTGTGACCCTTCACGCTGCCAGGGTGCGCCAGCACCTGTCCGCGCTCCACGTCTTCCTTCTTCGTGCCACGGAGAAGGGCGCCGATGTTGTCGCCGGCCTGTCCCTCGTCGAGCAGCTTCCGGAACATTTCCACGCCCGTGACGGTCGACTTCTGCGTGTCGCGGAGGCCGATGATTTCGATTTCCTCACCCACCTTCACACGTCCGCGCTCTACGCGTCCCGTCACCACCGTGCCACGTCCGGAGATCGTGAACACGTCTTCCACCGGCATCAGGAACGGCTTGTCGATCTCGCGCTTCGGCTCAGGAATGAACGAGTCGCATGCGTCCATCAGCTTGTCGATGGCCGCCACCCCGATCTCGCTCTTGTCCCCCTCGAGCGCCTTGAGCGCGCTGCCTCGCACGATCGGTGTGTCGTCGCCGGGGAACTGGTACTTCGACAGGAGCTCACGGAGCTCGAGCTCCACCAGGTCCAGAAGCTCTGCGTCTCCTGCGTCGATCATATCTACCTTGTTCAGGAAGACCACGATCGCGGGAACACCGACCTGGCGCGCCAGCAGAATGTGCTCGCGCGTTTGCGGCATCGGTCCGTCAGGTGCGCTCACCACTAGGATCGCGCCATCCATCTGCGCCGCGCCCGTGATCATGTTCTTGATGTAGTCAGCGTGCCCGGGGCAGTCGACGTGCGCGTAGTGGCGCTTGTTCGTCTCGTACTCCACGTGGGCGATCGAGATCGTGATGCCGCGTTCCCGTTCTTCGGGGGCCTTATCGATCTGATCGTACCCCATGAACTTCGCCTGACCCTTGTCGGTCTGCACCTTCGTGATCGCCGCCGTCAGCGTCGTCTTCCCGTGGTCGACGTGTCCGATCGTTCCCACGTTCAGGTGTGGCTTGGTGCGGTTGAATTTCTCTTTAGCCATTTCTGGTGTCCTCCAGACTTAACTGGTGCTGTGAGGTTCGCTCGAAGGTGAAGGTGACTTTTGGGTTTTCAGGATACCGGGCCTCGGAGTCGCTCGAGGATGGAATCCGCGACCGAAGACGGGACCGGGCCGTAGTGCGAAAACTGCATGGTGAAGGTCGCGCGGCCCTGGGAGAGCGACCTCAGCTCGGTTGCGTACCCAAACATGTTGGCGAGAGGAATCTCCGCCGTAAGGGCCTGGACCGAGCCGCGCGCATCAATACCAAGAACTCGGCCTCGGCGCGACATTAAATTTCCAGTTATTTCACCGGTGAACTCGGTCGGTACCATGACCTCGACGGTCATGATTGGCTCGAGGAGCGCGGGAGTCGCGTCGCGTCCCGCGCCGCGCGCCGCCAACGACCCTGCGACCTCGAAGGCCTGCTCGCTGGAGTCCACCGGGTGGAAGGCCCCGCCCATGATCGTGACCTGAACGTCCGTGACCGGGTAGCCCGCAACGAAGCCCGTGGACAGGGCGTTGCGAATCCCCCGCTGCACGGCTGGCAGGAAGGCCCGCGGAATCTGTTCGTCGCTGCTCTCGTCGACGAGCAGCAATCCCGTTCCGGGGGGCTTGGGCTCGACCTGCAACGTCACCTCAGCAAACTGGCCCCGGAGTCCTACCTGGACCTCGTGCCGGACTGTGTTCTTCTGGGTACGCGTCACGGTCTCTCGGTAGGCCACCTGTGGCCTCCCCACCCTCCCCTCCACGCCGAACTCACGAACCAGCCGGTCCACCAGGATTTCGAGGTGTAGCTCCCCTACCCCCGCCAAGATGGTTTGCCCCGTCTCGCTATCGTACGAGACCTCGAAGGAAGGATCCTCGAGCGCCAGCCGCTTGAGTGACTCCGAGAGCTTGTCCGCGCTGGCTTGATTTTTCGGCTCGATGGTGAGCCTGACCGCAGGCGTCGGAATGTCGATCAAGGCAAGCTTGATAGGGGCAGCCCCATCACAGAGCGTGTCGCCTGTGGCCGTCGTTCGCAGGCCTGCCGCAGCGGCGATATCGCCCGCCGTGGCCAGCTTGATCTCCTCCCGACGGTTGGCATGCATGCGGAAGAGGCGCGCCACCCGCTCTCGTTTTCCGCTGCTTGCGTTGAGCACCGTGTCTCCCACGGCAAGCTGCCCCGCGTATACCCGAAGATACGTGAGCTGCCCGAGGTAGGGGTCGCTCATGAGCTTGAACGCCAAACTCGCAAGGGGCGCATCGGGGCTAGCAGGGCGGCTCACGCTTTGTCCCTCGAGGTCGACACCGACCACGGGAGGTAGGTCTGCGGGAGACGGCAGGTAGTCGACGACCGCGTCCAGAAGCGGCTGCACTCCTCGGTTGCGAAACGCTGCCCCCATGAGCACGGGCACGGCTTTTCCCGCGATTGTGGCCCGGCGTAGGGCCGCACGAAGCCGCTCCTGCGAAATCTCGGCACCTTCGACGTAAAGGGTCAGGATCTCGTCGTCGACTTCTCCGAGGGCCTCGACCATGGCAACCCGCGCCTTCTTCGCGGAAGGAACCAACTCGGCGGGAATCTCGAGAACGTTAAAGAACGTACCCGTAACGTCCCCCACCCACTCGAGCGCCTTCATCGTCAAAAGGTCGATCACGCCCGTAAAGGTGTCCTCGAGTCCGAGCGGAATCTGGGTCACCACGGGATGGGCGTTCGCCCGCTCCCTGATTTGGTCGACACAGCGCCAGGGATTCGCCCCGGTTCGGTCCATCTTATTGATGAACGCAACGCGGGGCACCCGGTACTTTTCGGCTTGGCGCCACACCGTCTCTGATTGGGGCTGGAAACCCGCCACGGCGCAAAATACCGCCACCGCGCCGTCAAGGACGCGCAAGCTGCGTTCTACTTCCATGGTGAAATCCACGTGGCCCGGGGTGTCGATGATGTTGATTCGGTGTTCTCGCCAAAAGCAGGTCGTCGCGGCCGCGGTGATCGTAATGCCGCGTTCCTGCTCCTGCTCCATCCAGTCCATGACGGCGGTTCCCTCATCGACTTCGCCCATTTTGCGGGAGACGCCGGTGTAGTAGAGAATCCGCTCGGTCGTGGTCGTCTTACCCGCATCGATATGCGCCATGATCCCGATGTTTCGGGTCAGATCGACGGAAGTTTGACGAACCACGGCTTGTTACGTCCTTTCCAACGCGCAGGCGATGTTTCCCGTGACGAAAGGTCACGACACCGCGAGGTCCGTTGTCAGGGTATCGACTGGCCGAGATTTCGTCGGGGCGGTGGTAGGGTTGGCTGACGGTAGAACCTGAAGACTATTGCTGGCCTTCAGACTCTCCCTTCAACCCCCCGCGCGGAGCGCCGATTTTCTCGACCTTCGGCTCCAGACGCCATCACAACGACAGCGCCTGGAACTGAGTCTCACATTAAGTTTTAAGATAAAGATACACTTTGAGGTGACGAAACGTTCGACTACCAGCGGTAGTGCGAGAAGGCCTTGTTGGCCTCGGCCATCTTGTGCGTGTCCTCACGCTTCTTCACGGCCGCGCCCCGATTGTTCGATGCGTCGACCAATTCGTTGGCAAGCTTCTCGACCATGGTACGGCCGTCATTCCGGCTACGTGCAGCCTGTATGAGCCAGCGCATGCCAAGAGTCATGGCGCGGTCGTTGCGCACATCGATCGGAACCTGGTACGTTGCACCGCCCACGCGGCGGGACTTAACCTCGAGCCGGGGCTGCACGTTCTGGAGCGCACGGTCCCAGACCTTGACCGGATCGTCTTTGGCTTTCTCAGCGACCAAGTCAAAGGAACCATAGACGATTCCTTCGGCCACCGCCTTCTTTCCGGAAAGCATCACCGTGTTGATGAACTTGGTGACGCGACGTCGAGCCTCCATCGGCTGATCCGTAAACTTCGGATCGGGAAGTGGCTTTCTTTTTGGGACTTCACCTTTACGGGGCATAGCTTCGTTTTCCGAGTCTTAGCTGTCAGAGAAAATTACTTCGGGCGCTTCGCGCCGTACTTTGAACGGCCCTGCTTGCGGTTGTTCACGCCTGTCGTGTCCAGGCTGCCGCGCACGATGTGGTAGCGGACGCCCGGCAAGTCCTTGACACGGCCTCCACGAATGAGAACCACGGAGTGCTCCTGGAGGTTGTGCCCTTCACCCGGGATGTAGGTGGTCACTTCCATGCCGTTGGTCAGACGGACACGCGCCACTTTGCGGAGGGCCGAGTTCGGCTTCTTCGGAGTGGTGGTGTATACGCGCGTGCAAACGCCACGGCGCTGCGGGCAAGCCTTGAGTGCCGGAGAGGCGGTCTTGCGGCGCTGAAGGCTGCGGCCGCGCCGGACGAGCTGGTTGATTGTAGGCATCGTTGCAGAAGGACCTTTGAAAACCTGTACTTGATTCGCTTCGAGCTGCACTCCACGGCGTGCGGGTCCTGGGGACCAGATGCGCACCCACATGGGTCTGCAGGCCCTCCTAGGATGGAGGGAGGTCGGATTATAAGAATCGGCTCAACGAAGTCAACGGGAAGTCAAGAGAACGACACGATTTCTTCCGGCTTTGCAGCCCTCCGAGGACCTGGGGCGCGAAGCGCATTGCGCCATCTCATCGATGGAGGTTATGGATCGGAACGATGACAACAGAGGGGCCGGTCACGCCTCCCAGCGTGCCGGCCCAGCTGCCGGGGGAACACAGGCCCCGACCAAGCAGTGAATGTCTGCCTAGTAATCTTCCTGAGTCATCATGGCGCCTTCGCTGGTGGGCGCCGGCACGGGTCCGAGACTGCCCGCCATGGCTTGAGCGGCTGCCTCCTCAGGCTCCTCAACCCGCATGGTCAGTCGCTTGTACGCTCCAAGACCCGTTCCCGCGGGAATCAGGCGGCCCATGATGACGTTCTCCTTGAGGCCCCGCAGGTAATCGACCTTACCGTTGACTGCGGCTTCGGTGAGGACCTTCGTGGTCTCCTGGAACGAGGATGCGGAGATGAAGCTCTCGGTCGACAACGACGCCTTAGTGATGCCGAGCAGCAGAGCCTCGGCCTGCGCCGGACGTCCACCCTTTGCGAGCACCCGTTCATTCTCCTCTACGAACGCCCACTTCTCGACGTGCTCGTCAATGAGGAAGTTCGTATCCCCCACGTCCGAAACACGGACGCGGCGGAGCATCTGGCGCACGATCACCTCGATGTGCTTGTCGTTGATCTTCACGCCCTGCAGACGGTACACCTCTTGAATCTCGTCCACGAGGAACTTGGCGAGCGCCTTCTCACCCAGGACTCGAAGGATGTCGTGCGGATTGGCTGCCCCGTCCATCAGAGGCTCGCCGGCTTGCACGCGGTCACCTTCTCGCACCGAGAGGTGCTTGCCCTTGGAGATCAGGTACTCCTTGGGATCGCCCCCATGGTCCGGCGTGATGACGACCTTGCGCTTACCCTTGGTATCCTTGCCGAACGAAACCACGCCGTCGACCTCGGTGACCACCGCGTGTTCCTTGGGCTTGCGCGCCTCGAAGAGTTCGGCAACTCGAGGCAAGCCGCCTGTGATGTCCTTGGTCTTCGTGGTTTCGCGCGGGATACGCGCGATGATGTCGCCGGCCTCCAGTGTATCGCCTTCCATGACGGCGATCGTCGCGCCCACCGGCAAGAAGTAGCGGGCCTGGTTGTCCGAGCCCGGGATCTGTTTGGTGGTTCCGCCCTCGTCTTTGATCGAGATGCGGGGACGCAAGTCCGGATCCTTCGACTCCGTGATGCTCTTTCGAGAAAGGCCGGTCACTTCGTCGAGCTGTTCGGTCATGGTGACGCCGTCGATCACGTCGCCGAACTTCACCACACCGGACACTTCCGTGAGGATGGGCACAGAGAAGGGGTCCCACTCTGCAAGGAGCTGACCGGCCTTGACGCGGTCTCCCTCGGCGAAGTATAGGCGCGCACCGTACGTCAGTCCGTAACGTTCACGCTCGCGGCCCGTCTCGTCCTGGATCACGAACTCGCCGTGACGGTTCATGACGATCCACTCCTTGCCACGGTGGACAAGGTTCGTGTTCTCGATCTTCACGATACCATCGTAGCGTGATTCGAGCTGAGACTGCTCCGTACGTACCTGACCGACACCGCCGATGTGGAACGTCCGCATCGTCAGCTGCGTGCCGGGTTCGCCGATGGACTGAGCCGCGATGACGCCCACCGACTCCCCTACGTTCACCATGTATCCGCGTGCCAGATCGCGGCCGTAACAAAGAACGCAGGTGCCTCGGCGGGTCTCACAGGTCAGCACCGACCGGATCTTCACCTTGTCGATGCCAGCGTCTTCGATCACGCGAACCTTCTCTTCGGTGATCTCCTCACCCGCCTGAACCAGCACCTCACCCGTGTAAGGGTCGAAGATGTCTTCAGACGAGACGCGACCAAGGATACGGTCGCCCAACTTCTCGATGATTTCGCCCCCCTCGACCAGCGCTGTCAGCTCGACGCCGTCGAGCGTGCCGCAGTCCTTCTCACCGATGATGCAGTCCTGAGCCACGTCCACCAGCCGGCGAGTCAGGTAACCCGAGTTCGCCGTCTTGAGGGCCGTATCGGCAAGCCCCTTGCGGGCACCGTGGGTCGAAATGAAGTACTCGAGCACCGACAGACCCTCACGGAAGTTCGTGGTAATCGGTGTTTCGATAATCTCGCCCGAGGGCTTGGCCATGAGGCCGCGCATGCCGGCCAGCTGACGAATCTGCTGAGCCGAACCACGCGCCCCCGAGTCCGCCATGATGTAAATCGGGTTGAAGGACGGCGTCTGACGCTTCTCTCCCGTTCGGAGGTTGGTGGCCTCTTCCGTACCGATCTCTCGCATCATCTCTTCTGCGATCTGCTCGGCAACCTGCGCCCAGATATCCACCACCTTGTTGTAGCGCTCACCGTCGGTGATGAGCCCCTCGGTATACTGTTCCTCGATCTCACGAACATCGCCCTGGGCCTGATCCAGAAGCTTGGTCTTTGCATCTGGAATCAACAGATCCGATACGCAGATCGACGCACCGGCGCGCGTAGCGTTGGTGTAGCCGAGGGACCTCAACCGATCTGCCAGAAGAACGGTTTCTTTCTGACCGAAGGCGCGATAGCAGGCGTCGATGAGATCACCCAGCTGCTTCTTGCCCATGACGCGGTTAACCAATTTGAAGGGCAGTCCCGGAGGAATCCCGTCGTAAAGCAAGGTGCGACCCACTGTCGTGAGTTCGATCTTCCCCGCGATGCGAACCTTGATCGCAGCCTGGAGATCGAGCTCGCCGTGATCGTAGGCCGCACGGACCTCATCGATCGAGGCGTACACGCCGCGAAGCTGCTCTTCCGTACTGCTCCCTGGATCTCGGTGTTCGCCCCTCGCGAACAGTCGCTCGCGCGTCATGTAGTAAAGGCCGAGAACGATATCCTGCGAGGGCAGGATGATCGGACGACCGTTAGCTGGGCTGAGGATGTTGTTCGTGGACATCATCAGCACGCGTGCTTCCATCTGCGCCTCGAGCGACAGAGGGACGTGCACGGCCATCTGATCGCCGTCGAAGTCGGCGTTAAAAGCCGCACACACCAGCGGGTGAAGCTGAATCGCCTTGCCTTCGATGAGCAAAGGCTCGAACGCCTGAATACCCAGCCGGTGCAAGGTGGGCGCACGGTTGAGCAGGATGGGATGCTCCTTGATGACCTCTTCGAGGATGTCCCAAACCTCGGGCTTCTCCTTCTCGACCATCTTCTTCGCACTCTTGATCGTGGTGACGAGACCACGCTCTTCGAGCTTGTTGTAGATGAACGGCTTGAAGAGCTCGAGCGCCATCTTCTTCGGGAGCCCGCATTGATGGAGCCGGAGCTCGGGGCCAACAACGATGACCGAACGGCCAGAGTAGTCGACGCGCTTGCCCAACAGGTTCTGCCGGAAGCGCCCCTGCTTGCCCTTGAGCATGTCAGAGAGAGACTTCAGGGGGCGCTTGTTGGGGCCCGTGATCGTCTTCCCGCGACGACCGTTGTCGAAAAGAGCATCGACAGCTTCCTGAAGCATGCGCTTTTCGTTCCGGATGATGATCTCCGGAGCGTTCAGCTCCTGCAGGCGCTTGAGGCGGTTGTTTCGGTTGATGACGCGGCGGTAAAGGTCGTTCAGATCGCTCGTTGCGAACCGCCCACCATCAAGAGGAACCAGAGGGCGCAGGTCAGGCGGAATCACTGGAACCACTTCCAGCATCATCCACTCGGGGCTGTTACCGGACTCACGGAAGGCGTCCGCGACCTTCAAGCGCTTGGCGATCTTCTTGCGCTTCGCCTCGCTCGTCGCATCCCGCATCTCCTGACGAAGCTGCTCCGAGAGCTTGTCGATCTCGAGGCTCTTGAGCATGTCGCGGATGGCTTCGGCCCCCATTCCGGCCGAGAACCCGTCCTCGCCGAACTGCTCGATGGCCTTGATGTAACGCTCCTCGGTAAGGAGCTCACCCGACTGCATCCCTGTCTGCTTCGGGTCGATGACGACGTAGCTCTCGCTGTAAAGAACCTTCTCGAGGTCCTTCAGCGAAATGTCCACCAGGGTGCCGATGCGCGACGGGAGCGACTTGAGGAACCAGATATGCGCGACGGGGGTCGCCAGGTTGATGTGACCCAGCCGCTCGCGGCGCACCTTGGCCTGGATGACCTCGACGCCACACTTCTCGCACACGACGCCGCGGTGCTTCATGCGCTTGTACTTCCCGCACAAGCACTCGTAGTCTTTGACTGGGCCAAAGATCTTGCAGCAGAACAAACCATCCCGCTCCGGTTTGAACGTCCGGTAGTTGATGGTTTCAGGCTTCTTCACCTCGCCGTGCGACCACTCCCGGATGCGTTCCGGTGAGGCGAGCGAGATGCGGATCGCCGAGAAGGAAAGTGGATCTTTCGGCTTCTCGAAGAAATTGAAGATGTCTTTCATCGTCATTGTGGAAACTCTCCGATTTCTCTAGCGGTTACTCGCTCGTCTTCACTCGCCGCCAACGGCGCCTTCGGCCGCTGCCGTTGCCGCTGCCTTTGCCGCAACTTCACGGGCCATGAGTTCAACCGTCGACTCCTGCTTGCGCGGGGCGCTTGGGTCTTCGATGAGCTCGACGTTGAGGCACAGCGACTGCAGCTCCTTCAGCAACACGTTGAACGATTCGGGCAAGCCCGGCTCGAGCGTGTGCTCTCCCTTGACGATGGCCTCGTACATGCGGGTACGGCCAACGACATCGTCGGACTTCACCGTCAGGAACTCCTGAAGGCAGTACGCCGCGCCGTAAGCTTCCATCGCCCACACTTCCATCTCGCCCAAGCGCTGGCCACCGAACTGTGCCTTGCCGCCCAGCGGCTGCTGGGTGACGAGGGAGTAGGGACCAATCGACCGAGCGTGAATCTTGTCGTCGACCAAGTGGTGCAGCTTCAGCATGTACATCACGCCCACGGTCACGTCGTGATCGAAGGGATCACCCGTTTTGCCGTCGAACAGGATGCTTTGCCCGTTCTTGGGCAGTCCGGCCTCGGCAAGAAGACCCGTGATGTCGTGCTCCTTGGCGCCGTCGAAGACGGGCGTGGCCAGATGGATGCCGCTTCGTACCGAGTAGGCCCAGCGCTTCAGCTCCTCCTCGGGAAGCTGATTGATGAGAGCCAGGTGCTCAGGCTCGGTGTAGACCCTGCGCAGCTTCTCTCGAAGCGCCTCTCCGGTCCATTCCCGCTCCACGTGCTCGGAGATTTGCTTTCCGAGCTCCAAGGCCGCCCATCCCATGTGGGTCTCGAGGATCTGACCCACATTCATGCGCGAGGGCACGCCCAGCGGGTTCAGGACGATGTCTACGGGGGTTCCGTCAGGCAGATAGGGCATGTCCTCCTCGGGAAGGATGCGCGAAACGACACCCTTGTTCCCGTGGCGGCCGGCCATCTTGTCACCCACGGACAGCTTTCGCTTGATGGCCAGGTAGACCTTGACCATCTTGATCACGCCGGGCGGTAACTCGTCGCCCTTCGTGAGCTTGCTGATCTTCTCGCGGTAGTTTTCCTCGATGCGGCCAACGTCCTCATCGAGGCTCTTGGCCAGAGACTGAAGCTGCTCGCCCACGTCTCCTCCCTCGATCTGAATCTCGGCCCAGTGGCGTGCCGGGATGGCATCGAGCGTGCCGCTTTCGAGCTTTTGGCCCTTGGCCGCAAGAACGTTGCCCTTCTCGTCCACCAGCTTGACGGCCGTCATCTTTCCCACGAGCAGCGTGCGCATACGCTCGTGGTAGTGCTCGGTGATGATGCGAATCTCGTCTCGCTGGTCTGCGAGGAGCTTCTCCTTCTCGGAATCCTCGATGCTCTTCGCCCGCTCGTCCTTCTCGGTGCCCTTGCGTGCGAACACACGAGCCCCGATGACGATGCCCTGAACGCCAGGCGGAACCCTGAGCGAGGTGTCGCGCACGTCGCCGGCCTTTTCGCCGAAGATCGCTCGCAGGAGTTTTTCTTCAGGAGAAAGCTGGGTTTCACCCTTGGGTGTGATCTTGCCGACGAGAATGTCTCCGGCCTTCACCTCGGCGCCGACGCGCACGATGCCCGACTCGTCGAGATCCTTGAGGGCTTCCTCACCCACGTTGGGAATGTCGCAGGTGATCTCCTCTTTTCCGAGCTTCGTGTCACGAGCCACGCACTCGAACTCCTCGATGTGAATCGAGGTGAACTTGTCCCGCTTCACGATGTTCTCGGAAAGCAGAATCGAGTCTTCGAAGTTGTAGCCACCCCAAGGCATGAACGCGACCAGTACGTTCTCGCCGAGGGCCAACTCACCGCGTTCGGTGGCCGGGCCATCTGCGATCACGTCGCCCTTCATGACGTAGTCGCCCTTTTGGACGATGGGCTTTTGGTTGAAGCAGGTGTTCTGGTTGGACCTCTGAAACTTGTTCAGCGTGTAAATGTCGGGCTTTGCCGCAAGGTGGTCCTTGGTGTCGGCTTCCGCGGGGCGCACCACGATACGGGTGGCGTCCACCGATTCGACGTAGCCGTCGCGGCGAGCCACTGTAGTAACGCCCGAGTCACGAGCCACGATCCCCTCCATGCCTGTGCCCACGAGGGGCGCGTGCGTGCGGATCACGGGGACCGCCTGCCGCTGCATGTTCGATCCCATCAACGCGCGGTTCGCGTCGTCGTTCTCGAGGAAGGGGATCAACGACGCCGCCACCGAGACCAGCTGGTTCGGTGAGACGTCCATGAGCGTCACCTCTTCACGGCGCGACATCATGAACTCGCCGTTGTGGCGAGAGGAGACGAGCTCCGAACCCAGACCACCGTCGTCCTCGATGAGCGTGTTCGACTGGGCGATGTAGTGGCCTTCTTCCTGCAAAGCAGAGAAGAACTGCACGTCGTCGGTGACTCCGCTGTTCTCGATCTTTCGGTAGGGCGTCTCGATGAATCCGAACTCGTTGACCCGTGCATAAGTCGATAGCGACGCGATGAGTCCGATGTTCGGACCTTCGGGCGTTTCGATCGGGCAGATGCGTCCGTAGTGGGTGGTGTGAACGTCGCGCACCTCGAAGCCGGCGCGTTCCCGCGTGAGACCACCAGGCCCGAGGGCGGAGAGCCGACGCTTGTGCGTAACCTCCGACAGAGGGTTCGTCTGGTCCATGAACTGCGACAGCTGCGAGGAGCCGAAGTACTCCTTCACCACTGCCGAGACGGGCTTGGCATTGATGAGGTCGTGCGGCATGAGCGTCTCGATCTCTTGAGACATGCTCATGCGCTCCTTGATGGCGCGCTCCATGCGAACCAGACCGATCCGGTACTGGTTCTCCATCAGCTCGCCCACGGCGCGCACGCGACGGTTACCGAGGTGATCGATGTCGTCGATCTGCCCCTTACCGTTCTTGAGATCGATGAGATATCGCACCGATTCGAGGATGTCGCGCTTCGTGAGGACGCAATTGTCCAACGACTCGTCGAGCTTGAACTTGTAGTTCAGCTTCAGACGACCCACTTTGGATAGATCGTAGCGCTCCGGATTGAAGAACAGGTTGTTGAAGAGGTTCTGCGCCGTTTCGAGCGTGGGCGGATCGCCCGGGCGGAGGCGACGGTAGATTTCCAGGATCGACTCTTCCGTCGTCTGAAGCTTGTCCGCGATGAGCGTGTCTCGCAGGTAAGGTCCAACGTTCAAGTTGTCGATGAAAAGCACCTTGAACTCGGCGATGCCGTGCTCACGCAGCTCGTCAAGCTTAGACTCCGTGATTTCTTCGCTGCACTGAAGCAGCACCTCGCCGGTGTTCTCGTCGATGACGTCATGTGCCGCCACCTTCCCTACGAGCTCCGCCACCTCGACCGGGAGCGAGCGCACGTTCGAATCCTGGAGCTTCTTGATGGCCAGCTTCGTGAACTTGCGGTTCTTCTTGACCAAGATCTCGCGCGTGTCGGGGTGGCGAATGTCGCGCGTCGCACGCTGACCAGGAAGAAGGTCGAATTCCAGCGACTTCGAGAACTTCTTGCCCTCTTCCAGGTAGACGGTCTCGGTGTCGTAGTAGTAGTTGAGAAGCTCTTCGGTCGAGTAGCCGAGGGCGCGCAGCAGCACCGTCGCGTGAAGCTTACGGCGGCGGTCGATGCGCACGTAAAGGATGTCCTTCGGGTCGAACTCGAAGTCGAGCCACGAACCGCGGTAAGGAATCACGCGGCAGCTGTAGAGAAGCTTGCCGGAGCTGTGCGTCTTACCCTTGTCGTGGTCATAGAAAACACCCGGGCTGCGGTGCAGCTGGCTCACCACGACACGCTCGGTGCCGTTGATGATGAAGGTGCCGTTCTCCGTCATGAGGGGGATCTCGCCGAAGAAAACCTCCTGCTCCTTGACGTCGCGGATTGACTGGGCGCCGGTCTCGTCGTTGTTGTCCCAGACGACCAGGCGTACCGTCACCTTGATGGGAGCCGCGAACGTCATGCCGCGCTGCCGGCACTCGTCCACGTCGTACTTGGGCCGATCCAGAATGTAACTGACAAACTCGATCGAGGACGTTTCAGAGAAATCCTTGATCGGGAAGACGCTCTTGAATACACCCTGCAGGCCGATGTCCGCGCGCTGGTCGGCAGGGATGTCGATTTGAAGGAACTTGTCGTAGCTCTGCTTCTGGATTTCGATGAGGTTCGGAATGTCGATGATCTTCCGAATTTTGGCGAAGCTCTTGCGCGCGCGGAAATTGTTCTGGATCTGAGACGCCATTGATTCTCCCTCTTATACGCTCGAAACGGCCCTAACGATCGGAGCGACTGCAAAGCGACTGCAAATGGCCGACGGTCGACAGTCCTCCCCCCTGGGCGTCGAAGCCCCGGGGGTGAACTGACGACCACCGGCTAATGTCGACGGGTTTGCCGTCAAGTCGAGATTTCGCAACCGAAGGGATTTACTTGATCTCGACCTTGGCGCCAGCCTCTTCGAGCTTCTTCTTGACGCTCTGAGCCTCGTCCTTGGACACGCCCTCTTTGACGGGCTTGGGAGCGCCGTCAACCAGGTCCTTGGCTTCCTTGAGGCCAAGGCTGGTGACTTCGCGAACGGCCTTGATGACACCGATCTTGTTGCCACCCGCCTCGGCGAGCACAACGGTGAATTCAGTCTGCTCGGCGGCGGCAGCGGCATCGCCGGCGCCTCCAGCGGGGGCGGCCACGCCCGCCACGGCCACAGGGGCAGCAGAAACGCCCCACTTCTGCTCCAGCTCCTTGGTGAGAGCGGCGAGGTCCATCACGGACATCTGGGAGAGAAAATCAACGACTTGTTCCTTGGTCACGTCGGCCATTGTAAGGGTCTCCTTCTATCTTTCTCAGCTTGGGAAATCTTGATGCGCGTCGCTCGGCGGCGGCTTCGATGGGTTCTTGGGGTACTGACTACTTTTGCTGATCCTCGCGCGCCTTGAGCAGGTACACGAAACTCTGGGGGGCCGCGTTGAGCAAGCGCATGAACGTCTGCGGTACGGCATTGAGGGTCGCCAGGAAGGTAGCCCGCATCTCGTCTTTGCCGGGCATCTTCGACAGCATCTCGACGCCATTGGCATCGAGGGCTTTTCCGTCCACGTAGCCGCCTTTTATCTGCAGCTTCTCCTCGCCCTTGGCGAACTTGGTCAGCACCTTGGCAGGTGCACCCGCGTCCTCGAAGGAGTAGGCGATGGCGGTCGGTCCGGCCAAGAGGGGCTTGATGGACGCCATGGCGGTGTCCTTCACGGCCAGGCCGAGAAGCTTGTTCTTCACGACCTTGTACTCGCAGCCTGCCTTGCGGAATTCGTTACGCATGGCGGTGTCTTTGTCCACCGTCAGGCCTCGGAAGTCGGCGATGACCAGGCTCTGCGCCTTGGCCAGCTTCTCTTTCAGGCTGGCCAGCGATTCGGATTTTTGGGTTCGGTCCACTGTCGGCTCTCCTACTTAGCGAGCAGCTTCGAGCTCGGCGATCAGCGGCGCGGTGTCGAGGCGAAGACCAGGACCCATCGTCGTTGACAGGCTGACCGATTTAACGTACGCGCCCTTCGCTGTCGAGGGCTTTAGACGCATCAGGGTCTCGAGCAGCGCTTTTGCGTTCTCTCGGATCTTCTGCGGACCGAAGGAGACCTTCCCGATCCGGGAGTGCACGATGCCTGCCTTCTCCACGCGGAACTCCACGCGACCGGCTTTCAGCTCCCGTACCGCCTTCGCTACGTCGGGCGTTACCGTCCCCACCTTCGGGTTCGGCATCAGCCCCTTGGGACCGAGCACACGGCCGAGACGACCCACGAGACCCATCATGTCGGGAGTGGCCACGAGCGAGTCGAAGTCGGTCCAGTTTTCTTTCTGGATCCTCTCCACCAACTCGTCGGCACCCACGTGGTCGGCGCCTGCGTCCTGCGCCTCCTTGGCCTTGTCGCCCTTGGCCACGACAACGACGCGCAGCGTTTTTCCCGTGCCGTGGGGCAGAACCACCGCGCCGCGGACCATCTGGTCGGCGTGCTTAGGATCGACGCCCAGGCGAACGGCGATGTCGACGCTTTCGTCGAACTTCGCCACCTTCGTCTCTGGCAATAGCGAACACGCTTCGTCGAGCGTGAAGCGCTTTCCGGTCTCGACCTTCGCAGCCGAGCGCCGGAATTTCTTTCCGTGCTTACCCATGTTGTGTTCCTTGTTTCCTCACCGGACCCGGCACTTACGCCTCGACTTCGACACCCATCGAACGGGCCGTGCCAGCGATGGTTCGCATGGCTGCTTCCACGTCGGTGGTGTTGAGGTCAGACAGCTTGGTCTTGGCGATTTCTTCAACCTGCTTCTTGGTGAGCTTCCCCACCTTCACCTTGTTCGGCTCTTTCGAACCCGAACCAGGCTTCTTCGCGGTAGGCAGGCCCGCCGCTTTTTTGATGAGAACCGAGGCAGGCGGTGTCTTCGTGATGAAGGTGAACGAGCGATCGGAGAAGACCGTGATCACCACGGGGATCGTCAGATCTTCCTTCGCCTGAGCCTGCGTTTTGGCGTTGAACTGCTTGCAGAACTCCATGATGTTCACGCCGTGTTGGCCGAGTGCTGGGCCAATGGGCGGAGCCGGGTTTGCCTTACCGGCGGGGATCTGCAGCTTGATGTAACCTTGAACCTTCTTCATCGCTATTCACCAAATCATCCGGCGCAATTAGCCGGTCTTTTCAACCTGACGGAATTCGAGCTCGACCGGAGTTGCCCGGCCGAAGATCGACAGATTCACTCGAACCTTTTCCTTGTCGGCCTTTACCTCAATGATCTCGCCCGAAAAATTGGCGAAAGGCCCCTCGATCACGCGAACCGTCTCTCCTTCGTCGAAGGAGACACGGGACTTCGCCTTGGGCGAACCATCGGCGAGCGTCTGAATCTCGTTCTCTTTGACGGGCTGCGGATTGGTGCCGCCCAGGAAGCCCGTGATCTTGGGAGTGTTCTTCACCAGGTGGAACGTCTCCTGGTCCATCTCCATCTGAACGAACATGTAGCCTGGGAAGAACTTTCTCGTCGTCGAACGCTTCTGCCCTTTGACGAGCTCGTTGACCGTTTCGGTGGGGATCAGCACCTCGCCGAAGCGAGCGTCCATCCCCGCCTGGCGCACACGGTCCAACAGCGAGAGCTTGGCCTTGTTCTCGTGTCCGGAGTAGGTGTGAACGACGTACCACCGCATCGTTCTGATTTCGCCCGTGTTCTCGCTCATTACGTCCGCCGTCTTCTCGACCGTCTGTCGTGTTGCTACCGGAGGCTTCAACTGAGCACCGTTGTCGTCAGGAACGACCACACGCTGTCGATTGCACTCAGCAGCAGTGCCGAAATGACCACCGTCACAATGACCACCACGGTTGCCGCGGAGGTCTCTTTGCGGGTGGGCCAAGTGACCTTTTCCAGCTCGTGGAAGATGTCCGTGACGGTGCCGTGGAGGTTGTCGTTCCTGTAGGCGACCAGGGTGACAACCGCAGTGATGCCGACCGCGATGAGGTTGACGGCCAGCTGAGGAGGCTTGGCAAAGTAGTTCCAGACCCAGTCGATGCTCAACGAGAGCAGCAACGCTAGAATCAGCGCCGCGCAGCCGAAGAAGAAATGGATGTATTTGTTGGATCCCATCAACCGGTTCCCGACAGAGGTGTCTTCAATGAGGCTTCAGACCGCCACGACGTGGCGCGAGCCGAATGCAGGGCAGGAGGGACTCGAACCCCCAACCCGCGGATTTGGAGTCCGCTGCTCTACCATTAGAGCTACTGCCCTATGTCCCCCCTCCACACGGACCGAACTCCCCTGCGAGGAGGGCTTAGAACGCCCGCAGGCGGAGTCGATGACCCCGCCTCGCGCGCTCCCGTGTGAAGGAGATGTTCTCAATGTCTGGTCCGAGGACTACTCGAGAATCTTCGCGACCACGCCGGCGCCGACGGTACGGCCACCTTCGCGGATCGCGAAGCGCAGGCCTTCTTCCATAGCGATCGGGGCGAGCAGCTCGACCGTCGATGCTGACGTTGTCGCCCGGCATCACCATCTCCTCCCTCGCCGGCAGCGTCACATTGCCCGTCACGTCCGTCGTGCGGAAGTAGAACTGCGGGCGGTAGCCCTTGAAGAACGGCGTGTGGCGACCACCCTCCTCCTTCTTCAGGACGTACACCTCGCCCGCGAACTTCGTGTGCGGCTTGATCGCTGCCGGATGCGCCAGCACCTGTCCGCGCTCCACGTCTTCCTTCTTCGTGCCGCGGAGAAGGGCGCCGACGTTGTCGCCGGCCTGTCCCTCGTCGAGCAGCTTCCGGAACATTTCCACGCCCGTGACGGTCGACTTCTGCGTGTCGCGGAGGCCGACGATCTCGATTTCCTCGCCCACCTTCACGCGTCCGCGCTCCACGCGTCCCGTCACCACCGTGCCACGTCCGGAGATCGTGAACACGTCTTCCACGGGCATCAGGAACGGCTTGTCGATCTCGCGCTTCGGCTCAGGAATGAACGAGTCGCATGCGTCGCATCAGCTTGTCGATGGCCGCCACCCCGATCTCGCTCTTGTCGCCCCTCGAGCGCCTTGAGCGCGCTGCCTCGCACGATCGGTGTGTCGTCGCCGGGGAACTGGTACTTCGACAGGAGCTCACGGAGCTCGAGCTCGACCAGGTCCAGAAGCTCTGCGTCTCCTGCGTCGACCATGTCGCACCTTGTTCAGGAAGACCACGATCGCGGGAACACCGACCTGGCGCGCCAGCAGGATGTGCTCGCGCGTCTGCGGCATCGGGCCGTCAGGTGCCGCTCACCACCAGGATCGCGCCGTCCATCTGCGCCGCGCCCGTGATCATGTTCTTGACGTAGTCAGCGTGCCCGGGGCAGTCGACGTGCGCGTAGTGGCGCTTGTTCGTCTCGTACTCCACGTGCGGCGATCGTAGATCGTGATGCCGCGTTCCCGTTCTCTCGGGGGCCTTGTCGATCTGATCGTACGCCATGAACTTCGCCTGACCCTTGTCGGTCAGCACCTTCGTGATCGCCGCCGTCAGCGTCGTCTTCCCGTGGTCGACGTGTCCGATCGTTCCCACGTTCAGGTGTGGCTTGGTACGGTTGAATTTCTCTTTCGCCATGTCTGCTCTCCCGCAGGTCGCTTTCGTTTGGTTCTAGGTCGATGTCCTTCGAGCCCACCACCAGGATTGAACTGGTGACCTCGTCCTTACCAAGGACGTGCTCTACCAACTGAGCTAGGTGGGCGGATATCGTTCGGACAGGTTCGTTATTTGTCGATGAGTGTTGCCGAGCGGGAGACGGGGTTCGAACCCGCGACATCCAGCTTGGAAGGCTGGAGCTCTACCAGTTGAGCTACTCCCGCAGTGGGTGGTTAAGCTGTGGTCGTCTCCGTAAGAGTCTTTGGGGTGGTGGTGAGTTCGTTGCGGTACGAACGGCCGGGTTGTGGAGGGAGAAGGATTCGAACCTTCGAAGCCTGAGGCGCCAGATTTACAGTCTGGTCCCTTTGACCGCTCGGGAATCCCTCCGGGAAGTGTTGATTAACTAGGCTCTGATTAGGCTTATTCCGGTCTTCTACGTTACGAGCTGGCGATGGGACTCGAACCCGCAACCTGCTGATTACAAATCAGCTGCTCTACCAATTGAGCTACGCCAGCACCTGCGGCTCGCTCCGCCCGCTCCGATAAGTTATGTGATCTCGCTAATTTAGGTTTTAGGTGTCCTCGGGCGCACAGCTCCCGTGGGCTTTTAGAGCGCGAACGTTTACTCCGCGCCCGGCGACGTGTCAAGCATTTCTGGGCTCGCCGATGAAGCCAAAGACAGACTTTTCGATGAGCGACATCGGTCCACGGGTCCCGCTGCACGGCGTTCGGCGGGACGCGGAAGATAGCGACTTAGGGGCAGCTCGGCAAAGACTTACGGGGGATTTTTGCAAGCTTCCCGTCCTTGGTGGCTCCCCGGTAGCAAAGATGCCCCAGATTGGGCGCGGCGCGGCGCGAGCCCGAGCGCGGCACCGACGCGCTTCGTTCAGAGGACGCGCCGGGCAGGACCCGGAGGTGCCGACGGCGCTCGACGCTCCGGGGCCGCACCGTCCAGGGTGGGAGCGGGTCGCTCCGTTCCTGTGGGCTCGGGCGGCTCAGCGGGGCGCTCATCGTTGGCGTTCGAGGGTGCCTTGGGGTCCGGCCTGGCCGCTTCAAGACCCGGCGCCGGAAAGAGAAGGCTCCTCAACTTGTCGATGGCCTCACGGGACTTCGTGACCCACTCGGTCTCGACGCCCAGGCGTTCGAAGAGCTCGAGGTTGTGCTCGTGGCCGCGCAGAGCCTTCTCCAATACGATGCGCAGCCGGTCACGCAGCTCGTCCCGGTATACGCTGCGCTGCTCCAACTTGTCGTCGCCGCCGAGATCCGTGGGTTCGGGGACCGCCATGACGGCGTCGTAGAACTCCTGGAAGAGCGTCCCGATCTGAAACGCGGCCATGGAAGCGATGCGCGCGTTTCCGTAGCGAACCGCGTCAATGTAGCGCCGACGGGCCTCAAGGAGCTGCCGGGCTTTTTCCTCGAGGTCCTTCTTCATTTGGCTTTCGGGCCACCTGAGCGGCACGGCGTTCGAGCGCTTGTGGGAGATCTCGCCCAGCATCAGCTGCGCGAGCGCGAGAAAATAGTCGGTGTCCAGCCGCTCCTCGTTCGTCACCTCGAGCCGGCGCTTGAAAAAGAAGACCTCTCGCAGCACGTACTCGGCGGTGTCCAGGTCATCCAGGTTGTAACGGGCGACGGCACGACGCGTAAGGGCCTCCACCCGGTCGTCGGCCGTGAGGTCCTTTCGTTCGATGAGAGTCACGAAGACCTGCTCCGAGGGCAGCCACTGCTTTGCCTCCGCCAGGGAGATCCCCAGCTGGAAGTACGCATCCTTGACGTCGGGGCTCTCGGGATGAGCGTCGATGAACCTGCGGAACTCGGCTGCGGCCTCCGCCCATTGACCCTGGTCTTGATGAACGAGTCCCAGATTGTATTGCGCGGCCTTCGCCTGCGCCGACGAGGCAAACGACTTCATCAGCCGGCGATAGTGGCCAAGGGCGTCGTCGAATCGCTTCTCCGCGTAGGCCTGACTGGCGCGCTCGAACAGCTCTTGCGCGTCGTAGGCGTCGACTGTTACCTCGGCGCCCTCGCGGGTGGCCGTGATCTCGACGGGCTCCATGTCGTAGCGCACGGGCTCGGATCGTGCCTCCCCGGCCCCTCCCCGCGAGGTGGCGCATCCTGAAAAGGCGCTCACGACGAGTAGCGCCGATACGTACCTCCAGCGGCCCTTGGGGGCGCGTTCCGGCGCAGCCGAAGGGCGATGAGCCGCCGAAGAAGGATCGAGGCGCAGAACGGGATCCATGTGCATCGATTCTATGACATCCTGCCGGCCTCTGGGTTCCCACACCGCGCCCGCCCATGGCCGTACGAGGGCCCAGGGCCCGATCGCTCCCCCGCACCATACTGGCCCATGCAGCCCCAAACCGAACCTGTCGAACCCTTGATTTCTGAAGCCGCCTTGATGGCTCGTGTTGCGGAACTCGCCCACGAAATCCAGGTCCGTATTCCCCCGGGACCGCTGACCGTGGTGGGTGTCCTCAAAGGCGCGTTCATCTTCACCGCCGACTTGGTTCGGCGGATCTCTCGGGAACTGCAGTGCGACTTCCTCACCCTCCGCAGCTACGGAGACAGCACCGAGTCATCGGGTGTGGTGGAATTGGTAGGCGACCTGTCACTGCCCGTCGAGGGCCGACACGTCCTCATCGTCGAGGACATCGTCGACTCCGGACTCACACTGCGTTATCTCCGCCACATTCTGGCGGCCCGGAGCCCCGCCAGCGTGTGGGTCGCGGCACTGCTCGACAAGCCGAGCCGCCGTCGGGTGGAGGTGGACGTGGACTTCGTCGGGTTTTCGATCCCAGACCACTTCGTGGTGGGCTACGGACTCGACGCGGCTCAGTCCTATCGGAACCTTCCGTATATCGGGGCGCTCAAGGTCACCCCCCCCTGAGCGCGTGCGACGCGAGGTCGGGGGTGGGGATCATCATTCGTCCTTTTTCCCCAGCTGCGTCTGCAGGCGGGTCCGTAGACGGTTGTAGCGGTTGATGAACTCCAGGTGGTCGCGCCGAAACACCTTGAGGTACCTGCGCTCCTTGCCCTTCTGCTTGATGGCCTCCCGAACCTCTTCGAGCGACGAGGCCAGTTGCGTGGGGTCCGTGAAGGAGGGCACGAGCGTGATGAGCCGCGAGCTCTCGACCACCTTCACCTCGCCCACCGTCGCGCCTGCCGGCGGCGTGAACAGCAGAACCATCACTTCGGGACTGGCGTTGCGGATGGTTTTTACCACCATCGAACTCGGCAAGTCCGGCAAGGACTCCTTGATGACGGCGATGCGCGGGGGGGCCTGGGACGCAGCGTCCAACGCTTCACCCCCGCTTTGCGCAATCCGAATGCGCCAGCCTTTCTCGGCGGGTAGGAGCCGCTCGAGGGCTCCGAAAAGTGAGGCATCATCGTCCACAAGCAGCACGGGAATGTTCCCAATTTCGTGCATCGAGGGGGACGAGCCCTGCTCGCGCGACAGCAAACGGTCTTCCAAATCCACCAGGCGCCGGGACAGGTCCATCATCTCGCGGAGAAAGTCTTCGTGGACTTCCCCGAGCTGCGTGAGCAGGCGTTGCGTGTCGGTCTTGGCCTCGATTTCCTGACACGCACGAATGACGCGATCACGAAGGTAAAGCACCGCATCCTGGCTCTTCGGCACAACGTCGAGGGCCCCTGCGCGGAACGCCGTCGAAGCGGCCTCGAAGGTTCGGCGGCCGCTCATGACGATGAGGTTGGTTACGGGGGACTTCTCCTTCGCGAAGGCGAGCAGCTCGAGCCCCTTGTCGGGCCCGGGTGTGTCGAGGTCGATGAGGGCGACGGGAAAGAACTTGTTCGACAGCTGGTCCTTCGCACGTTCGACGTCCGAAAGCCCGGTGACTAGCATGTCGATGTCGCGAAACAGCTTCTCGAGGCCGCGCAGCACCCGCTCGTCTTGGTCGACGATGAGTACCTCCTGACCCGTCCAAGGGTTTCGCTTGGTCACTTCGAGACCCTAGGGCAGCCGGACGCAAAGATCAAAAACTGGACGCAACCTCCTGACGGCATCCCCGAAGCCCAGTCCATACGCTCTCACGCCGACCTCAAGTTCCTCGCCCCGGGACACGATCAAGAAGAAGGGGGTCGCAGGGCAGCAGGCGCGTCGCTCTGCGGGCCCGCGTAACGGTTTTGGTTACGCCGGGGCACCCCTCGAGAGGAACTCGCACGTCATGACCACCGTTCTCGACCGGGTGCTCCAGGCTGCCCGCCAGCTTGGCGCGTCGGACGTCCACATGAAGGCCGGCCTGCCGCCGATCTTTCGCATCAAGGGCGACCTCCGGACCGTCCGGGACGTGCCCCCTCTGTCACGGGAGGTCCTGCGCAACTTCGCTTACGCGATCATGAGCGAACGCTTGCGGCAGCAGTACGAGCAGACCTGGGACGTGGATCTCGCTTATGCGTCGCAGGATGGTGTGCGCTACCGCGTGAACGTGTTCCAGCAGCGGGGCTCCGTGGGCATGGTCATGCGTCTCATCCCGCCCGACGTTCCGCCCTTCGAGACCCTGAACCTACCGCCCAAAGTGCTGGACCTGGCCGCCGAAGAGCGCGGCTTGGTGCTGGTCACCGGCATCACGGGGTCCGGCAAGTCGACCACACTTGCGGCCATGGTGGACTTCATCAACTCCCGCCGCGCGGCTCACATCGTCACGATCGAGGATCCGGTCGAGTACGCGTTCAAGGACCGGCGCAGCGTCATCAACCAGCGCGAGGTGGGGTTCGATACGACGTCGTTCTCGAGGGCGCTGCGGGCCGCCCTTCGCCAGGACCCCGACGTGGTGCTGGTTGGTGAGATGCGCGACATCGAGACCACGGAGATCGCAATGACCGCGGCCGAAACCGGTCACCTGGTGCTCTCCACGCTCCACACGATCGATGCCGTGGAAACCGTCAACCGCATCATCTCGCTTTACCCTCCTCATCAGCAAAGCCAGGCGCGTCTGCAGCTGCTCACGGTGCTCAAGGGCGTCGTGTCTCAGCGGCTCGTTCCGCGAGCGGACGGCCGAGGCATGATTCCGGCCGTGGAGATCTTGGTGAACACGGCCCGGGTCAAGGAGCTCGTAGCGGACCCGAAACGTACCCGTGAGATCCGCGACGCCATTGCCACGGGACGGGACCCGTACGGCATGGTCAGCTTCGACCAGTCACTGACAGAGCTCGTCCAGCGCCAGATCATCACCTACGACGAGGCGGTGAGGAACGCGACGAACCCCGACGACTTCGCGTTGCACTTCCGGGGCTTCAACAAGGGCGCCTCCGCAGGTGGAGACGGGGGGGCCGCCGGAGCCTCGCGTGCCTATGCGCAGGAAATTTACGACCCGACCCCGCGCATGGGTGGGGTTGCGGACACGCAGGTCCGCCAGGTCACCGCCACCCGGGTCGGGGCCAACGCCCTGTCTGACGAATTCAAGATCGACCGCTTCAAGGAGTAGCGGGAACAGAACACGGGGCTGAGCGAGCACCGGCGCCTGGCCAGGCCCGGCCCGCACGGACCGCTCCTGCACGGGCCGCCCCTGGCAAACCGCGGCAATCGCGGCACAAACGCAAAGCGTTTCTGCTAGATTTCGCCCCCTCATGCCGCACCCCTCAAGCACATTCCTGAACGCCTCGGCCGTCCGCCGGGCCTTCCTCGATTTCTTCGTGAGCAAGGGCCACGAAGAGGTGGCGAGTTCTTCCCTCGTGCCCCAGAACGACCCCACGCTGCTCTTCGCCAACGCGGGCATGAACCAATTCAAGGACGTGTTCACCGGGAAATCCCGACGGGCGCGCATTCGGGCCACCACAGCACAAAAGTGCGTGCGCGCGGGCGGCAAACACAACGACCTCGAAAACGTAGGGCGCACGGCACGCCACCACACCTTCTTCGAGATGTTGGGTAATTTCTCTTTCGGCGACTATTTCAAAGAGGGTGCCATCACCTTCGCGCACGAGCTGCTGGCCGAAGTGTACGGCTTGCCGCTCAACCGACTGGTGTTCACGGTCCATCACTCGGACGACGAAGCTCGACAGCTCTGGAAGTCAATCACCGGGGTGCCTGACGATCGCATCATCCCGCTGGGCGACAAGGACAACTTCTGGGCCATGGGCGATACGGGCCCCTGTGGTCCGTGCAGCGAAATTCACTACCACCAAGGCGACGACCTCCCCTGCGCCGAGGTCGCGGCGGGACGCCCGTGTCAGGGGCCGGCCTGCGACTGCGATCGCTGGGTCGAGGTCTGGAACCTGGTGTTCATGCAGTACGAGCAACACCCCGACGGCACGCGAACGCCCCTGCCCCGCCCCTCCGTGGATACGGGCATGGGCCTCGAGCGACTCTGCGCCGTGCTGCAGGGCTACCGTTCGAACTACGAGACGGATCTTTTACGCCCTCTCGTCGACACGGTGGCGCGCCTGTCCTCCAAGACGTTCGACGCTACCGACTACAGAGAGAACTCATCGTCGGTTTCGATGCGGGCCATCGCCGATCACGCGCGGGCCACGGCGTTCTTGGTGGCCGATGGCGTGTTCCCCGAGAAGACGCGCCGGGAGTACGTCTTACGTCGCATAATGCGACGCGCCATCTATCACGGAGATCTCCTCGGCATCAAGGACGCGTTCTTCGCCAAGCTGACCGGCCAGGTCATTGACCTGATGAGCAGCGCCTATCCCGAGCTCGACGAACGCCGCAGCACCATCTTGGAAGTCACCGAGCAAGAGGAGCGACGCTTCCGCGAAACCCTCGAGCGCGGCGTGCGTATCCTGACCGAGGAAACGGAGCGCCTGTCCGGCACGTCCGTGCCGGGCGAGCTGGCGTTTCGGCTCTACGACACCTATGGCTTCCCTCTCGATCTCACCCGGGTCATCGGCAACCGCCGAGGCCTGGAGGTCGATGAAGCTGGATTCGACGCGCAGATGGAGGCCCAGCGCAAGCGCGCTGCCTTCGTGGGATCCGGGGAGCTCGCGGTCGAGGGGGTGTTTCAAGCGATCGCCGAGCGCGTGGGGACCACCCGGTTTCTGGGTTACGAGGCCTGCCATGCGCCTGGGCAGGTCGTTGCCCTCGTCCAGGACGGCCGGGAAGTGGACCAAGTGAGGGTCGGGGCAGACGGAGCTTCCACCCCCTTTGCGTTCGTCTGCGCGGAAACCCCTTTTTACGGCGAATCGGGCGGCCAAGTGGGCGACAGCGGCGTGGCGACGGGCCCGGCGGGAAGCGTGCGCATCGACGACACGAAACGGCCGGTCCCCGGCCTGTCGGTGCACGTGGCCACGCTCGTGTCGGGTGAGGTCAAGGTGGGTGACGCGCTGGACCTGCGGGTGGACGAAGCTCACCGCAACGCCGTTCGACGCAACCACTCGGCCACGCACCTCATGCACTGGGCCCTGCGTACGACGCTTGGCGAGCACGTGGCGCAGAAGGGCTCCCTGGTTTCGGAGGAGCGTCTCCGCTTCGATTTTTCCCATTTTCAGCCCCTCACGCGGGAAGAACGCGAGCGCGTAGAAGATCTGGTGAACGCCCGCATCGTTCAAAACCATGCTGTCGAGACCGCGGTGCTTCCGATCGCGGAAGCGAAAGCCGCGGGCGCGGTCGCGTTTTTCGGCGAGAAGTACGCGGACACCGTTCGCGTGCTGTCCATGGCCGAGAGCAAGGAGCTGTGTGGAGGCACCCACGTGTCGCGGACCGGCGACATCGGCCTCTTCAAGATCACAGAAGAAACGGGCATTGCACAGGGCGTCCGCAGGATCGAGGCGGTCACCGGATTGGGTGCCGTGGGTTTCGTGCGCAAGCTGGAACACGAGCTCCTGGGTTCGGCGGAACAGCTCAAGGCCAGCCCCTTCGAGGTGTCTTCCAAACTCGAGCGTCTCCAGGGAGACCTTCGCACGCGGGACAAAGAGATCGAGAAACTGCGCGCTCAGCTGGCCTCGGGCGGAGGGAAGGATCTGACCGCACACGCTCAGAAGGTGGGCGACGTCTCGATCCTCGTGACCGATGTCCCGGTCAGCGACGCGAAGATCCTGCGCGAAACGGCCGACAAGCTGCGGGACAAGCTCTCTCCCGCCGTCATTGCGCTGGTGGGCGACGAAGGGGAGAAGCTGTCGTTGGTGTGCGTGGTGAGCAAAGACTTGGTGGGGCGGTTCCATGCGGGCAAAACCTTGTCCGAGTTGGTGAAGGTCATCGATGGTAAGGGCGGAGGTCGACCTGACATGGCGCAAGGGGGCGGGCCCCGGCCTGCCGACTTGGGCGCCGTGCTGAGCCAGTGGCGCCAGGCACTGGTTGACCTCGTCGCGAAAAGCTGAACCTCGAGGTCGCGCATGCTCCCCGTTCCCGACGCGCGGGTCCTTGGCGCGCTCAAGGCCGTATACGAGGCCATCCGGACGTCGGACGGTGAAGATCCGTCCACGAAACCGGACCTTGGTTTCGATCCGCACTTCTTCGAGCAGGTCACACCGCTGCTGGATTTTCTGTGGGAGCGGTACTTCCGCGTGCGTCTCTCGGGGCTCGAAAACCTCCCGGACTCAGGGCCGGCGCTCATGGTGTCCAACCATTCAGGGGGCCTACCCTACGATGGGATGATGCTTGCTTACGGCGTGCGCAAGCTCCACCCCCAGCATCGCCTGCCCCGGCCCCTCGTGGCGAACTTTGCGTTTCGCTCGCGTGTCATGAGACCGGTCGTGGCCCGCTTCGGGGGCGTACGGGCCTCGATGGAAAACGCCACGCGCCTTCTCGAGGAGGGTCAGGTGGTCTCGGTGTTTCCGGAGGGGCTGAGGGGCGTGGGCAAGCTCTACCGGGAGCGGTACCGTCTCACGCGCTTCGGACGCGGAGGCTTCGTTCGCTTGGCGGCCGCGGCCGGCGTGCCTATCATCCCCACGGCCATCGTGGGGGCCGAGGAAATCCACCCGGTGATCGGCAAGCTCACCGCCCCGGCCCGGTGGCTCGGCTTGCCCTACATCCCCATCACGCCTACCTTTCCCTTCCTGGGTCCCCTGGGTCTTTTACCCCTTCCCACGAAGTGGCACATCCAGGTGGGAAAGCCGATCGTGGCCCCGACCATGGCGCTCGATGATACTTCGGCCGTGTTGGAGGCGGCCGAGCAGGTGCGTGGGCAAGTGGACACGATGATTGCGGAAATGTTGCTCGAGCGGCGTTCGATCTTTTTTGGCTGAAGCAACCCGGTTCGGCTGAAGCAACCCGGCCGCACGGCGGCCTCGCGCCGGCTGGCTTGATCCCCCCCCCCGAGCCTTGCCAGCGGGTAGGTGCAAAAACGTCACCGTCCGCACCCCTTTACCCGTTCTGGTTGACGAAAAAGCCCTACTGAGGTGTCTAACCGGTAGGCGGGCTTCAAGCTGGGGGTCAATCTTGACGAAGACAAGTAAATGGGTGAATCTGCCCAAAGGCCCGGAAAAGCCCGTAAGCGTGAGGACTTAGCTCTCCCATGATATCCGTTGGGCAGACTGTCGGAAATTACAAGATCACCGCGAAACTGGGCGAAGGCGGCATGGGGGTCGTGTACCTCGCCGAACACCCTGTCATCGGCAAGAAGGTGGCTATCAAAGCCATCCACCCCGAGCTCTCGAAGAACCCCGAGGTGGTGTCGCGGTTCATGACCGAGGCCAAATCGGTCAATCAGATCGGCAACGAGCACATCGTCGACATCAGCGATTTCGGCAACACCGACGAGGGTGAATTCTTCTTCGTGATGGAGTTCCTGCAGGGTGAAGCCCTGTCGGACCGCATCACCCGCGAACACCGCTTTCCCGCGGCGCGGGCCTTGAAGATCGCGGCGCAGGTGGCGGACGCCCTCGCGGCGTCCCACGAGCACGGCATCATCCACCGCGATCTCAAGCCAGAGAACGTCTACCTCATCAACCGCGGCGCGAACGTCGATTTCGTCAAGGTTCTGGACTTCGGCTTGGCGAAGCTCACGCAGGGGGACGAAAAGGTCACCCACAAGACGCGGACGGGCTCCGTCATGGGCACGCCCTACTATATGTCGCCCGAGCAGTGCGAGGGCCGCGCCGATGTCGACCAAAGGTCGGATGTTTACGCCTTGGGCGTCATCTTGTTCGAGATGATGACGGGCAAGGTGCCGTTCGGGGGCGAGGGCTACGGTGAAATCATCGTCAAGCACATCACCCAAGCGCCTCCTTCGCTGCGGGCCATCAACCCCGCGCTGGAGGAGCACCACGAGAAGGTGGTGCTGAAGTCGCTGGCGAAGGACCGCGCCCAACGTTTTCAGTCGATGAAGGAGTTCCGAGCGGCCATTTTGGACCCGCAGAGCTTCGTGCTGAACGGGGGCTCGGTGCCATCAGCGGCGCCGGCGGAGGGGGCTCCCGCATCCCGTCCAAGCGAGGCGGAAGCCATGAGCGGGCAGGTGGTGTTCGGAGCCGCCCCCGGTCAGGGAGGAAACCGCCGACAACCTGCTCCCACCACCTTCGGACAAGGCAACGGCGAGTTGGCGGACGACCTCGACATCCCGCCGAAGTCCCACAAGGGCCTGGCGTTCGGGGTGGCAGGCGCCATCCTTGTCGCGGGAACCGCCGCGTTTTTGCTGCTGGGTCGCGGCCCTTCGGGCCCTCCCGCCTCGGCCACGGTGACACCGCCCGCAGCCGAGACGCAGGCGGAGGCGAATGCTGAAGCCGCTCCGGACGTGCCCGAGCTCGTGACCGTGATGTTCAGGTCCGAACCAAGCGGTGCCACCGTCTCCCGCAACGACTCGGGTGAGCGTCTCGGCACCACGCCGTTCCAGTTGGAGTTTCCCAAAGGCAAGGAGGCGATCGCTTTCGCCTTCGACAAAGAGGGATACGAGACCCAAACGATGACGCTGGTGCCCGACTTGTCAGCCAAGCTCGCAGCAAGCCTGGTCAAAGAGGCCGAAAAAGAAGCGCCCAAGGACGCGGCGAAGGAGCCGGGCCGCCGTCCGGTGGCCGTGACCCGACCCGGTCGGGGCTCGACGGGTTCACGGAACGACAAGGGCACGGAGGCCCCGCCCCCAAAGCCCACGAAGCCCCGAACGACCGTAGACGAAGACGGCTACCTCAGCCCGGGCTTCTGAGCAGGCGGCCGCGCTGGCCCAGCCAGGCGCACCCGCCCTGTTGACAATCGGGGTTCGGGTCCGTACGGTCCTCCCAGCACCACGTCCGGCGCTCCGGACCGCGGCTCCTCGCTGGGAGTCAAGGCATCCATTGTCTACACAGGGATCTGACAGGAATTCTGAATACCGACCGTATCGGCGCTTTTTGGCTTGGTCGGTGCTGTCGTTTTCCGTGCTGGGCAGCCTGTACGTGCTGACGTCGGTGGGTGTCTCCATCTACCGGCGACGCAATCCCCCCGTGGAAGCCGCCACGCCGGTAAGCGAGGCCATCACGGTGGCGGAGTTGAAGGGCTGCTTGGAGGAGCTGTCGGACGTGCAGGTCGCACTCGAGAAGCACCTGGAGAGCTTTCATCACCTGCTGGGCGGCTACGACCCGGCAGAAGCCCAGCGCTGGGGTGACGAAGGCGCACTCTGGCGCAAGCGGTGGAGCCGCCTTGGGCAACGATGCCGGTTTCAGGAAGCGCGGAGCCGCGCCCTGCGGAAAGAACTCGAAGACATGGCGTCCGTTTACGACGAGCTGGGCGCCGTTCATCTCACCTTCACACGCGAACTCAAGCGTTTCGGGAACGAGCAGGCCCCGCGCCTGTCCCAGGTACGCACGCGGGTGGACAAACTGAGCGAGCGCCTGCGGGACATCCGCTGAGAGCGCACGAGACCTCGTCGACACGACGGACAAGCACGAACAAGAACGAAGGCAGCCATGAGCGAGAACGATACGGATCGACAGGAACGGGGGGCGGACAAGGGGCAGGAGGAGGCCGATCGGGGCACCTTCGCAGACCTGGGACTCCGCGCCGAGGTGCTGCAGGCCCTACAAGACATGGGCTTTTCGGCTCCGATGGAGGTGCAGCGCCAAACGGTTCCCGTGGTGCAATCGGGTCGAGACGCGCTGGTGCAGTCCCGCACGGGCTCGGGCAAAACGGCCGCTTTCGGGATCCCCTTGGTGGATCGCGTGGTCGATCCCGACGAGAAGGCCGTTCAGGCCATCGTGCTTCTGCCCACGCGCGAGCTGGCCTTGCAGGTGGCGGCCGAAATGGCGCGCATCGCGGCCCACAGGCCCATGACCGTGGTACCCGTGTACGGCGGTGCGCCCATGGGCAAGCAGGTCGAACAGTTGCGGGCCGGCGGACAAATCGTTTGCGGTACACCCGGGCGCATCCTGGACCACCTGCGCCGGGGCACCTTGAAGCTGGATCGCGTGCGCTGCGCGGTGTTGGACGAGTGTGACGAGATGCTCTCGATGGGCTTTCAGGAAGACATTGAGCGCATCCTCGAACACACCCCGTCGGAGCGGCAGACGATGCTGTTTTCCGCCACCCTACCCGAGGGCATCAAGCGCCTGGCGCGGCGCTATCTGCGCAACCCGGTGCACCTCAAGCTCTCGGCCGACTTCGTGGGCGTGGCCGAGATTAGCCACCTCTACTACACGGTCAGCGGCGCGAACCGCGAATCGGACCTGCTGCGCATCTTGGCCTTCGAGAACCCGGGCCGGGGCATCGTGTTTTGCAACACCCGGGAAGAGACCGGGCGCGTGGCGGAGTTCCTGCGGAGCAAGGGCATGGAGGCCGAGGCTATCTCTTCCGACCTGTCACAAAGCGATCGCGAAAAGGTCATGAAGCAGATGCGCGAGGGAAGCATTCGCTTCCTGGTGGCTACAGACGTAGCAGCGCGCGGCATCGACATCGACGACATCTCTCACGTCTTCAATTTTTCGTTTCCGGATTCGCCCGAGTCCTATATCCACCGAACCGGGCGAACCGGACGGGCGGGACGCCACGGCGTGGCCGTATCGCTCATCGGGCCCACGGAGGTGGGTTCGTTCTACTACCTCAAGCTGCTCTACAAGATAAAGCCGGAGGAGCGCACGCTGCCTTCGGAGGCCGAGATCCAGGCGCGCCGCGAAGGGGAAAGCCTGCAGCGGCTTCGCAAGGACCTCGCGCCCGAACCCGGACTCTCGTGGCGAGCCCTCGCCCGCCGCGTGTTGACCGCACTCGACGCCGAACACCTGCTGGCTAGCCTCTTGAAGGAGCGCTTGAGCCACACCCGCAACCGCCCCTCGGCGGCCGAAGCGGTGGCCGACAACATGGCTCAGGGCACGCCCGAGGCCGAGAGCGAGGCGCTCGGCTTTGCCACCAGCTTGGACGAACCCACCCCACGGCGGGAGGGCGAGGGCCGACGAGAGCGTTTCTCGGACCGGGGTCGGGACGAAGCCGGACGCTACGGGGATCGGGAGCGTGGACGCAACGCCAGTGGCCGGCGTCCCGAGGGCCGCGGTGAGCGGGATCGCGCTCGGCCCGGGGACCGCCTGCGCCGGGGCGATCGTGTGCGTCGCGACCGAGAGCCTGGGTACGGCGACAAAGAGCCGCTGGTCAGCGAAGCGCCCATGGCGAGCCGAGGTGACCGACCCGCGGAAGAGATGTCCCCGCCTCAGATCACGCCGGTCGAGGCCGCCCCCCTTTCCGTGCGAGAGGGTCGCGACATCCGTGCCTCTGACGACTTCATGTCGGTGTGGAACGAAGACGGGGAGGAGTCGCCCCGGCAGGCGCAGGAGCCCGTACAGGAGCGAACGCGGACACGGGCCCCGAGCCGTTCAGAGGCCAGAGCCGACGAGATCCGGCTTTACCTCAACCTCGGGCGTAAGGACCGCGTACGCGCCGACGACGTGGCGAGCCTGCTTCAGGATGCGGGCCATGTGGTCCCCTCTTCGGACATCGAAGTGATGAACACGCACAGCTACATCAACGTCCCCTCGGGTCAATCCGAAGCTCTGGTGTTGGCGCTCAACGGTCGGGAGCACAACGGCCGGGCGCTCGTGTGCGAGCCGGCAAAGCCACGAAGGTAAGCGGTCCCGCTCTACTCGCCGGGGAACCCTTTGAGTTCGGCTGGGGTCTCCGGCTGCGGCGCCTTGCCGGGCCTGGGCGGTTCCGGCCCCTTCGGTGCAGCAGGCCGCATGGCTTGCTGGGGTGGGTCTTCCCTGCGGGTGGGGCGATCGAGCTTGGGGTGAGGGGGCGGCACGGGTTCGGCCGCTTCTTGCGCTTTGATCAACGCGGCCGGCTCAGGCACGGGCGCGGGGACCGTCACGGGGGAGACAGGGACCTGCCCTGCCGTGGGGAGCGGCGCCGGCCCTGCCACAGGGGGGGGCGCCGAGTGCCCGAGAAGCAACCAGGCCAGAGCCACCACGGCGCCCAACGCGATGCCACCGATCACCAGCAGGCCCTTTCCGGATCGCGGATTCGGGGCACGTTCGTCATCCTCGACGGCCTCCGGGGCGTCGGCGAACGCGGGTCCGCCGGACACCATCATCTCAGTGTTCGAGACGCGCCCGCTGGAGGCGATGAGGGGCATCCCATCGGAGCCACCCAAAGGCCGCGTGAGATTTCCTCGGGCGGCGGGCTGCGTGGAGGGCGAGCGACCACGTCCTCCGGCTGTCTCGGAGATCGACTCCACCGCCGCGAGCACGTCGGCCATGCTCTGGAACCGTTCGGCCGGCTGCTTCGCGAGCGCCTTGAGCACCAGCGCATCGAGTTCCGGAGGAATGCCCAGCTCCGGGCGCTTGAGGGAGGGAGGCTTCGGTGTCTCGAGCAGATGCTTCGTCAGCATCGCAACGAAGTTCTCTGCCTGAAAGGGCGCCTCGCCCGCAATGAGGTGGTGAATCATGCAGCCCACGGCGTACACGTCGGCGCGCTGGTCGCAGACCTTCCCTTCGGCCTGTTCGGGGGCCATGTACTCGGGCGTGCCAAAGATCATGCCGGTGCGGGTGAGCTTCGGGCCGTCGTCGCCGGCTTCGGTCTGAACTTTGGCGATGCCGAAATCGAGGAGCTTGACGAAATCGGCCCGGCCTCCCCGGTCGATGATGAAGACGTTTTCGGGCTTCATGTCCCTGTGAATGATCCCTTTGGCGTGCGCTGCGCCGAGGGCCTTGCATATCTGCACGATGATTGGACGGGCCCGACGCCACGTCATGGCGCCTTCGGCTCGTACCACCTGTCCGAGGTCTTGCCCTTGCAGGAACTCCATCGCAAAAAAGACGAAGCCTTCGGGTGATTGCCCGAAATCCGAGATGTCGATGACGTTTTCGTGGCCGATGCGGGAGGCCGATTTGGCCTCCTGAAGAAAGCGCGCCGTCAGTTCGGCTTTGCGGGCCAGCTCGGGTGCAAGCACCTTCAGCGCGACTTTCTTCTCGATGAAGACGTGCTCGGCCAGGTAAACGGCCCCCATGCCGCCCTCGCCCAGCTTCTTGATCACACGATAGCGTTCGCAGATGACCTTCCCGACGAGAGGGTCGTCCTGAGGTGGCGGGGTAAGCTCGCCGACAGCCATGGGCGCCCACTGTATCATGGCCTTCGGGTGGGCGGGATCTTCGCGCGCATCCCGGCGTGCAAGCGTGAGGCGACGGCAGCGGCGAGCTCAGGAGACCGAGTCGAGGGCCCGCACGAGAAGCTCGTAATCGGCGGACAACGCGAACTCGAACAAGGCGCTTGCCACCGCAGACCCCGCGAGCGAGGAGCCGGACAAGGGTAGCCCCTTCATTCCCAGGTAAACGCCAAGCGACGTGGCGAGGTCGCCCGAGGCCAGGAGGCCCACGCGCGCCGCGGTCTCTTCGACGGCATCAGCCACGACCCGGAGGCTCTCGGGGCTGGCCATCTCGGTGACGAAGGGGCGCAGCTCGGTACGAAGAGAACGCCCGAGCGCCTTGGCGAGCCGTTCGGACGCGCGCAGGGTGCGTGCCTCGTCGACCGGATCGTCGGACGTGGCCACCGGAACGAACTGGCGGACGAGCGCGGTGAGGAGGGCCGCTGCGCCGGGCTCTCGGGCAGCCAAGAGGTCGAAGTGAGTGGCCACCAAACGCAGCGCATAGCCGGCGGCGAAGCGCAGGGCCACGGGCCCCTGGGCCACGACCTCGCGACCGAGAATGATCGCGGGGGGGTCACCAGGCTCGACGATGACGGTGAAGGGCATCTCGGCGCTCACGAACACCTCGAACCCCCTCACGCCCAACCCGACGGCCAGGGCGTCGATGACCGCGCGGGGGCCCTCTCCTAACGAGACGCGATCTGCACGGGTCACGCCGTAGGGGCGCAGGTCCGGCTTACTGGCCCGGGACAGCGCCGGCCCCAGGACGCGCATCACCTGGCGCAGCGCCGGCGGCAAGTTCGCGGGGTACGCCATCTCGTCCACCTCGGGGTTTACGAGGGGCGTCAACTTGCGCCCTCGTGCGGCGGGCACGGCCCAGGCTCGCAGTTCGTGGCGCTCGCCGGAATCGTCGCTGAGCGCCGCGAGCAACTGCGCCGTGGCGGCCGAGCCCGCGGCCCGGGCGCACCAACGTAGCACGGGTACGATGGTGCGCAGGGCTGCGAGGTCACCCGGAAAGCGACGGAGCTCATCGTGCAAGCGCGACAGTGAGGTGTCGAGCAACACCCGGCGCGACGCCAGGTCTTTGTGCCGCTCGTAGTAGCGCGCAAGCTCCCCGATGGCCTGCAGGCTGCGGGGCGCCTCGTCGAGGGCCTGCCGGAGCAGATTTCCAGCCTCTTTCACGTCACCGCTCTTTTCGTGGAGGGTGGCCAACCGGACGCGAAGCGTGAGGCGGCGGCCCTCGTCGGTCTCCCCGGAGGCCGCCCGCGCCGTGGCCGCGAGAGCGCGAGACAGGTCATTCTGCTTGGCGTAGATTTCCGAAAGCGCGTTCAGCGCCTCTTGGTCGTCGGGCAGGAGCTTCAAGACACGCTCGTAGGCGCCCGCCGCCAGCTTCTGGTCCGAAAGCCGGCGATGATAGATCTGGCCGAGACGTCGGAAAACGAGGGTCTGGGCGTCCGGCTCCGTTTCGAGGCGGGCCAGCCGCAGGGACAGCTCGGCCGCCACCGAGTAGGCGCCGTCTTTGTGCTCGCACTCGACGAGGGCACGCAGGGCTGGCAGGTTCTGAGCATCGGTCGCCAGTAACCCGCGAAGTTCGGCCTTCGCGGCTGCGCGATCCCCCAGGCTCTCGAGCAAGGTGGCGCGCTCGAGGCGGAGCGCCTCGGCCTCTGCGGCGGGCAAAGGCGCTTGTTGACGTACGCGCAGGAGCTCGGCCAGCGCCGCCGTGTCCCCGCGCGCCGTGAGGCGCTCGTAAAGCCGGCGAAACGCCTCGGGGTGGCCTGGCGCGGATTTCAGGACCTCATGGAGGCAAGGTTCGGCACGGGCATCTCCCACCTCGAGCGCCCGTTCGCCCGCTTCGAGGTACAAAAGGGCGCGGTGGTGGGGCAAGCTGACCGTCTCGGCCGCGTGCACGAGAGGCTCGATCATGAGCGCGGGCTGGCCGGCCGCCCTGGCCACCCGGGCTGTGAGGCGCAACGCCGGCAGATGTGCGGGCTCCTTTGCCGTCACTTCGGCCAAGAGCGCAAGCGCTTGATCGAAAGCGCGGGCCCTCGCGAGGGACTCGGCCCAGCGCAGCGCGAGGGCTTGGGTCAGCCGAGGATCCCCATCGGCACGCGCGGAGGCATACGCGTGCACGGCCTGCCAGCCGGCGGACGGCGCCATCGGCGAGAGGGTCCTTTGAAGCAGGGTGAGGCGGCCCTCGTGGGGCGGGGCCAGAGCGAGGGGTAGCCAGGGAGGCGCGCGGGGCGGAACATCGGGCACGGCCTCCTCGTGGAGCAAGCATAAAAACGCAGCGTCAGGGTCACCCTGTAACGCCAAGGCTTCGAGGCCTACCTGAATACCCGGCCTGTCGCCGAGCCGCGCTGCGAGCACGAAACGAGCCCACGCCCCCGCCAAGCTCTGCGGCGATGAGGCGAGAGCCTCGTCGAGAAGCGCGGAGGCTCCCTGGGAGTCGTCGAGGAACGAAGCGCGCAGTTGGGCTCTGTCGATGAGAGTTTGGGACGCCCGTTCGGGCTGTCCCGCGCCCTCGTAGGCATCTACTTCGTCTCGCAGGAGGGCATCGAGGGCACCGTGATCGCCCGCCGCCCACAGCGCGCGCCGATGGGCCACGTCCGCCTCCAGGCGGAAGGGTCCCGCACCGATCTGAGCGAGCGCCGCGGCGGCTTCGGCATGCTGCTGGTCGGCCAGGAGGGCCTCGGCGCGGCGCAAGAGCCAAAACGCCCGGTGGTCGGACGTGGCGGACGAGGAGGCGAGACGCTCGAACACGCTGGCGGCGCTCACGGGGTCGTCGAAGGGGTTCGCAAGGACCCGCAAGAGCATGCTGACGGACTCGGAGGGGGAGGCCTCCCCCCAGCGCGGCTTGAGGAGCTGAATGGCGGCCCGCCGCTGGCCGGCGGCCCTCAACCACCCGGCGGCCTCGATCACCCGCAGGCTCACGGACCGGCTGGCCATGGCGGCGGAGCGGAAGGCGGCGGCGACGGCGTCGGGAGGATTGCCCTGGTCGAGCGGCACCCGGGCCAGCACCCGCGGATGGTCCAAGGTCTCGTCGGCCGATGACGACCGGGACATGGCGCGGACCACGGCCAGCGCGGGGGTCTCGGCCTGGCGCGCGTCCTCGGCCCTTTCCCTCAGCGCCTCGGCCAGCGTGGCGTCGCCCGCCCCAGCCCAAGCGGCCGCGCCGGCCTCGAGGCGGGCAGCGGCGCGCGAAAAGCGGTGCGCGGCGAGATCGGCCCAGGCGAAGCTGAGAAAAGCCCCGTCGACGGGCAAGGCCTCCAAAGCGGCATCCTGAAGGGCTTCGAGGTCGGCCTCCGGCGCCGCGGCGGCAGCCTCGAGGTAAGCCACACCCGCGCGTGAGGCGTCTCCGCGCGCCCAGGCACGGTACGCGCGGACCTTGTCAGCCGCCTGCGGGAGCGCGGGGGCGAGGCGCTCCGCCAGGAGCGCGGAAAAGGTGGCGGACGGGGCAAGGCCGAGCGCCTGCTCGAGCATGGCCAGCGCCTCGGTAGGACGGGCGTCCCGGAACAGGGTTTCCGCGACGGCCGTGAGGAACAAGGCCCCTTCCTCAGGTGGCAGTCCCTCGACCCAGCCCTCGGGGTTGTCGACGACGCCTCGAAAATGCAAAGGCACGAGGGCCATGCGCTCCGCGACCGACAGGCCCACGAGGGGCTGCCCCTCGACCACCCTCTCGAGCCCTTCGGCTGCCAGCAAGGGATTTCCCTGGGCCTCCGCGAGGGCCACGGCCCACCGGCCCACGGCCTGGCGAAGCCTCGAGGAGTCGGGAACGCCTTCGAGCTGACCCAGGAGCGACTCTGCGGCCATGAGCGCGTCGCCGGCCGAAAAAGCGCCCGCCAGACGAAAGGTGGCCAGCAAGAGAGCGGGCGCCTTCGGAAACAACGTTTGGGCGCGGGCGCGCAGCGCGGCGCCTCGGTCGCCGAGGCCCCTCAGCTCCATGAGTCTCGCGCCCGCAAGTACGAGCGCGGCACCGACCTCGCCGCCAAGCCGCTGCCCGGCCTGCGCCAAAGCCTCGCTGGCACGCAGCCCGTCGTCGCCGCCGAGCGCGGCGAACGCCACGGCCAACGCCAGCCCAGGGTCCTCGAGACCGGGGCCGGCGGCATCCGTCAGATCCCCCGCGGCAGCCCGCAGCGCGCGTGCGACGACGGCGTAGCTTTCACATTCGGCGCCCGCCCGCTCACTCACCTCGAAGGCGCGCTCCGAGAGGGCCCGCGCCCGCGCGGCCTGCGTCGCCGCCGCATTGGTGGAGCGCAGCCTCTCCCGTCGAGGCGCGACCGCCTGCGGGGCCGCGGCGGTGGCACGAGCAAGAAAGTGCTCGACCGATGCCGTTGCGCCGACGACGTGGGCCGCCCGCGCGGCTTCTACGGCCACCCACGCGAGCTGCGGCCCTGGGGCCCCTTCGGCCTGCCGAGCCTCCAGTTCATCCGCGAGCAGCGCCAAGCGCGCCTCGTGGTCCGCCGCCGGCGGGGCCTCCTTTGCGAGGCGCACCTGACTCCAATCGGTGCGCGTGACGAAACCATCGACGGGCAACGCCGGGCCCGACGGGGGCGCATCGAGCGCGCGTGGCGCTTCGGGCGGCGGAGGGTCGGCAAAGGGATCCAGGACCACCGGAGCGGCTGCTTCTTCGAGGAAGAGGAGCTCGGCGGGATCGACATCGAGGTGCCCCAACGGATCGGTCCCCTCGCCTTCCCCCCCGCTCGATCCTCCGCCGTCCGGTGGGGTCGCGTTCGTAGCAGCTTCTTCAGAGGGCGCGGGAGCCGGGCGAAGCACCGGGGAGCGGGCGGCCTCGAGGGAGGCCGACAGCTCGGCCAGGTCCGGAATCACGAGCACCCCGCTCTCGTCGCGGGCGCTCGGCTCCCGAGGGGCAGGACCCAGCGGCTGCGGGCTGGGCAGGCGGGTCGCGACAGGCAGGGGGCTCACGACTGCGGGGAGCTTCGCCGCGAACGGAGGCACTTCGAGGGGAGGTGTGTTGGTGGGCTCGAGCGCATCGATGGACGCCGCAAGCGCGTCGATGGCTTCGTTCCACCCGGGCGGTGGCTCGGTGTGCGGCGCTGGGGTGGCCTCGCCCGTGCTCCCGAGCGGCGGCTTAGGGCGAGACATGGGTCTCCTTCCCAAGCCCGAGTCTCACACGCAGGCCATGGTGGGCGTCACTGAGGGCGAAACGGAGGAGAGCGCCGACCTCTGGATGCGCCCTGACACGTTCCGGGCTGCGGCTCCCCGCCAGAGCAAACGCGGCCTCGGCGGCGTCGCCCGCCACCACGAGGGCAAAGCGGTCCGCCGCCCGGTGCACTTGCGAAAGCCACGAACGGACATCAGCCGGACCTACCTGCGCGAGGGCCTCGTCGAGCGGTGCCACGGTCCGGAGGACCTTGCGCGGCAGGTTCCGGGCGAGGTACGCACCGGGCATCGTCTCGCGGGCTGCGGCCAAGGCACGCGTGGGGGCCACCGTGGCGATCGTCGCCTCCACCCAGAGGGCCTGCGCGTCGACGTCCGAAGCAGGCTCGGAGGCCGCGAACGGCACCCCCAGGCGGAGCAGCGCCAGCGCGCGCGCCACGCGGAAGCGGCTCGCGGGGTCGCCGCCCACCAGGCCGCTGCCCAGCACCAGCGTGGGCAGGGCACCACCGGGCAGGGCCACCTGCGTGTCGCTGCCGCCCTGATGCACCACGAGCGCGGTCAGGCCGAGGGTGTTCGCCGCGGCCTCGAGCCAATCGAGGCGGGGATCGGCGCGGTGGTCGATGCGGCTCGCGCGCCCCGGCGCCTGCGCGGGGTCGCGCGCCGCATAGGCGCGGCTCACGAAAGGGTCGAGGGACGGCCAGACAGCTGCCAGGGCGGCGACGGAGGGCGAAGCGCCTTCAGTCTCCGCGCCGAGCGCGAACAGGTGAGCCACGTCGAGGCTCCCCACCACCGACCGGGCGCGGCCCCGGGCAGCCCCCTGCCCCATCACCAACAGAATCTGCTCGGCAACGGCCACCCGCCAGGGCTCGTCCAGGAGCCGCCCGTAGGCCGCGAGCAGCTGCAAGCGGGGCTCGTCGAAAAGAGGCGCCCCTGCCCCGGCGGGAGGCGGAGCGCACAACGCCGCCAGCACCTGGTCCCGCGCCGAAGCAAGGGCCGCGTGGGCCTCACCCTCGGAGGCCGGAACGCCCCCCGCTGACAACAAGTCACGGGCGGCATCCGACAAGGGATCTGCCTTCACGGCCTCGACGAAAGCCGCCACGGCTCTGCCAGGCGCGCCGCCATCGCGCAGCAGCTGGCCGGCGCGCACGAACATCGCCGCTCGTTCGGCGCCCTGCCCGCGGTTGCCCAAGGTCTCGTAGGCGGCGACCGCCAGCTCGGCTCGTCCGTACCTCACGCACAGAGGTTCGGCCCTCTGCACGAGGGGCAATGAGACGTGGGCGTGCTCGCTGTCGAGCGCCGCGAGGGCCGACAGCACGCCCGCGCGGTCGCCCATCGCCTCGCACAGCTCGGCGAGCTCTACGGCGCAGGCCAAACGCGCGCCGGGCTCTGGGCTGCCGGTAGCCATCGCCGTCTCGAGCCGCGCGCGGGCGGGTCCGAGCGCGCCACGCTTGCGCGCCGCCCGCCCAAGGTGGAATGCCGCCTGAAAGTCCCGGGGGTCCATGGCTTCCACCCTCTGCCAATCGGCGAGCGCCCCGCGCTCGTCATCGAGACCTTCGGCCCGCACCCTCGCCCGTTCTTGCCAAAGCGGCACACACTGATGCCCCTGTTGGCCGAGGCGCGTGAGCTTGAACCCCAGGAGACCTTCGAGCCGCGGCCACGCGCCTGTTTTGGCAAGGAGCCGGCGCAACCGTGCGAAGGCCTCGTCGTCGTCGGGGGCCCGGGCGAGCACCTTGTAGAACAGCCGGATGGCGTGCTCGTCCTCGCCATCGGCCTCGAGCAGCAGAGCCGCTTCGGCGAAGTAAGTCGCGGCGGCGGCGCCGCCCACGAAAGCCTCCCCCAAGCGTTCCAGCAGGCCGGCCTCGTCTCGACGGGCACCGGCCCGCTGGGCGAGGCGCCTGAGACCGTCGAGCGCCTCCAAAGATTCGGGGCGCAGTTCGAGAGCCAGCGCAAAAGACGCAGCCGCGATGTCGAGGCTGCCCTCGGTCTCGGCGCGGTGGGCCCGGTCGAGGGCGGCCAACACCCCCAAGTCGCCACTCGCTTCGTCACCCGCGGCGGATCTGGCGCAGAGACGCCGCAAGCGCGCGCTGCCGAGCACGGCGGCCCGAGACGCGTCGAGCTTCGCCTCCGGCAGCTCCAGGAGCGCCACTTCGAGATCGCCGCTTGCGTGCTCCTCGTAGGCGGCCAGCAAGAGCGCTTCGCCCTCCTGCCCCGAAAGCCGGGCCGCGAGGCCGAGGTGCAGCCAAAGCCGCGCCCGCCCGGCTCCCGGGGGCGACACGGCGGCCAGCGTCCGCAAGCACGCAGGCATTGCCGAAGCGTCCGCGGCCCGCGCCGCTGCGAGGAATGCCAGCACGGGCTCTTGGCCGGGCGCGGCTGCGACCTGTTCGCCGGCCACGAGGCGCACGTAATCGCTCTCTGCAGAGAGCCACGCCGCCAATGGGGACGTGCACAGAGACGCGAGCTTTACCAGGGCCGTACCGAGAGACGAGAGATCGGACGTCGCGGCGGAGGCTCGCAGCAAGCCGAACGCGGCGGACGCCGCCAAGCGCAGCGCCGAAGCTCCCCCGTCCGCTCCTTCCACGAAGGCCTGCGCGCGGGCCAGCACGTCGGCGTAGACGCGGGCGGCATCCCCCCGACGACCCAGGCCCTCGAACAACTCCCCCAGTAGAACCCGTAGCTCGAGGTCCCCCTCTGCCGGGGGCCCCTCCCTGGCGAGGCTGTCCAGGGTGCGTGCGATGAGCTGCGGGTCCCGGCTACGCCGGGCGACGTCGACGAGCCACACCCGCGCTGCGGCGTCCTGCGCCACGGCCAGTGGCTCCAGCGCGGCGAGCGCGTCGAAGGGTTGCCCCCTCTCGAGCGCCCCAAAGGCTTGCCGAAAGCGCAGCGCCCGCGCCCGCGCCTCGCCGTCGGGGCGCTTCGCCCACGCTTCGGCTTCTGCCTCGAGCGCTGACTGCTGCTGTACCGCCGTGCGATGGGCCCGGCGTTCGAGAAACGAAGCCGCAAGGGAACAAGGGTCGGCGGCAAACGCCCGCTCGAGGAAGGGGTCCACATCGTCGTCTCGCCCGCCTCCCTGCGCCAGGCGTGCAGACATGATCCCCAGGGCGGCGCGTACGGCCGGCGCGGGCGAACGAGACGCGAGCCTTTCCAGCGCGGCGAGCGCATCGTCTTGGGCCTGCGGGTCCTGCGCTGCGAGCGGAGCGGCGAGGTCCAGCCAGCGGAACGCGGCGCGGGCGTCGTCGGCCCGGGGCGCAGCCAGGGTCCTCTGGACGGCGAGCGCGGCAGGCAGATCGAAGAGCAAGTCGCGGTTGAGTAGAACCAGTGTTTCGCGGAGCGCCAGGGCCCGCGCGGGCGTGGTCGCCGCCGCCCCGTCGGCGGCCACGAGCGCCGCCAGATCATCCCATCGCCCGTCCCGCGTGTAGACAGAGGCCAAGCCTTCGAGCGCGGGCCGATACCCCGGAACCAGGGATAAAGACTGCCCGTACAACCGCTCCGCCCGCGCGCCGTCGGCAAGCTCGGTTTCCCAAAGCACGCCCGCCCGCGTGTACTGATGAGCCACCTCGACGAACGCCTTGCGTTCTCGCGCGGCCTCCGCCGCTTTCAGGAGGGCGTCTGCATGGGCTTCGCAGGCGACTGCCATGCCCTGAGCGTCCTGCATGCCGGCCAGCGCGCGCATCCGCTCGACGAACACGAGGTCCTCGAGCCCAAGCTCGGGCGCGACCAGCCCCAGGGCAGCCATGGCCTCGCCCCAGGCGCTCTGCCGGAGCGCCACTTCGGCCCGACGGAAGCCGAGCTCGGCCTGGACGATGGGATCCTCCGCAGGCCAGGCGTCGAAGACGTCGCTGCGCCCGGCCTTCGACGCAAGGTCCAGGCGATCGGCGGCGGTCACGGGGTGCTCGGGCTCGAGCAAGAGGGCCGCGTCCAAAGCGGCAGCCGCCTCGTCGAGCGCACCCCGCGCCGCGAGCCGGTGTGCCGTCTCCCTGAGGGAAAGCAAACGCAAAGTCTGGGTCCGCGGTGGGACTTCACCACGCGCCGCGAACGATGCGAGCCGCTCCCCCAGCGCTACCCGTGACGCTTCGTCGCCCGAAAGGCCGCACAGACGATCGGCCCACACGACGAGAAGCTCCTCGTGGGAGACCTCCGGCCCCCAGGCCGCCCACAGCGCCTCCCACGCCTGGCGCCCGCGTTCGGCAAGAGAAGCCCCCGACGAGGGAGAGACCAACCAAAACCCCGCGATGGCCGAACCGATGGCGGCACGGACCGCCGCCTGAGGGGCCAACGCCAAGAGGGCGCGCCAACAGTCATCGGCCTCACGCGCGTCACCGGTTGCGAGTGCGTGTCCCAAGAGGCTGAGCGTTGCCGCGCGGTGCCCCGGATGGAGGGCCAGGGCACCACGATAGGCTGCGGCCGCTTCGTCGCCACGCCCCACGCGGGCAAGCAGGCGGCCCCTTTCGAGCATGAGGTCGGCGCGATCCTCTTTGCGAACGTCGCGCGCAAAGCGGGCTTCGGCTTCGATGACCCGGAGCAGGTTGTCGTGAAGCCCCCGCACCGTCAGGGGGCGGCGCAGTGCCCAGGCGGAGGGCTGAAACGTGGGGTCGGCGGTGAGCGCTTTCGTGTAGGCCCGCACGGCCGATTTTTCCCGCCGCAGCTCGGACTCGAGGATGTGGCCCGCTTCCCAAAAACAAAGGGCTGCCCTGGACTTGTCGGTGGCCGCCTCGGCTTCCGCTTCGAAAAAGGCCACCTCGGCGCTGGCCGCAGACGCGCGGGGATCGCCGCCCGGCGAGGCCGTTCGGGCCGCCGGAGCCAGCGGAGCCGACGCGTCGGCGGGACCTGAGGGGCTCGAGGACATAACGAAAAATCGTCGACTGAGTTTGGGGGAGCGGAACCGGGGCCAGTATACGGTTGCGCCCTGGTCCGTCCAACCTTCGTCATGTCCTGGTTCCTGCGGGCCTCGAGGGGTTTGTATTTGCTTCCCGAGCCGGCGGCCCCCTATGATTTTTGGTCCGATGGCCAACCTGGTGGTGTACGTCGAGCTCGACGCCGCACTGGCGCCCGACGCCTCCTCACGGCACGCCCTCGGCTGCGCACGAGGCGTCGCGAACGCCCTCGGCGCCACCGTCTACGGGCTGGTGGCGGTGCCCCCCGCCGCGCTCGGCCGCTTGGACGCCGTGGCGCAGGCGCTGGGGGAAGCCGGCGCCGACCGGGGCCTTGCGTTCGCCACAGACGCCGTACTTCCGCTGTACGAAACACACGGGAACACCCTCGAGCGGGTGGCCGCGACGCTGCGTCCGCGCTTCGTCGTTTTCCCGGTGGGCATGGCAGGGGTGCAGCTGGCGCCCTTGCTCGCAGCACGCCTGTCGGGGACCTTCTTTCCCGGAGCGCAGATCACGGTGAGCGCACCCCGAGGGGGCCCAGGATCCGGCCTGCTGCGGCTGTCGCGGCTGAGCGCCGATCTCGAAACTCAGTACGAACTCGACGGCTGCGAAGCCGATCGGGTGGTGGTGTGTACCTTGGCTGCCGGGCCTGCGCCAACCCTCAAACTCGGGCACGACGCCGAACTCGAGCTGCTGTCCGTGCCGTCGGGACCGCCACCCCGCGTGGCGGCGCGTGCCCACGCACCGGGCTGGGGAGGAAGCCCGCACACCTTGCTCGTGTCTGACAAAGGCCGTGCCACGGCAGACGCACTCGCAGCGGCCTGGGCGGGTGGCGTGGTCCACTTGTCGCCGTCCGAGACGTGCGCCTGGGCGGGGCTCCTGTGCCCGCGCGTGTTGGCGGTGGCCACCCGCATCCCCGAGCAGGCGTGGCCGCCCCCCTTCGCTCTTGCCGTGAGCCACCGGATTGGCTTGGCCACGCCTCGGCCGCGTGCCCGCGCCTTACCGCCAGGCGAGGTACGCTGGAAAGCGGCCGAAAGCGAGGCCCGCGCGGCGTTCGAGGCCCTCGTGCATGCCGCAGGGGCAGCGCCCGGGAGCCACGTCTCGTGAAGGTCGTGGTCTGCGTGGAAGCGCCCCTCGGCCAGGCAACCCGCGGGGCGCTGGCCTTGGCCCGGGCGCTGCCGGCGGCAGAGGTGATTGCGCTCCACGTGGGCACGACGTCGATGCGCCCCGCCGATCGCCCAGACACCCACCGGCTGGTCGAGGTGACCACCCCGGAGCTGCACGCCGCACTGCCGGCCTGCGCCCGCGCGGAGGTGCTCGCGGCCGCGGTGTTGCGGATCGCACCTGCGCTCGTGCTGGGCGGCCTGCGCTCGGGACGGGGCGGCCGCGGCTTCGTGCCCGCCTGCCTCGCCCGGGTACTCGGCTGGCCCTTCGTGTCCCAGGTGGGCGCTGTGGCCCCCCGTATCCCTTCAGCGCCTGATGGGCACACCGAACGCGCGGTCGTGTGGGCCGTGCGGGTGGAAGCGGCGCCGGAGGCCATCGAGGTGGCCGTCACCGGGCCCGTCGTCCTCAGCTGTGTGCCTCAAGGCCTGCCGGTCCCCCGCGAGCGGCGCGGCCCCCTCGCGCACGAACAGCTCAGCTTGAAGGACCTGGGTGTGGCCGCCGAGGCCCTCCGGCGGGCCTCTGACGACGAGGTGGCAACGACAGCCCGAAGGGCCCGCCCGCGAAGCGCTGCCAACGCCGCCGCATTCCTGCGCGCGTTGACCCGGGAACCTTGAAAAGGGCCGTAACCCCACAGCCGTCAGGGGCCGACCGGGGCCACCGGGGTACGCAGAGCCCGCGCCTCGTCCAAGAGCCGAGGCCGGGTATTGAGTGAGGGGTCCTCGAGCACCCGCTCGAGCAGCCGCTCGAGCAACTGCCCCACATGCTTGCCGGGAGGCAGCGCCAGCTCTTGCATGAGCACGCGCCCATCGACGGCCAGGTCCTTCGCAGACAGGGGGGGGGCCGTGGCGACGAGCGCGTGCAGGCGCGCCACGAAGGCAGCGGCAGCCTCGTCCCTGTGCGCAGGCGCGTGCCGCGCGTTGCGGTTCGCCTGATAGAGCGCAAGGTGCCCCGCCACCCGTGCGAGCCCCTCGGGCGCCGCCACCCAGCGCCGGAGCAGCCCGCGCAGCTGGGCATCGCTTTGGCCAGGAGCATCGTCGAACTCGTGACCACCCACGAGGTCGCACAGCAGCCGGCGCTCAGCCGAAGACAGCCGCAGCCGCTCGGCCACCTTTCCGACGATCGCCGCCCCTGCGGCTGCATGGCTGGCAAAGGGGGGCCCCCCGCTTGCCGAAGATTCGGGCCCAAGCCCTTTGCCTACGTCGTGGAGCAGACCCGAGAGCCGCAGCGTCGGCTCTGGAGGCAAGGAATCCAAAGTGGCCAACGCATGCTCGAACACGTCGAGCGCATGGAAGGGCTCCTGGGCGAGGCCCCGGCACGCGGCAAGCTCTGGCAGCACGTCTTGCAGAAGCCCCGTCCTCGCCATCAGGCGCACTCCTCCCGAGGGAACGGGCGCAGCGAGCATCTTGAACAATTCGTCACGCACGCGTTCGGCAGACACCCTACGGAACGAAGGGAGCGTGGGCTCAATCGCATCGAGCGTCGCGGGCTCGATGACGAAGCCCAGCTGGGTGGCCTGCCTCACGGCTCGCATCGGGCGCAAGCCGTCCTCGGTAAATCGCGTGCCGGGATCGCCCACGGCACGGACCACCTTGCGCCCGAGATCCCCGCGCCCTTCGAAAGGATCGGTCACCAGGTCGGCGAGAGGATCGAACGCGATGGCGTTCATGGTGAAGTCGCGTCGCGAGAGATCTTCGTCGAGCGTGGCCGAGAACGAGACGCTCGAGGGGCGGCGGCCGTCAAGGTATGCGCCCTCGCCTCGGAAGGTGGTGACCTCGACGGGACGAGCTGGTCGTCCCGCCAGAACGGTCACGGTGCCATGAGCCAGACCTGTGGGCAACGCGTAGCGGGCGCCGAAGAGCTGCATGACGACCTCGGGTCGGGCATTCGTGGCCACGTCGAAGTCGGCAGGAACGCGGCCGAGCAACAGGTCGCGGACGCCCCCACCCACCAGGTGCGCCTGCCATCCCGCGCCCTGAAGACGCTTGCACACGTCCAGCACGTCTTCGGGAACGCAGGCTGCGGAGAGGGTCGTGGGCATGGGGACAGGTGTGTTTTCGTTTTCGCCTGCCCCTGCCGGCGTATCGCTCTCCTCACTGGCCCGTTCAGTGATGATGGCCACCTTCGCCATGAACGTGGCCATGGGTGAGCTCCTCGAGCGTGGCATCGCGGACAGCGATGACGGACACGTCGAAGGACAAGACCTTGCCGGCCAGAGGGTGATTGGCATCGACCGTCACGCCGCCGTCTTCGACCTTGACGATCGTGAGCATCACCGGACCTTCGGGTCCCCGCGCGCGAAACTGCATGCCCGCCTCGACGTCTTCCTCGCCGAAGCGATCGCGCGGCACGACCTGCAGGAGAGATTCGTCCCGCTCGCCATAGGCGTCATCGGGCTGCACCGTCACCGTGACCGATTCGCCCTCGTCCTTGCCCTCGAGCGCGCCCTCGAGGCCTGGAATGATCATGCCGGAGCCGTGCAGGTACACGAGCGGCTCCGCCCCCTTGGAAGTGTCGAGCACTTCGCCCTCTGCGTCGGTCAGCGTGTAATCGATCGTGACGACTTTTCGGCTCTCAATCCGCATGGTCCTCTCCTTGTCTCCTGGCGCTGCCGGCGCCTCGCCTCACTCACCTGGCCCCCTGGCGCCGAAAAAAAAAGAAGGGCCGTCGATTCACGGCCCTCTCGAGGTCAATCCTACCGGGTGATGCGGGCGGGTGGTAGGGGGCCGCCCGCATTTCCCCGGGAGCGACCCGGCAAAGCGTGAAGCGCCCGCGCCCTCGTCTAGACGCTTTCGGCGCCCAGGCGGCGCGCCACGATGGCCGCAAGCCGGCTGCGGGCCTCGGGGCTGAACGCAGCCGGTGGCGTCACCAAAGCGGCGTCGAGCACCGTACGGCAGGTGCACCCCTGCCGAGGGTCGATATCGGCCAGAGCCTGAGCCACGATGGACTTGGCTTTGTCCACGGTGCGCTTGAGGGTCTCGAAGGCCTCGTGGGCAGTGACGGCCTCGTCGCTCGAGCGCCAACAGTCGTAGTCACTCGGCAGCGCCAGCGTTGCGTAGCAAAGCTCGGCCTCGCGCGCGAGTCGAGCTTCGGGCAGATTGGTCATGCCGACCACGGCGGCGCCCCACGAGCGCCAGAGCTCCGACTCGGCGCGAGTGGAAAACTGGGGCCCTTCGATGCAGACGTACGTGCCACCCGCGTGCACGTTGCCCGGCTGGGAACGCGCTGCGGTTTCCATCAAGCGCGAGAGGCGCATACAGATGGGATCCGCGAAGGCAATATGGGCCACGACACCTTGACCGAAAAAGGAGCGCGCCCGCCCTTCCGTGCGATCGATGAATTGATGAGGCAACACCGCATCCCCGGGGGCGATCGCCTCCCGCAAAGAGCCCACGGCCGAGACCGAGACCACGTGGGTCACGCCCACCTGCTTGAGCGCATAAATGTTCGCCCGCGCGTTCACCTCACCGGGGAGCAGCGAATGAGCGCGGCCGTGGCGGGCCAAGAACACCACGCGACGGCCCCCGAGCCGGCCGACGCGGAGGGCATCGGAGGGGGCACCGAAGGGCGTGGAGACGTTCAGCTCCTCGAGGTCGGTCAGGCCTGGCAGGTCATAAAAGCCGCTGCCGCCAATGACGGCTGTGCTGGGCTCGGGGTTCATGGGCGCACCTTGCAACGGAGAAACGACATCGGCCCCAGTTTAGCAGCGGCCTCGCCGAAAAAGGTGAAAGCCGGCGGGTGAGGCCGGCTTTCGGGGGAGGAGGGAGTGAGGGAGAGATCAGGTCTTGAGCTTGACGTTGTCGATGCAGGTGCTGCCGGTGGTGGAGATGATTTCCACCTTGAGGAGGTTGTTCCACGACAGGCTGACGGTGGAGGTGCCCGAGGCGGGCAGGGACACGTCCTTGACGAGGCGGCCAGACTGGCCCTTGACGTAGCCGTAGACGCGGTAGCTGGTGGCGGCAGATTCGTCCCAGAGCTTCGTGAGGTCGAAGGTGGTGAGAGAGAAGGGCTCGCCCGTGTTCTTGGTGATGGTGATCGTGTCACGTTGGTCGTAGGCGCACAGGCGCTTCGAGCCCTTGACCGTTTCGATGCTCAGCTTGCCAGGCGAGAAGGCATCGATGATGTTCGCGAACTCGAAGTTGTGCGACGTGGTCCAGATCTCGGAGGGGTTCTCGGTGACGGTACCAACCGCGTTGGCCTCGAAGGAGAGCGTGCGGGAGACGTTGTCCTGGGTCACGGCGCCGTTGTAGTTGGAGTTCACGTAGGTGGTCATCGTGTAGGGCCAGTTGGTCCAGGTGCCACCGCCGAAAGCCGCGCTGTGGAAGTCGCAGGAGGAGTAATCGTAGTGCTCGCCATCACCCACCGGCACTTGCCTGCAAAGGCGCTCGGCGAGGCCCGTGTACTTGGTGGCCTGGTCCACACGGTAGCCTTCGATGGGCTTGTAGGGGTTGCCAGAGCTGGCGCCCAGGCGGCCGGCGATGTTGGCCTTGAAGCCCTGGCCCTTGGCGTAATGAGCCACGGGCGGGTTGGACGCAAACACGTTGCCCATGTACACGCCTTCCTGAATGTGCGCGTCGCTACCCACCTGGTAAGCGAGGGAGAAGCCCACCGAAGGCATGTCCTCGGGGTCGGCGGTGACGAAGATGGGCACGTTCTGGCCGGTGCTGTTGAGGTGTGCGAGCACGCAGGCGCTGATCTGCTGCTGGCAGCGCGCATCACAAGCGCCGTTCTTCCAGCCGGTGCCCACACCAAGGCCACCGGGGAAGGTGTGCCAGTTGCCGTTGTTGTCTTGTTTGCTGATCGAGTCGTTGGCGGCCAGCGCGCACTTGGCGATGTACCTGACCGTGAGGCGGCCACCGTTGGTGGTCATGAGGCCGTTGGTGGTCATGAGACCGTTGGTGGTCATGAGGCCATTGGTGGTGGCGAGGCCGTTGGTGGTCATGAGACCATTGGTGGCCACGAGGCCGTTGATGGCGGACAGGCCGTTGATGGCGGACAGACCGTTTTCGCTGAGAACGCCCTGGGAGATGGGATCGTCCTGCAGGAGAGAGTTGTCGTTTTGGCCGGGGGCGGCGCCGCAGCCCACGGCGCCTCCCAGGAGCAGGAATCCAAGGGTCTTGGCGAATCCGGTGTTCATCTGAGGTCTCCTTCGGTAGCCCGGCCA